>JBMTEY010000015.1:0-30177 GCA_049433545.1 Burkholderiales bacterium | reverse complement strand
CGCGGCGGATGCCGCTGTCCATCATCACCGCCATGTTGCCGGCATTGGCCTTGACGCCGGGCAGCATGCGCAGCGGGCTCACCGCGCCGTCGAGCTGGCGGCCGCCGTGGTTGGAGACCATCACGCCATCGACGCCGGCGTCGCGCGCGCGCGCCGCGTCCTGCGGGTCGAGGATGCCTTTGAGCACCAGCTTGCCTTTCCACAACCTGCGCATCAGGTCGACATGTTTCCACGACAACCGGTCGCGGCGTCCGGCCTGGCGGTTGAGCCCGGAGATCATTGGCACGCGCGGACCCATGTTCTCGAAATGCGGCATGCCGTGCGTCAGCGTCTGTTTCAGCATCGACAGGCACCAGCGCGGGCGGATGCCCATGTCCCATGCCAGGCGCAGCGAAGGACGCAGCGGCGTGCTGAAGCCGGTGCGCACGTTGTTCTCGCGGTTGGCGAGCACCTGGACGTCGACGGTGAGCACCAGCGTGTCGTAGCCGGCTTTTTCGACGCGTTCAATCAGCGCCTTGATGACGTCATCTTCGCCCGGCAAGTAGGCCTGGAACCAGGCGGTGCGGCCTTCCTGCTTGATGCGTTCGAGCGGGGTCAGTGCGGCGCCGCTGACCACCATTGGAATGTTGTTGCGCGCCGCGGTGCGGCACAGCGCGACGTCGCCGTCGGCGCAGGCCATCGCGGTGCCGCCCATCGGCGGTATGCCGAAAGGCAAATCGTATTGCTTGCCCATCAGCGTGGTTTTCAGCGTACGGTCGCCGGTGTCGACCAGCGTTTTGGGGATGAACTGCAGTTCGTCCCACACCGCGCGGTTGTCGCGCAGCGAGGCGTTGGTTTCGACGCCGCCGTTGATGTAGCCGAAGATCGGGCGCGGGATACCGCGGCGCGCGGCGTCCTCGAAATCGTCGAGGGCGAGCATCGACTGCAGGATGCGCGGCGCGGAGGAGGACAGGGCCTTGGTGGCGGTGTTTTCGTAGCTGACGCTGGTCATGGTGAACTGGGTCGTGAGTGAAACGGAGCGCCGATGATACCGTTTACCGGGCCGGCCGGGATATGGACGGCAATGGATGGCGGCAATCGCAGGCTGTCAAGCTGTTGCCGCGCGGAGCGCGTCCGTATAATCGCCCGCTTTGCGGTCTTCCGGTATCTCTCACATGTGGCTCAAGAATCTCGTGCTTTACCGCGCGGCGGAGGGTTGTTTCTCCGACGCTGACGCGCTCAATGACAAACTCGCGGAGGAAACCCTGCAACCCTGCGGCGGCTACCAGATGGAATCCCGCGGCTGGGTGGCGCCGCATGACGAAGGACGTTATGTCCATCAGCTGCAGAAGCACTGGCTGATCGCCCTCGGCGACGAGCAGAAAATCCTGCCCGCCACCATCATCCGCCAGCAGGCGGAAGAGAAGGCACGCGTCGTCGAGCAGCAGCAGGGCCGCCCGGTGGGGCGCAAGCAGATGCGCGAGATCCGCGACCAGATCACCAGCGAGCTGATGCCGCGGGCGCTGGCACGCCGGCGTACCACGCACGCGTGGATCGATGCGGTCAATCATTTGCTGGCGGTCGATACCGGAGCAGGAACCAAGGCCGAGCTGTTCATGGAAGCGCTGCGCCGCAGCGACGACGATCTGAAGGCGGGTCGCATCGACACCCAGCGTTCGCCGGCGGCGGCGATGGCCGAATGGCTGGTCAAGGGCGATGCTCCGGGCGCTTTCGGCATCGACCAGGACCTGGAACTGCGCGCGGCCGACGCCAGCAAGGCCACCGTGCGTTACGCGCGGCACAGCCTCGAGGGCCGGGAAATCCGCGACCACATCAGTGCGGGCAAGACCGTGGTGAAGCTGGGGCTTACCTGGAATGACCGGATTTCGTTTGTGCTGACCGAGGAGCTGCAGTTGAAGCGGCTGCAGTTCCTTGACATCCTGCGCCGCGAATCGGACTCCGAAGCCGGCGACGAAGCCGAGCGGTTCGACAACGATTTCGCTCTGATGACCGGAGAACTGGCGCTGCTGATCCGTGACCTGCTGAAGGCTTTGGGCGGCGAGAAGGACGACTGAACAATCTGCCGGTAATGCATCATCAAAAAGCCCCGCATGGCGGGGCTTTTTTGCGAACGGACTGCGATCAGAGCGGCTTGACCACCAACTTGCGCCACTTGATGGTTCCGCCCGGTTCCTTGCCGCGGTTGCCGAACTGCAGCGCGATCGGGCCTTCCTTGAACTTGCCGTTGTTCATGTGCACAGTTACCACGCCGTTGAAAACGACGGTGATTTCCGGACCTTGTGCGGTGATGCGGAAGGTATTCCAGCCGCCATTGGTCTTGTAGACCGTAGGCACCGGCACGCGGGCGTAATTGACGATGGAGCCGCTGCGGTATTCCTGGCCGGGACGCTTGTCGTAGATGTTCACTTCGTAGGCGCTGTTGGCGCCGACTTTCTTCGGATCCGAAACGCGCAGGAAGACGCCGCTCTGGGTGTCCGCGTTGGCCCAGAATTCGACGTAGAGGTCGAAATCCTTGTAGGATTTTTTCGATACCAGGTATCCGCCCTTGCCCTTGGTGCCGACGATGGCACCGCCCTCGGCGCGCCAGTCGGCGTCGCCTATCCTGTTGAAGTTTTCGAGTCCCTTGTCACCGTCGATGAGCGTTACCCAGCCCTGCGAAGGCGAGTAACTGGCGCAGCCGGCGATCAGCGCTGCAGCAAGCATGGCAACTGCGTACAGACGTTTCATTTTTTGTCTCCCCCAGTGTGGCCGGTGCCCGGATGGGCGACGGCGTCGCAGATTCTGCGCCGCCGCCGGAGCTTGTCAAGGCGGGGTTGTTTTTGCGATGGTCTTGCCGGGTTATCAGGAGACGGCGATCCGTACCAGCAGCAGCAACAGGCCGATGACCACGACCGTGGTGACCAGTGCGCCGACGACAACCTGGACAGGCGTGAGCGTGACGCCGTCGCGCTCCCAGGTGCCTTTCTTGCCGATCATGCACAGGCCCCAGAACATGGTGGCGATGACCTGGCGGATGCCGGCCCGGGAAGCGGGCCCGGGTGGTTCAGGTGGATGGTTCACGGCTCAGATCGGGCGGATCAGCATCTTGCGCCATTTGATGGCGCCGCCGGGTTTGCCTTTGGCGCCGTTGCCGAATTGCAGGCCGATCGGGCCTTCCTTGAACCGGCTGTTGTTCATGGCGACGGTGACCACGCCGTTCAACTTGACCACCAGTTCAGGGCCGTTGGCGTAGATCTCGAAGGTGTTCCATTGGCCGCCGGCCTTGGGCGGCGGGTTGCCGACCTGCGCAAAACCAACGATGGCGCCGGTGCTGTATTCCTGTCCGGGACGCTGGTCGAAGATGTTGACCTCGTAGGCATTGTCGGCGCCGACCTTGTTCGGATCCTGCGCGCGCAGGAATAAGCCGCTGTTGGTGGTGTGATCGGCCCAGAATTCCGCCTGCAGTTCGAAATTCCTGAACGATTTGCGGGTGACCAGGAATCCGCCCTTGCCCCTGTCGGCGACGATGGCGCCGTCTTCGCTGCGCCAGTTGGCATCGCCGATACGGTTAAAACTGTAGAAGCCCTTGCCGTTGCCGATCAGGGTCGTCCAGCCGTATTCGAAAGTGCTGGCGCAGCCGCCCAGCAGCAGAGCGGCGAGAGCGGACATGGCCAATGCGCGTTTCATGCGGTGATTCTCCCTTGAGCGACAGTCAACTGCAGCACTGACAGCTTACGCGATTCCGCTGTGACCAGGCATGTCAGCCGCGCAGATGGGCGGTGGCCTCTTCTTCAGCGCGCTGCTTGATTTCATAGGCCATCGGGTCCTTCATTTCTTCGAGGATGTGGCCGACCAGGCCGATGGCGCGCGCCAGTACCCCGATGCCGCGGACAATTTTCCACGGCAGCTTCAGTTCGCTGGCGATGGCGCCGATGGCGCCGGTGGCGTTGACCGGCAGTGACTTGCCGTAGGCTTTTTCGGCGTGTTCGCCGACTTTCTGCATCAGCTTCACGTACGGGCCGTCATAACCCTGTTCGGCGGCGATCGCGAACAGCCGCGGCGCGCGCGGATCGACCGGCTTGTGCAGCGTGTGGCCGATGCCGGGCACGATCTGTTTGCGGGCACGGAATTTTGCGACGATCTCAGCCGCCAGATTGTCGAGGTCGGCATCAACCGTCGGGTCGGGCAGGGCTTCCTGCAGCATGCGCGCCGCGGTTTCCATGCTGCCGACGAACACGCTGCCCAGGCCGCAGAGCCCGGCGGCGACCGCGGCCTGCATCGCTTCCGGGGCACCGGTGTAGGTCAGGCGCGCCGCCAGCGAACTCGGCGTCAGGCCGTGTTCGACCAGCGTCACCGCGATGGCGTTGAACATCACAGACTCGCGCGGCGTTGGCAGGCGGTCGGTGATTTCGAGGAAGGCCATGTCGCCCAGCGACAGCTTGCCAAGGATGTCGGTGCACAGGTCGTGCCCCTTGACGGTGATGCGGTCGACGGCGCTCCAGGCGATGTCGGTGCGTATGGATTTGCGTTTGGCCATGGGGGTTTCCGGTTGATGTTGATCAAGGCTCCGCGTGATGATCCTGACGGCGCGGGATTTTCAGAAGTGGAGCGAACGGTTTCATTCTAGAATGATGCCTCTTTCCGCGCACCATCCGGAGTCCAACATGCATATGGCCGTCAAAAAATCAGCCGCCGTCCCCGCAACCAGCCCGTCGCAGGCGCTCAGCGCATTCCTCGCCGCGCTCCGTTACGAGGACATCCCGGCGCCGGTGGTGGCGCGCACCGAGGAGCTGTTCCTCGACTGGTTCGCTTCGGCGCTGGCCGGCAAGGGCGCGCGGCCGGTGGAAACCATCAATGCTTTCGCGGCGGCGATGGGTCCCGGCGACGGTGCGGCGGAGAACCTGCTGACGCGTAAATACACCTCGCCGTTGTTCGCCGCGCTGGTCAACGGCGCGGCTTCGCATTTCGTCGAGCAGGACGATCTGCACAACAGTTCGGTGCTGCACCCGGGCACCGTGGTGTTCCCGGCGGTGCTGGCAGCGGCGCAGGAGGTCGGCGCTACTGGAAAAGACCTGATCGCTGCCGCGGTGGCGGGTTACGAATGCGGTGTGCGCGTCGGTGAATTTCTCGGCCGTTCGCACTACAAGGTGTTCCACACCACCGGCACTGCGGGCAAACTCGCGGCGGCGGCAGGGGTCGCGCACATCCTCAAGCTCGATGCCGACCGTATGCAGCATGCGCTGGGGTCCGCGGGGACGATGGCTGCCGGCCTGTGGGAGTTCCTGCGCGATGCGGCGGATTCGAAACAGCTGCATACCGCGAAGTCGGCTGCCGACGGACTGATGGCGGCATACATCGCCCGCGACGGTTTTACCGGGGCGCGCGCGATTTTCGAAGGCAAACAGGGCATGGCCGCCGGCATGTCCAGCGATGCCGATGCGCGCTGGCTGACTGACGGCCTGGGCACGCGCTGGGCCACCGCGGAAACTTCCTTCAAGTTCCATGCTTCGTGCCGCCATACGCATCCCGCCGCGGATGCGCTGCTCACCCTGATGCAGCAGCACGGGTTGAAAGCGGACGACATCACCCGGGTCACCGCGCATGTGCACCAGGGCGCGATCGACGTGCTGGGGCCGGTGACTGATCCGCAAACCGTGCACCAGTCGAAATTTTCGATGGGTTTCGTGCTCGCGCTGATCGCCGTGCTGGGCCGTGCTGCGTTGCCGGATTTTACTGATAAATCAATTAAAAACAAAGAGTTACGTATTTTTTACGACCGTGTGCGCATGGTTCTCGACAGCGACATCGACGCCGCTTACCCGCGCAAGTGGATCGGGCGCGTCACGGTGCAGACCGCGGACGGCCGCACGCTGGAGTGCCGCGTCGAAACGCCCAAGGGTGATCCGGAAAATACGCTGTCGCGCACTGAACTCGAAGACAAGGCGCAGCGGCTGGTCGCGTATTCGGGCGCGCTGACCGCGGATGAAATGAAACGGGTCATCGCCCGCGTCTGGCGTTTGCGTGATGAGTCCGGCGTGCGCGATTTCCTCGCCACACGTTAAGCAAGCTGCAGAAAATCTGAAAGGCGACATGCGTAGAATCATTGTTGTTGCAGGCATCGTGCTGGCCGGCGTGGTGCTGCTGCTGGTGCTCAACCGCCCGAAATCCGTTGAAGTGGACCTGGTCACGGTGGCCGCCGCCGACGTGCAGACCAGCGTGGTGGCCAGCGGCCGCGTGCTGCCGCCGGCGCGGGTCGACATCGGCGCGACGATTACCGCGCGCGTCGAAAAAGTACTGGTGCGCGAGGGCGCGCGGGTCGTCACCGACCAGGTGCTGGTCGAACTGGAACAGGGTGAGCTCGCTGCAGCAGCGGCACAGGCGCGGGCCGCGGTGGCGCGGGCGCAGGCGCGCGTGGCATCGGTGAAAACGCTGGCGCTGCCGACGGCGCAGGCGGGAGTGCAGCAGGCCGCGGCCAACCTCGAACTGGCGGAACGCGAAGCCAAACGCGCGCGTGATCTGGTGGCCAAGGGTTTCGTCAGCCGCTCGCGCGTCGACGAAGCCGACCGCCAGCTCGATGTCGCAAAGAGCCAGCTGGCCAGCGCCCGCGCCCAGGCCGCCGCGCAAACCGTGAGCGGAGCCGAGGCGCAGCAGGCGCAAAGCGCGCTGGTTGAAGCCGAGGCGGCGCTGACCGCGGCCCAGGCCAAGCTCGCGCAGACGCGGATACGCGCGCCGGCAGCAGGCGTGGTGCTGGAGCGGGTGATCGAACCGGGAGACATCGCGCAGCCGGCCCGGCGCATGATGACGCTGGCGCTGGACGGTCCGGTGCGGCTGATCGTGCAGGTCGATGAGAAAAACCTGCCGCTGATCAAGTCCGGCGCCGTGGCCACCGCAGCGGCCGATGCGTTTCCCGCCGAACGTTTCGAGGCGGTGGTGAACTACGTTTCACCGGGCATAGACGCTGCGCGCGGCACCGTCGAGCTGCGTTTCGACGTGGAAAAGCCGCCGCAATTCCTCAAGTCCGACATGACGGTGTCGATCGAATTGCTGGGGCCGCTGCTGAAACAGGCTTACATGCTGCCCTCGGATGCGGTGCGCCAGCTGCAAACCGACAAACCCTGGGTGCTGGTGGAACGCGACGATGTTGCGGTGAAGGTGCCGGTGCGCGCCGGATTGCAGACGCAGGGCCGGGTGGCGATCGCCGCAGGCCTGCAGACCGGTGACCGGGTGATCCTCAATCGCGAAGTCGCGGCCGGGGCGCGGGTGCGCGAACGGAAATGACCGCGCTCGGGTTCGAACTGACCGTCGCGCTGCGCTTCCTGCGCGAAGGCCGCATGCAGACGGCATTGATCATCGGCGGCGCGGGCATCGGCGTCGCGGTGATATTTTTCATCACCGCGGTGCTGACCGGCGTGCAGTCCGACCTGATCCGCCGCGTAACCGGTGCGCAGCCGCATATCGTCATCAAGCCCCCGGAGGAAACCGTGGCGCCGCTGATCGCGGGCGGCGAGGTGTCGCGCGCGGCCTCGGTGCAGGCGCGGCCGCAGCGCCTGACCACCATCGACGGCTGGCTGGGTCTGGCGCGCGCAACGGAAGAGACCGAGGGCGTGAAAGCCGTGGCGCCGGTGGTTTCGGGCGCCGCGCTGGGCATCAAGGGCGATGCGTCGCGTTCGGTGGTGGTGCTGGGCACGGAGCTGGAGCGTTACGTGCGCGTGGTGCGCCTGGACGACAAGATCAGTACCGGCCTGCTGCAGCTCGACCCGGGCGACGCCATCATTGGCATCGAACTCGCCAAGGACCTGGGTGCGGTGCTCGGCGACCGTTTCCGCGTGCAGTCGGCGCAGGGCGGCAACGAGGTGCTGCGCATCCGCGCGCTGCTCGACCTCGGTTCGCGCGACCTGAACCGGCGTTACGTCTATACCGACCTGCGCGCCGCACAGAGCCTGTTCGGAATTCCCGGACGCATCACCAACCTCGATGTTTCGGTGAACGAGATGATGCGCGCCGATGAGATTGCGGCGCGCCTGCGCATCCAGTCCGGGCAGCTGATCGAGAGCTGGATACAGAACAACAATTTCATTTTCACCGCCATCAGCAACCAGAACATCATGACGCTGCTGATCAAGGTATTCATCACCATCGTCGTCGCGCTCGGCATCGCCAGCGTGCTGGTGGTGTCGGTGGTGCAGAAACGCAAGGAGATCGGCATCCTGCGCGCGGTCGGCGCGACGCGGCGGCAGATGCAGTCGGTGTTTCTGATGCAGGGCGTGATGGTCGGCGTCTGCGGCGCGCTGCTCGGTTCGGTGCTGGGACTGCTGCTGGTGGTGGTGTTCAGCCACGTGTTGCGCAATGCCGAGGGCGAGGCGCTGTTTTCGCTGAACTTCGACTTCGGCCTGATCGGCATTGTCGTGCTTGCCGCCGCTGTGCTGGGTCTGCTCTCGGCGGTGCTGCCGGCGCGCAACGCTGCGCGGCTGGATCCGGCGCAGGCTATCCGGGGTTGACCGTGTCCACCGAGTACCTGGTGCAGTTGCAGGGCCTGCGCAAGACCTACAACGCCGGCCTGCCCAGCGAGGAGGAGGTGCTGCACGGTGTCGACCTGACGCTGCAGCCCGGCGAATTCACCGCGCTGATCGGGCCTTCGGGATCGGGCAAGAGTACGCTGCTCAACATCCTCGGTCTGCTCGAGCGCGGTTCCGGCGGCAGTTATCACCTCGCCGGCCGTGACGTGACGGCCTTTGCCGACGACGAGCGTACCCGCGCCCGCCACGCCGAACTGGGTTTCATTTTCCAGTTTCACCACCTGCTGCCGGCGTTCACCGCCCTCGAAAACGTGATGCTGCCGGCATTGATCGGGCAGCGCCGCCATCCGCAGCCGGAATCGGAACTGCGCCGCCGTGCCGCCGAATTGCTGGACGCGGTGGGTCTGGGGGACGCCGGGAGCAAAAAACCGCACGAACTCTCGGGCGGCATGCAGCAGCGGGTGGCGATTGCGCGCGCGCTGGTGCTGTCGCCGCAGCTGGTGCTGGCGGATGAACCCACCGGCAACCTCGACACCCACACCAGTGACAGCATTTTCGAACTGCTGCGCCGCTTCAACCGCGAGTTCGGCACCGCGCTGCTGATCGTGACCCACGACCCGCGGCTGGCGGCGCGCTGCGACCGCATCGTCGAACTGGTCGACGGCGTGATCGCGTCGGATCGCGCCAATGTCGCCGAGCGGGTGCAGTCGGGTAATTAAGCGGGGATCAGGCGCAGTACAGCCGGCGCAGCACACGCACGTCCGGAATTTTCTCGAAATTCCACAGCGCGTCGAGCAGGCGGCGGCTGCGGGCCTTGCCGATCACCGGCAGCAGCAGGTCGAGCGCCTTTTCTTCCTCTTCCGCCCGCGTCAGCGGATTTTCGAAACTGCCCTTGGCCGCCATGGTCTGGTGTTTGAGCACGCGGCCGTCGCGCAGCCGGATTTCCATCACGCAGCGCCAGCGGCGCTGGGCGTCCGTGAGTCTGGGATCGCCCACGGCGCGGATGCGTTTACGCAGGGCGAGTATTTTCGGGTCTTGCATGCGCTTGAAGTCGTGCGCGGATTTGAAGGTCACGCTGCCGTCGGCGAGCATCACAGCCAGCAGGTGTTGCACGCAGATGTCGGGCATCGGCCGGTTGTCGACGATTTCCAGCTCCTTGTCGGGCATGCGCGCGATGAGCTGCGCAACGTCAGCGGCCCGGAAGCCATGACGCTGCATCAGGTCGCGCAGCACGTGCAGCGGTCCCTGGATCGGACCACCCACCGCCCAGCGCTTGATGCCGCCGCGCATGACTTCGTAGTCGCGGCCGAGGCCGCGGACCAGGGCCTTGCGGTCGGTGCCTTCATCGGGGCCGAAGGTATGGAAGAAGTCGCGCTCCCCGGAAAAAATGTCCTCGACCCCGGTCCAGCCGTTTTCGGCCATCAGCGCGGCGGAAACACCGTTGTGCGCGGGCATGCCGCCCATCGCGAAGGCTTTTTCGATGTGCTCAGGGTCGCGGAACATGGTGTACATGCCGGCTGCCTGCTGGCCCGCGTAAGACAGCAGGTAACGGATCTGCTGCGGGCTGAGCCGCATCAGTGCGCCGGCAACGGCAGCGGCGCCGAACAACTGGCCGAAGGCGCCGGCATGATGGCCGGAGCGCAGGAAGGGCATGGGCTTCAGCGACAGCAGCAGGCGCGAACAGATGTCGTAGCCCAGCACCACCGCGCGCAATACCGTTTTGCCGGGCAGGCGGTCGCGTTCGCCGATGGCCAGCGCCGCCGGCAGCACGCTGGTGCCGGGGTGGGTCAGTGATGGCGGATGCGTGTCGTCGGTTTCGTCGGCGTGGCCGAACATGCCGTTGGCGAGCGCGGCGTTGGCGATGGAGGTCACCATACGCGTGCCGATGACGCCGGCTTCGAGTTTGCCGCCGAGGGTGCGCAGATGGCGGATCGCGGCCTTGCCCGGCAGCAGGCGTGACCCTGAAACCATGGCCGCCACCGTATCCACGACATGGATTTTGGCGCGTTCCATGACCGGGCGCGGTGGTGCAGTGCGCAATGCCGTGGCGATGTGGTTGCTCAGCGCACGCATCAGAGGCGATATGGCTTGTCGGGTTTTTTTCACGATGTGATCCTGGCAGGGAAATTCGTCATCAGGCAGTGATCGGGCGCATGGCCCCGCATTGCCAGCATGCGGTGAACTGGCGTTCCAGCGTTTCGCCGCAGTGCGGGCAGTGCCAGTCGGTGGCGTCGTGGGAATTGCCGGGCTGTCCCTGCAGGAAATCCCGCAGCAGGCGGTCGGCGTCGGCGAAACGTCCGTCGTCGGTGACCCATACCGCGCAGACGTCCACCGGCAATTCCCCCCAGCCGCCGGTCAGGAATTCGCCGCGGACCAGCGCATCGATGCCGTGCGATTCGAGCAGGTCGCGGATCAGGTGGGCCTCGGTCAGGTGCCTGGCGTTGTGTACGCGCTTCATGATCGTCGCCAGCCTATGCCATGCACCGCGTTGCTGCAAGATTTCCTGTCCCCGGGAGTAGGAGTTGGAGGGGTCTGCTGGTAACATCGGGCGCTTGCATACAACGGTGCAGGGGAACGGATCATGGCGGTTTTGCGCTTGCTGAGCGCGGGGGCGGCGCAAGCCGTCTGCGAAGCGGTCATTGCGGAATTTCGGCGCACGACCGGGCACGATGTGGAAGCGGCATTCGGTGCCGTGGGTGCGATGAAGGCGCGCATGGTCGGCGGCGAACCCGTCGACGTGATCATACTCAGCGCGCAGCTGATCCAGGACCTGGTGTCCGCCGGCATGGTGGCGGTGTCTTCGGTGACCGACATCGGCAAGGTCGGCACCGGGGTCGCGGTGCGGGCCGGCACGCCGCTGCCGGAAGTGCGCACCCGCGAGGCGCTGCGCGGCAACATCCTTGCCGCCTCGGTCATCGTCTGTCCCGATCCGGCGACGGCGACGGCGGGCAAGATCGTGATGCGGCTGATGGAGCGGCTGGGCGTGGCGACGCAGGTCGAGGACCGCATGCAGTTTTTTCCTAACGGCAACGCGGCAATGAACTGGCTTGCCGCCAGCAGCGGCAGCATGGAGCTGGGCATCACGCAGAATACCGAGATACTGCCGATCAGCGGCGTGACGCTGGTCGGTGCGCTGCCCGATGAATTCCAGATGAAGACCGTCTACACCGCCGGGGTCGCCGCCCGCGCGGCGCAACCCGAACTGGCGCGCGAGTTCGTGCGCTGCCTGACGATCGCCGAATTCCGCCCCCAGCTACGCGCTGCGGGTTTTGAAATCGAATCCTGAACCGGAGAAGCAGCAATGAACCGCATAGTTCACCTCGCCCTCAAAGTTGAAGATATCGAGAAAACGACCGAGTTCTACCAGAACGTTTTCGGATTCAAGGAAGTCGTGACCAAGAAAACGCGCGACCACACGTCGCGTCACCTGACCGACGGCGACCTCGATTTCACCCTGATCAAGTACGACGAGGGCACGCAGTCCGCAGAATCGAAAGCTTCGGGCGAAGGCCCTTGCATCCATCATTTCGCGATCGAAGTGGATGACGTGGCGAAATATGCCGAGGAAATCAAAAAATACGGCTGCACCATCATCAGCGACCCCGGGGTCATCCCGGTGAAATTCCGCGCTCCCGGCGGCACCACTGCCGAAATCGTCCCCGTGGGCCGGTATCAAAGGTCACCGCAGGGCTGAACGCGGTCGCAGCAGACCGGCCGTGCCGGAGGAACAGGGTTTGACACAATCAAAATGGCTGAAGGGGGACGTGATGTCCGGGGCGGTGCTTGCCGCGCTGGGCGCATTCATCGTCAGTGAAGCCTGGCAGTGGACCTACAGCAGCGAGGAGGGACCGGGCCCCGGATTTTTCCCGCTGTGGTACGGGATCGTGATGGTGGTGCTGTCGCTGCTGCTGGTGGCGAAATCCCTGCTGCCGTCCGCGACCGCAAGGAAAGGCACGGACTGGACGGGTGTGGGCCGCGCGCTCGGCGTGTGGGCGGCGTTTGCCGGCAGCGTGGCGCTGATGAATGTCCTTGGTTTTCTCACGGCGCTGGCGCTGCTGACGCTGTTCATCGTGGCAGTGATGTATGGCCGGCCGCTGAAAGTGGCGCTGGCTGTCGCGGTAGGCAATGCCGCCGGTTTTTACCTCGTGTTCGGCCTGGGGCTGCAGCTGAACCTGCCGGTCGGGCCGCTGGGATTCTGACATGGAAGTCTTCTCCGGCCTCATCCACGGTTTTGCTGTCGCCCTCCAGCCGCTGAACCTGTTCTGGTGTTTCGTAGGCGTGTTCCTCGGCACGGTCATCGGCGTGATGCCGGGGCTGGGGCCGGCTGCGACCATTGCGATGCTGCTGCCGCTGACCTTCAACATGCCGCCGACGACCGCGGTGATCATGCTCGCGGGCATCTATTACGGCGCCAAGTACGGCGGTTCGACGACGGCCATATTGCTCAACGTGCCAGGAGAGTCGGCATCGGTGGTGACCTGCCTCGACGGTTACCAGATGGCGCGCAAGGGGCGCGGCGGCGCGGCGCTGGGCATTGCGGCAATATCCTCCTTTGTCGCCGGCACCGTCGGCGTCATCGGACTGATGCTGCTGGCGCCGCCGCTGGCGAAATTCGCGCTGTCGTTCAGTTCTCCCGAATATTTCGCGCTGATGTCCATGGGGCTGGCGATGGTGGTGCTGCTCGCCGGCGATTCGCTGGTCAAGGCTCTGCTGGCCATGCTGCTCGGCCTGTGGCTCGCCGGCATCGGCATCGACCTGTTCAGCGACGATTCACGGTTCACGTTCGGCATCAGCGAACTGCTCGACGGCGTGGATTTCGTGATCGTCGCCATCGGCGTGTTCGCGCTGGGCGAGGTGCTGGGCAACATGGAGAAGCGGGGCGAGGGCACGCTGCTGCCGGTGCCCAAGGGGCTGCGCAACCTGCTGCCGACAATGGCGGAACTGAAGGACTGCCGTTTCGCCTTACTCAACGGTTCGGTGATAGGGTTCATCATCGGCGTGCTGCCGGGCGCCGGTTCGACCATCGCCTCGTTCATATCCTACGGCCTGGAAAAGGCCGTATCGAAACACCCGGAAAAATTCGGCACCGGAGTCCCGGAGGGCGTGGCCGCGCCGGAAGGCGCCAACAATTCGGAGACCGGCGGTTCGCTGGTGCCGCTGCTGACGCTGGGCATACCCGGGTCGGCGACCACGGCGATCCTGCTCGCGGCTTTCATCCTGTGGGGCCTGCGCCCCGGGCCGCTGATGATCCAGGACAATCCGGAACTGTTCTGGGGGCTGGTGGCCAGCATGTATGTCGGCAACATCATGCTGCTGGTGCTCAACCTGCCGCTGATACCGTTGTTCGCGCAGATACTGAAGCTGCGCGAATTCATTCTTTATCCGGTGATCTTCGGCATTTCGGTGATCGGTGTTTATTCGGTTTCCGGCAGCCTGTTCGACTGTGGACTGCTGGCAGGATTCGGGCTGCTGGGCTACGCGATGCGCAGGCTGGATTACCCCTCGGCCCCGCT
The DNA here is from genome assembly GCA_049433545.1 of Burkholderiales bacterium. GTDB lineage: Bacteria > Pseudomonadota > Gammaproteobacteria > Burkholderiales > SG8-41. The sequence goes on along the minus strand of JBMTEY010000015.1, from coordinate 16,169 downwards.
GATCCTCGGCCTGGTGCTGGGAGACGCGATGGAAAGCGCGTTGCGCCAGTCGCTGATGATGTCACAGGGCGATCTGTCGATCCTGGTATCGAGGCCGATGTCCGCGGGGATGCTGGTTTTGACGGTAATATTGCTGTTGCTGCCCTTGTTCCGCAAAGTGAATGTCTGGCGCATCAAGGCAATCGAAGAAAATGGTTGAACGGAAAATCAATTACATGAGGAGGGTTGCAAAATGAACTTACGTACATCAATCGTGGTGGCGGCCTGCGCGGCAGCGCTTGCGGCGGCTCCGGCCTGGGCGCAGTTCAAGCCCACCAAGCCGGTCGAACTCATCGTCCATACCGGACCCGGCGGCGGCGCCGACGTGCTGGCGCGGTTCATGGCCCAGGTCATCGAGAAGGAAAATCTCGCGCCGGTGCGCTTCCAGGTCAACAACAAATCCGGCGGCGGCGGCCTGACGGCGATGGCCTATGTAGTCGAGAAGAAGGGCGACACCCATGCAATCGCGGTGTTCACCGGCAACTGGATGACCAATCCGCTGGTGCGCAAGGAAGCCAAATACACGATCAAGGACATGAGCGCGGTTTCGCGCCTGGTGCTGGAGCCGGCGCTGATCGCGGTCAAGGCCGACTCGAAATTCAAGACGCTGAAGGACCTGATCGACGAGGCGAAGAAAAATCCCAAGACGCTGAAACAGTCCGGCGGTTCGCTCACCAGCCGTGACAACGTGGTGCGCCAGCTGCTGATGAAGGTCACCGGAGCCGACTGGGCCTACGTGTCTTTCAAGGGCGGCGGCGAGCGCATCGCCGCGCTGCTCGGCGGCCACGTCAACCTGATGGTGGTCGAGCCGCAGGAAGCGGGCGAACACATCAAGGGCGGCAACATGCGGGTGATCGCGACGGTCGCGGAGAAGCGCCTCGCAGGTTTCCCCAACGTGCCTACCCTCAAGGAGGCCGGTTATGACGTGCCCATCGTGCCGCAGGTGCGCGGCATCGTGATGCCGCCGGGCGTCGCTCCCGACGTCGTCGCCTATTACGAGGACCTCTTCGGGCGCATGACCAAGACGGCTACCTGGAAAAAATACCTCGAGGACCAGCAGTTCGAGGACGGCTACATGAAGGCTGCCGAACTGTCGAAGTTCTTCGACGTTTTCAGCACCCAGATGCGCGGCATCCTCACGCAAGCCGGCATCAAGGTCATCCGCTGAGCGGCGCAGGCAAGTCCCCCCGGCCTGCCGGGGGGACGATGATTCCGGCGGGGGTGATGCACCCCCGCTTTTCTTTGAAAACGATGAAACCATGACTGCCAAACTGCCCGAAGTCGCAATAGCAGAACGTCTCGCCGACCAGGCGGCGGCGCTGACTGCCGACCAATTGCCGGAAGCGGTGCGCGCGCGTGCAGAGGAACTGCTGGTGGACGTGATCGGACTGTGCGTGGCCGCGCGCAATACCGATTACGTGCGTGCAATTGTTGCCGGCGTCGATGCCGGAGGTCCGTGCACGGCGATCGGCCACGTCCAGACCTATTCCGCGGAGATCGCGGCGACCATCAACGGCACCGCCACCCACGGCGAGGATTTCGACGACACCTTCGAGGGCGGGCCGGTGCACTCGAGCACGGTGATCGCGCCGGCGGTGCTGGCCGCAGCGGAACGTTTCGGCTGCGACGGCCGCGACATGCTGGCCGGGTTTGCGGTGGGTGTGGAAACGCTGTGCCGGCTGTCGATGGTGATTCCGAAGGCGATCCACAAGTCGGGCTTCCATCCCACGGGCGTGCTCGGCGCGATGGCGGCGACGCTGGCGGTGGCGCGGACGATGAAACTGAACAAAAAGCAGACCGTGGACGCGCTGGGCATCGCCGGCAGCATGACCGGCGGCATTATCGAATACCTGGCAGAAGGCGCCTGGACCAAGCGCCTGCATCCTGGATGGGCGGCGCATGCCGCGATCCAGGCGGCGCGTTTCGGGCAGCAGGGCTTTCTCGGACCGCGTACCGTGTTTGAAGGCACGCATGGCCTGTTCTACGCATTCGCGCGCAGCCTGGAAGGCAACTACGATGTGCTGTTCCGTGATTTCGGCAAAGACTGGTACACCTCGCGCATCACCTTCAAGCCTTATGCCACGGGCACCATGAACCAGCCCTACGTCGACTGCGCGCTGCGCCTGGCGAAAAAAGGATTTGCCGCCGAAGACGTCACCGCGGTGTTGTGCGAAACCGCGGAAGGTTATGTGCACCGGCTGTGGGATCCACTGCCGGCCAAGCAGAAGCCCGCGAACGATTACGCGGCGAAATTCAGCGCGCCCTTCAACATTGCGGTCGCCTTCGTCACCGGCGGAGCAGGCCTCGCTGCCTTCACCGAGGAGACCGTGCGTGATCCGCGCATCCTCGCACTGGCCTCGAAAGTGCAATACGTGGTTGATCCGCACAATCCCTATCCGAAAGCCTATACCGGCCACGTGCGGATGACGCTGAAGGACGGCCGCGTGTTCGAGGAACGCCAGCCGCATATCCGCGGCGGCGCGCAGGAACCGCTGAGCCGCGACGAAATCGACGACAAGTTCCGCCGCAATTGCGCCTTCGGCGGCTGGACGCCGCAGCAATGCGATGCGGCGCTGGCTGGGGTACCGCGCCTGTTTTCAGGCAAAATCGATCTCGCGTCCTTGCGTGGATGAGTTTGAAACAAAAATAGCATTAAAAACAAATACTTAAGTTAATACCTCAATCTGACTGTCTACACCAACGGAGTCCCCATGACCCAGCGCGTCAGCATCGATATCGTTTCCGACGTGGTTTGACCCTGGTGCTTCATCGGCAAGCGCAAGCTGGAAATCGCGCTGCAGCAGTTCGCGGAACTGTATCCCGATGAAGAACCGCCAGTCGTGCGCTGGCTGCCATTCCAGTTGAACCCCGACTTGCCGGAGTCCGGCATGCCGCGTCTCGACTATATCCAGCGCAAGTTCGGCGGCGGCGGCCACGGCCGCTACCAGCGCGTGGCCGATGTCGGCAAGACCGTGGGGCTCGACATGCAGTTCGAAAAAATCTCGGTGCAGCCGAACACCGTCAAGGCGCACCGGCTGCTGCACCATGCCGGTGAACTCGGCAAACAGGACGCCGTGGCCGAAGCGCTGTTCCGTGCCTATTTCATCGAGGGTGCGAACCTGACCGACAGCACGGTGCTGGCCGCTTATGCGGCCGAAGCCGGTCTGGACCGCGAAATGACGCTGAAGTACCTGGAGAGTGGCGCCGATGTGGATGTGATCCGCGCCGCCGACGAGGAGGCGCGCCAGGTCGGCATCGGCGGCGTGCCGTTCTTCATCTTCGGCCGCACCATCGGGCTGTCGGGCGCGCAGGATCCGGAAATACTGCTGCAGGCGATGCAGCAGGCGCGCGCGGGCGGCGGGCGCTAGCGCCAGGCAGGATCGACGTCGCCGCTGCCCAGCGCTTCCAGGATCGGGCATTCAGGCCTCTCGTCGCCATGGCAATGCTGTGCGAGGTGCGACAGGGTACTGGCCATCTCCTGCATTTCGATGATTTTCTTCTCCAGTTCCGAGACATGACCCAGCGCGAGTCGCTTGACCTCGGCGCTGGGCCGGCGGCTGCGCCAGAGCATCAGCAACTTGCGGATTTCGGCGACAGGAAAGCCCAGTGAGCGCGCACGCTTGATGAAGCGCAGGACGTGCACGTCATTGTCGTTGTAGATGCGGTAACCGGACTGGCTGCGCTTTGCACTGACGAGCACGCCGGTGGATTCATAGTGCCGGATCATCTTGGCGGAAACGCCGGATGCGGCGGCAGCCTGCCCGATGTTCATGGTGTTCTCCATCAATGATGTCCGTGGTGTGCGTGGACGGCGGCGTGCCCCATGCCGCGTGCGATCAGCCAGCGGTTGAGCGGAAAGGCGGCGACCGCGGCAATGGCCAGTGCGACGGTCATGCTGCCCCAGAACAGCAGGGTGTCGAGTGACGCGTCCATGGCGCCGGGGATCACCAGCATGACGAGGTTGTCGACGATTTCCATGACGGCAATGGAGGCGCTGTCCGCAACGAGGGCCAGTTTTGTCGCTGTGCGCAGCGGCATGCCGGCGCGCAGCAGCGGAATCATGGTCATCAGGTAGCCCGAGATGAAGGCAAGCGTGACAGCCAGTGCGATGGTTTCCAGATTGCTCCAGCCCAGCGCGGTACCGATGACCATGCCGGCGACTTCTCCGATGGCACAGCCCGACAGGCAATGCAGCGTCGCCATCCACGCGACACGGTTCAGCGAACTGTCGGTCCGCGTTGCGGCCTGGTGATGGTGGTGGGTGTCGAGCATGTGTCCGGCGTCGTGGTAGTGATGCAGATGCAGTTCGTGTTTCATGGCCTATTTCCCTGTGTTGGTGGAATACGCAGCCATGATCAAGCTTCCCATAATGGGAAGGTCAAGCGCCAGTTGCCCGGATTCCGGGCGCTGGAGAAATGTCATTTAAACATATGATTTAAAACATAAAAAATAATACCTCAGGCTGAGGGGCGATGGCTGGCGCTTGCAGCAAGATCAGCAATTTATTGATCTGGAACAACATGCCTCGGGGCCGAACGCGCGACCCTGTTGCCGGAGTTATTGGTTACTGCATGGAGGTCGATATGAAACCATTCGTGAAGAAATCGCTGGTCGCGGGATTGGCCTGCGCGGCATTGGTGGGCATTGCGGTGGCCCAGAATTACGGTCCGGGCATGATGGGCGGATATGGCGGTCCCGGCATGATGGGCCCGGGCATGATGGGCGGTTACGGCGGGGGCGGCATGATGGGTGGTTCCGGCATGATGGGACCGGGGATGATGGGCGGTTACGGCTATGCCGGCATCAACCTCACACCCGACCAGCAGTCGAAAATGCTCGAAATCCAGAAAAAACTTGACCAGCAACGCTGGGACCTGATGGGCAAGATGCACCAGCAGGGTTACCAGGGCATGCATGCCTACAAGGACGGCAAATTCGACGAAGCCGGGGCGCGCAGGCAGTTTGATGTGATGACCGGGTTCCACAAGCAGATGTTCGAGATCATGATCCGGGGGCAGAAGGAAATGGATGCACTGCTCACCCCGGATCAGCGCAAGCAGCTGCAACAGCCGTGGGGCCGTCGCTGAAGGACGGTTGCAGGATCAGTTGCCGAGACGCTCGGCAACCTTGACGAAGTAATCGTCGTCGACCTGCAGATTGCGCCTGCCATCCAGGCGGCGTGCCAGCAGGAAATTCATGCGGGCGAGCAGGCTGCGGCGTCGTTCGCCGCTGCCGGCCTGCGCCAGCAGCGCTTCGATTTCGCGCAGCTCGGCCGAGGCCTGCAGTTCGCTGGGCAGGCAGCCGGCGTTCTTCAGCAGGCGGTAGGCCGCGCGCAGTTCCTCTGGCACCAATTCGTTGTCCTCGGGCGGCAGCGGCGCGCCGGCGCCGGGCAGGCCGTCGAACTCGCCGCGTTCAGCGGCTTCCGTGATGTGCCGTTCGGCCAACACGTCGAGCAGGGAAGGCGGACCGGGGTTGCGGGTACGCATCAGGCTTGCGCCAGGAAATCGCGCACCGCGGCGATCTGGTCATCGGCCATCAGTACCGGCGCATGGCCGACGCCGGCGAATTCCACCAGTTCCGGTTTCGGCCCGCGCGCGGTCATCTCGACGGCTGTTTCGTGCAGCAGCAGGTCGGACTGCGCGCCGCGCAGCAGCAGGGTGGGGCATTTCACCGCGTCGTAATAATCCCAGAGCACGATGTCTTTCGCCTGGGCCTTGCGGAAAGGCAGCGCGACGCCGGGATCGTAGTTCATGCCCCAGCTGCCGTCTTCATGCTGTTTTGAATTGTGCACGATCAGGTGTTTCCACTGCGCGTCACTCAGCGGTCCGAACGGGGCCGACACCAGGCGCACGTACTGCTCGGTTTCGGCAAGGCTGGCGAAGCGCGGATCCCTGCCGACGTAAGTGCCTATGCGTTCCATCGACGCCTTCGGAATCACCGTGCCGACGTCGTTCAGCACCAGCCGGCGGATCGGCGTGTCCGGCCGCGCAGCCAGCAGCATGCCGAGCATGCCGCCCATCGAAGTTCCGACCCAGTAAATTTCGGTCGCGCCATTGGCGGTGATGCGCGCAATCAGCGCCGTCATGTCGGCCATGTACTGCGGGTAGCTGTAATCCTCCTTGTTCGGCAGCCAGTCGCTGAGTCCGCGCCCGGCGATGTCGACGCTGACCACGCGCAGGTCTTTTTCCAGCGCCATCGCCAGCGCATCGAAGTCGCGGCAGTTGCGGGTCAGGCCGTGCACGCAGATCACCACGCGCGGATTCTGCGGGTCGCCCCAGTCGGTGTAGTGCAGGCGGTGGAAGCCGCGGCTGTTGAGGCAGGTCAGATATTCTTCGCGCATTGTTGTAACAATCTGATTATATTAATTATTTTATACCAAACAGGATCAGGCTGCCGACGCCGCCGCCGATCACCACGATGAGGTGGATGAGGCTCCACCACCAGTAACGCCGGCCCAGCCGGTCAGGCATTTCGTTGGCGAGCAGGAACAAGCGGCCATCGCGCGGCTTGCGCAGCAGGTGCACGCCTTCGATCAGCTTGTGCGCCTGCTCGGCTTGCTGCTTGCGCACTTCGCGGATCGCCTGCATTCGTGCAAGTTCCCATTCCCTGATGTCGATGGTGCCGTCCTGGTCGAGGTCGAAGCGCTTGTGCAGTTCGGCCATGTCTTCCTTCCAGTTGGCGATCAGCGCCGACACTTCGGCGCGTTCTTCCGCTGCATGGCCGGCCTGCCGGCCATGGGTGGTGAATTCGCCCAGCGCGTAGAGCACGTCCTTCGGCGGCAGCAGCCATTCGGTGTGGCGGTAGGGATCCTGGTACCAGGTGCGGTGATCGCTGGTGACGACTTCCGCGCCCTCGGGCGAGACCACGCAGGCGCCGCTGTCGTCAACCAGCAGGAAGTGGGCGACGCTGGTGCCCTCGTCTATGGTCTGCCACTTGTTGTCGGATCTGCGTTCCTCGACCTTGTAGCGGTACCAGCAACAGGGCCGACCCCCGAGTTTGCTGATCACCGGCGTGCCGTCGAGCAGGTCGCCGCGGCCCAGCAGTTCGACATAACCCTGGGCGGCGGAAACGATCTTCGAGGTCGGCAGGTCGTGGATCTGGCGGTAACGCCGGAAATTGCCCAGCCAGGCGAAAAAGCTGACGCCGGCCATCGCCAGCAGCGCCCACGGCCAGGCCGCCGGCGTTTCCGAGCGCACGGCGACGATGAGGATGACGAGATGCGCGGTGCCGGTGAGCCACCACGGGCCGTGCATGGCGCTGCGAAACATGGAGCGGGGCCGTGCGGTTCAGCGCGGCTCAGGAATTGAACAGCTGCTTGACGTCTACGTCCTTTTTTTCTTCCTCGGAGAACTCCAGCAACTGCGCCTCCTTGAAATTCAGCAGCCGGGCGATGATCACGTCCGGAAACTGCTCGATGCGCACGTTGTTGACGTTCACCGACTCGTTGTAGAACTCGCGGCGGTCGGCGATGGCGTTTTCGAGGCTGGAGATGCGCGCCTGCAGCTGCTGGAAATTCTGGTTGGCCTTGAGGTCGGGATAGGCTTCCGCCAGCGCAAACAGGTTGCCCAGCGCGCCACGCAGCATGGTTTCCGCGCCGCCGAGGGCGGGGATGTTCTGCGCTTCGCGCGCAGTGAATACCTTGGAGCGCGCTTCGATGACCTTCGCCAGCGTGTCCTGTTCGAATTTCATGTACTGCTTGCAGGTCTCGACCAGCTTGGGCAGCTCGTCGTGGCGCTGCTTCAGCAGCACGTCGATGTTGGCCCAGGCCTTGGTGACGTTGTGCTTGATCTGCACCAGCGCGTTGTAGATGGTGACGCCGTAGACCAGCGCGACGACCAGGATGCCGAGGGTGATGATGGTGCCGATGCCCATGGGGTTCTCCCTGTGCTGCTGTTGTGGAAGGACATCAGTATGCCAGCGTCGCACCAGTTTGTGGGCGAAGCCGGTTACGGAATCTCCCCGTGGGCGTGGCTGCCGGCCGTAAACTGGAACCGGTTTCCGGCTTTCTTGGCATTGTACATCGCGATATCGGCCATTTTGACCAGTTGCTCGGCTTCCCCGGCATCAGCGGGAAAGACGGCGATGCCGATGCTGACGCCGATGTGCGCCGATTGGTCGCTGCCCTGCAGGTGAAACGGCGCGGCAAGCATGTCGATGATTTTTTCCGCGACCAGCGCGGCATCGCCGCGACCGGTGATCTGGGGCAGAATTACCGCAAATTCGTCCCCGCCGAGTCGCGCCACCGTATCGGATTCGCGGACGGCGTGTTTCAGCCGTGATGCCGTCAGTTTCAGCAGTTCATCGCCTCGATCGTGCCCCAGCGTGTCGTTGACCGCCTTGAAGCCGTCGAGGTCGAGATAGCACAGCGCAAGTTTGCGTTTTTCCCGCTTCGCCATGCTGATCGACTGATGCAGGCGGTCGTTGAACAGCGTCCGGTTGGGCAGATCGGTCAGGCTGTCGAAGTGTGCAAGATGCTGTATCTGCGCCTCATTGATTTTCCGTTCAGTGATGTCGCGCATGACGCCGGTAAAACGCCGTTCGTTACCCAGTTTGATTTCCGCGACATTGAGTTCGACCGGAAACAGCGTGCCATTCCGGTGCAGCGCGACCACTTCGCGCGGACGTCCGATGATGTGGCTTTTGCCGGTGCGCAGGTGACGTTCCAGATAGCCGTCATGCGCGCCGGCGTCCGGCTCCGGCATCAGCAGCTTGACGTTTTTGCCAATCACATCAGCGGCATTGTGGCCGAACATCCGCTCGGCGGACGGATTGAATGATTCGATCAGGCCGCGCGAGTCTATGGTGACAATGCTTTCTGCGGCGGCTTCGGTGATTGCGCGACTGCGGGCAGCTTCGCCAAGCAGCGCTTCATTGAACGGACGCACAAACAGGCGCCATACCAAGATGGAGGTGGCCATGGTGATCAGGGCGGCATCCGCGGTTGCGACCAGCCATGACGGAGTGGCTGTCGGCAGCAGTCCGTCAAATGCCATTATCAGCAGGATTTCGATGGCGAAAATAAAGAACAGCAAGATGCCATAAGCGCGGATCGGCGAGCGTTTTGCATGCATGGCCCTGATTCCATTGATGATTCCGAGGCGGTCGATTCTAGTCTTCGACGGCCGGCGTGATGCATGGAAATGGGTGGGAAATCGGCAGCAAATCGCGGTTTTGATGCCGGCTACCACCAGTATTGAACGGTATAACGCACCACGGCTTCTTCTTCCGCAGGAATCTTCACCGGGAAGGTCACCGTCCGTGCGTCGTCCTTGCGGTAGTCGTGGTTTTTGCTGGTGATCTGCCAGTTGGTCCAGCGGTAGAGATTTTCCTTGACCATCACCGTGACGGTTTCCTTTTTCTGGTTGCGCACCTTGACTTCGATTTCTTCGGTCATGGTTTTGCGCGAGCTGTCGACATTGAACGAAATCTGGTGCCGTTCGCCGACGACGTCGAAGGCGGAGCCGAGTTTGATCAGCACCTGTTCGTTGCGCGGGGTGTGGTCTATGGTGTCTTCGCCGATGAATTCCAGCGTCTGGTCGGCGGTATCGAGCTTGGAGACGCGGACGCGGCCGGAGGGCAGGGGCATGCCCATGTTGCGTTCTTTCGCATTCTTGAAGCCGAGGTAGACGTCGACTTTCTTGTTGCTCTGCACGCCGTAGTTGCGGTCGGTGGCGGGGCTGCCGTAGGGGCGGGCGCCGGCGGCGCCGTAATACACCAGGGTTTTTTCGCAGGGTACGGCGCGCGCGGCGGGAAACAGCTCGATCTGCTTGGTCGAATTGTCGGGCAGCGTGGTCGGCCGGCCCAGGGTGTAGAGGTGGTATTTGAAGAAGGCTTTTTCCTCGAAGCCCTTGGCGCGGTCTTCCATTGCCAGCGCGCGCTGCGCCATCGGCGCGACGTAGACGCGGCCCTGCGGTTGTGCGCGCTGTACGTCGCCGGCGACGAGTTTGAGTTTGGCGTCAGGATAACTCGCGCCGGACTTGTTGACGATGCTGACCCAGGCGCCGACGTCGAGCGTGCAGGCGTTGGCGTTGGTGCCTTCCCTGTAGGTCAGGTTGTAATCGGCCCACCAGGTGATGCCCGTGGTCTGGTAGGACACGCGCGCGGCATGGCTGCCGCCGCGGTTGGCGGCGATGTCCCAAAGCAGCGTGGGCCGGGTAATCAGGCCGCCGGGCAGTTCGGGCAGGCGCACGCCGGCGTTGTGCGGCAGGGTCTGGGTGCTGCCGTCTTCGCGCTTCAGCACCAGGCCGCCGGCGGTGGAGAGCAGGGTGCCGGAGAAGGATTCGACGCCGCTGCCGCGGATCTGGTCGACGCTGATGCTGCGGTCGATGTATTTCTCCAGCAGCTTCTGGGTGTTGACCAGGTCGAACTGGAAATTCTGCTCGACGACACTGGTGCCGCGTGCATCCGTCAGCGATTCGAAGCTGACCGTGGTGGGGTCGATCAGTGCGGCGACGTCGGTGAAGCGCACTGCATTGCGACCGCGGTTGAGGCTGATGTCGCGCTGGTGGCGGACCACGGCATAGCCGGGCACGCTGCGTGCATTGCCGCCGCCGCGGTAGAACTCCGGCGAGATCGCGCCGGGGCGCGCGGTGCTGTAGATGGTCAGCGCGTTGCCGGCAGCGTCGGACTGTGCGGCGTAGGCACCGGGCGTCAGCGCAGCGATGACGGCAATGGCGAGTGCGGATGCGGCGGGTGATTTCATGGTTGTTTCCTTGTGTGTGGCGGGTTGTCCTGCTGTAAACGGACGGCGCCGCAAAAAGGGGTTAAACCCCATGGTCCCAAGGGTATACGCCCGCTTTCACAGCTGGCAAATCGACTACAATCGGGCGCTTTCCGGATCACGGGCCACGACGCATAGTCATGAACAACATCTGCATATTCTGCGGTTCCAACACCGGTCAGGGCACGATTTATTCCGACGCTGCACGCGCACTGGTGCGCACCATCGCGGCGGCCGGTCACCGCATCGTCTTTGGCGGGGGCAAGGTCGGCCTGATGGGCGTTATCGCCGAAACTGCGATAGCGGAGGGTGTGTATGTGATCGGCGTCACGCCGCGCCACCTGCTGGAACATGAAGTGGTGCATACCGGCCTCAGCGAACTGCATATCGCCGACTCCATGCATGAACGCAAGGTCATGATGTCGAGCAAGGCCGACGCCTTTGTCGTGCTGCCGGGCGGCATGGGCACTTTCGACGAGATGTTCGAGATCCTGACGCTGACCCAGCTTGGCGTGCACGAGAAACCCTGCGGCGTGCTCAACGTGTCCGGGTTTTATTCGCCACTGATGGCGTTCCTCGACCGCGCGGTGGAGGAGCGTTTCGTGCGCGCCGAGCACCGCGACATGATCGTGGTCGACGACGATCCGGCGCGGCTGTTGCAACGCCTGAAGTCGTGGACCTTGCCGCATGTCAGCAAATGGATGGACCGCAAGCCCGGCTGATATTGTCCTGGCCGCCGTCACATCGACGGCAACCGCGTTGATGGCAACATAAGTTTTTTCGACAGCGGGGCGGGGGTGATGCGCCTACAATGGAGCGTCCCTCATTGAGTCGATTGCCGACGCATGAACGCCCCGCAATCCGTCACCGACGCCGTCGCCACCCGCAATACCACCTGCTACATGTGCGCCTGCCGTTGCGGCATCCGCGTGCATCTGAAAAACGGCGAAGTCCGCTATATCGAGGGCAATCCCGAACACCCGCTGAACAAGGGCGTGATCTGCGCCAAGGGCGCCTCCGGCATCATGAAGCAGTATTCACCGGCGCGGCTGACGCAGCCGCTGCGGCGCAAATCGGGCAGCGAGCGTGGTGCCGGCGAGTTCGAAGCCATCAGCTGGGACGAAGCCTTTGCGCTGATGGAGGAGCGGCTGCGCAAGATCCGTTCGACCGATCCGAAGAAATTCGCGTTGTTCACCGGCCGCGACCAGATGCAGGCACTGACCGGAATGTTCGCGCGCCAGTTCGGCACGCCGAACTACGCGGCACACGGCGGCTTCTGTTCGGTGAACATGGCCGCCGGCATGATCTACACCATCGGCGGCAGCTTCTGGGAATTCGGCGGCCCCGACCTCGACCGTGCGCGGCTTTTCGTGATGATAGGCACCGCCGAGGACCATCATTCGAATCCGCTGAAAATCGCGATCTCGAAATTCAAGCGCCGCGGCGGGCGCTTCATCTCGGTCAATCCGGTGCGCACAGGTTATTCGGCGATCGCCGACGAATGGGTGCCGATCCGTCCCGGCACGGACGGCGCGCTGCTGCTGGCTCTGACACACGAGATCATCCACACCGGTTTGTACGACCGCGATTTTCTGGCGCGTTATACCAATTCCGGTTACCTGATCAATGTTGATCCGGAAAGCCCGCTGCACGGCACCACTGTGCGTTCCGGCGGAGCATCGCTGGGCGACAACCCTGAGCACCGCCATGACCAGCTGTGGTGGGATCGTCATGCGGGACGCGCGGTGCCCAACCACGCGCCTGACGCCGATCCGGCGCTGCTCGGCGAATACCGGCTCGACGACGGCACGCCGGTGAAGCCGGCGTTCCAGCTGCTGCGGGAACGAGTTGCCGAATACACGCCGGAGTGGGCCGAGGGCATCACCGGCATACCGGCGGCGCGCATCCGCAAGCTGGCGCATGAAATGGGCATCACCGCGCGCGACCAGAAAATCGAACTGCCGATTGCGTGGACCGATTCCTGGGGGCGCGAACACAGTACGGTGACCGGAAATCCGGTGGCCTTCCATGCGATGCGCGGCCTCGCGGCGCATTCCAACGGCTTCCACACCATACGCACGCTGGCGATCCTGATGTCGCTGCTGGGCACCATCGACCGTCCCGGCGGATTCCGGCACAAGGCGCCGTTCCCGCGTGCGATACCACCGGTGGCGAAACCGCCGAAAGGACCGGAGGCGGTACAGCCCGATATGCCGCTGGCCGGACTCGCGCTGGGCTGGCCGGCGGGGCCGGATGATCTCAGTGTCGACGCCGACGGCGGGTCGCTGCGCATCGACAAGGCCTTCTCCTGGGAGTATCCGCTGGCGGTGCACGGCATGATGCACAACGTCATCACCAATGCCTGGCGCGGCGATCCGTATCCCATCGACACGCTGCTGATTTTCATGGCCAACATGGCATGGAACTCGACGATGAATACCGTCGAGGTGCGCAAAATGCTCAACGATCGCGATGGAAACGGTGAATACAGGATTCCGTTCCTGATCGTCTGCGACGCCTTCCAGTCGGAGATGACCGCGTTCGCCGATCTCGTGCTGCCGGATACGACTTATCTCGAGCGCCACGACGCGATGTCGATGCTCGACCGGCCGATCTCGGAATTCGACGGACCGGCCGATTCGGTGCGCATCCCGGTGGTGCCGCCCAAGGGCGAATGCAAACCCTTCCAGGAAGTGCTGATCGAACTGGCGTCGCGGCTGAAGTTTCCCGCTTTCGTGACTGCGGAGGGTGCGCGCAAGTACCGCGACTATCCGGATTTCATCGTCAACTATGAAACCGAGCCGGGCTCGGGCATCGGTTTCCTGGCGGGCTGGCGCGGCAAGGATGGCAGCCAGTCGATGATAGGCGCGCCCAATCCGCGGCAGTGGGAAATGTACGAACAGAACAACTGCGTGTTCCACCAGGCGCTGCCGCGTTCCTACCAGTACATGCGCAACTGGAATCAGGGTTACCACGAGTGGGCGCAGCGCACGCGGGTGCGGCGCTACACCGATCCGGTGGTGATCCAGATCTATTCCGAAGTGCTGCAGAAATTCCGCATGGCCGCGCAGGGGCGCGGTACTGCGCGTCGGCGTCCGCCGCAGCATCTGCGTGAACGCATCGATACTTATTTCGATCCGCTGCCATTTTATTTCGCGCCGCTGGAGATGCAGGCCACCGACACGACGCGGTATCCGCTGGCGGCGATCACCCAAAGGCCGATGGCGATGTATCACTCCTGGGATTCGCAGAACGCCTGGCTGCGCCAGATACATACTCATAACTATCTGTTTATAAACGTAAAAACTGCAACTGCGCTGGACATCGCCGACGACGACTGGATCTGGGTCGAATCGATGCACGGGAGGGTGCGCTGCCAGTGCCGCCTGAGCGAAGCGGTGGAGCCGGGCACGGTGTGGACCTGGAACGCCATCGGCAAAGCGCAGGGCGCCTGGCATCTTGCACCCGACGCCAATGAATCACGCCGCGGTTTTCTGTTGAACCATGTCATCAGCGAAGAGCTGAAATCGGCAGACGGCGTGCCGATGTCGAACTCCGATCCGGTGACCGGCCAGGCCGGCTGGTACGACGTGCGCGTGCGCATCCGCAAGGCTGCCGCCGATGAGCCGGAGGAAACTTCCCCGCAGTTCGCGACGCTGCCGGCGGTGCCGGGAACGAGCAGTGTGAGAAAGTTGTGGCAGGCGTTTGTGGCCGGGAGCGGAGATTACAAATGACTCAATTAGCCCTGGTCATCGACCTCAATGTCTGCGTCGGCTGCCATGCCTGCGTCACCAGCTGCAAGGAATGGAACACTTCGGGTGCGGCCGGTTTCATGTCCGACGACAATCCGTACGACCGTGATCCCACCGGCACCTTTTTCAATCGCGTGCAGACCTTCGAGGTCGGCGAGTTTCCGAATACCCAGACTGTGCATTTTCCGAAGTCCTGCCTGCATTGCGAGGATCCGCCCTGTGTGCCGGTGTGTCCGACCGGCGCCAGCTACAAGCGCGCCGAGGACGGCATCGTGCTGGTCGATTACGACAAGTGCATAGGTTGCAAGTATTGTTCGTGGGCCTGTCCCTACGGCGCGCGCGAAGTCGACGAACACCAGAAGGTGATGAAGAAGTGCACGCTGTGCGTGGATCGCATCTATGACGCACAGCTTCCGGAAGCCGAACGCAAGCCGGCCTGTGTGCTGGCCTGTCCGACCAGCGCGCGGCTCTATGGCGACATCCACGACGAGGAGTCGGTGGTGTCGAAAGCCATACGCGAGAGCGCGGGTTATGCCTTGATGCCGGAGTGGGGCACGCGGCCGGCCAATCATTACCTGCCGCGGCGCAGGACCGAGGTCCGCGTGGACGAAGACCAGCTCGAACGCGCCGACAATCCGCTGAAGATCGACGGCCTGCTGCCCAAGCCGGGGGCCAAGGATCCGTCGCTGGACGACGTGACCTCGTGGTGAGCGCGGCATGAATCCGGCGTTTTCGGTCATTTTCCTGACCACCCTGATCGGCGCGGGCCAGGGCCTGTTCCTCGCGCTCTACGTGATCGAGGCGCGCGCCGCGGCGGGGCTGCTCGCTGCGCCGTCGCCGGCGTATTACTGGATCGGCAGCGCGATCGCGCTGGCGCTGCTCGGTGCCGGACTGCTGGCGTCGTTTTTCCATCTCGGACATCCGGAACGCGCCTGGCGCGCGGCGGCGATGTGGCGCACCTCCTGGCTGTCGCGCGAAGTCATCGTGCTGCCGGCATTCATGGCGGCAGTTGCCGCTTACGGCGGGATGCATTTCCAGCAGGGCGGCGGCACGCTGGTGACCGGCGCCGTCGGCGCGGCGCTGTGCCTCGCGCTGTTCCTGTGCACGGCGATGATCTACGCCTGCATCCGCTTCCTGCAGGAATGGGCGACGCCGCTGACGCTGGTGAATTTCACCGTGCTCGGCTGCGCTTCCGGCGTGATGCTGGCGACGGCGCTGTCCGGCCTGCTGGGCGAGCCGGTGACGCAGACCGCCGGTGTCTGGGCCGCGGGCATCACGCTTGCCGGCCTGTGTACGCGTGCGGCTTCGCTGTGGCGCAATGCACGGCTCAAGCCGCGTTCGACGCTGCAGACGGCGATCGGCATCAAACATCCGCGCATCGTGCAGAAGGCGCAGGGCTTCATGGGCGGGTCGTTCAATACACGGGAGTTTTTTCATGGGCGTGGATCGGGCACGCTGCGGGCGGTGAAATGGATATTCCTGCTGTGCGCGTTCGTGATCCCGCTGCTGCTGCTGGGCGCCGGCCTTGCGGCTGCCGCGCCGGCGCTGCTGGTACTGGCCTGCGTGGCGCAGTTCGCAGGCCTGGTCGCCGAGCGCTGGTTTTTTTTCGCCCAAGCCAACCATCCGCAAAACCTTTATTATTCGGCGGTTTCCTGATT
>JBMTEY010000014.1:0-31003 GCA_049433545.1 Burkholderiales bacterium | reverse complement strand
GTCTGAACAGCTTGATTTGACCGCTATCCGGCGTTGTAATCTCTGCCAAGTAGTCCTCGATCGTTGAAAAGCGCTGCTCGCAGCTTGAACATAGGAGATGCTTGGTCGTCTGCTTGTTAGAAACAACGGCATTCCCGTCGGCAATGTAAGCCGGAGCCTTTTCACCCGCCATGTCAACATGACAGGCTCTTTTATATGCCCATTTCGGAATCAGATGACTATTTCTTAGGTCTGAGTTCCTCTGGCATAGAGCGCAGATGCCGATCAATATAAAAACTCCTGGTACATCCTAAAAGATGATTTTCTCGATTGCTACTTGACTAGTGGTCTTCGTTGACAACGAACCGGCCCGCGTAAGTGATTGAATTTGAACAACCGCCCGCTGCGCCTACCCGCAGGCCAAACAGAGAACAGAGACGGGGCTGGGGCGAAAAGCGGCCGATTCCGGACGTTTCGGCAAGCAGCCACCCGCAGCACATCCCCGCGCTTCCCCGGTGAAACGCCAAAAGAAAAGGGCCCGGAGACTATCCGAGCCCTGGTAAATGGTGGAGGCGGCGGGAATCGAACCCGCGTCCGCAAGCCCTCCACAGTCAGGACTACATGCTTAGCCTGGTTGTTTGGGTCTCGCCTCGCAACCGCCAACCGGCAGGCTGATGCTTGGCCAGTCGCTTCGACGGATCCACAGGGCTAAGCGACCAAACCCTGCAGAGAGGCTGATGTGAATGACGCTGCACCGGTTTCCCGGCCTGACCCATCAGCAGATCAGTGCAGCGTCTAGCCGGTATTAGGCGGCTAGAGCGTAACGCTCGTCGTTGGCGTGTATGAAGTTTCCAGCGGATTTACAAGGTGACTGGACCTTGGCATGCCCTGTGCTGCTTTGTGACCCACGTCGAAACCAGGTCGCCCCCATGATTCATCAGATTGCGCCGCGCGGCCCGAGTTCAAGTGGTCCGGCGGTGGGCGATTATCGCATATCGCATCGTGCCTGATAAATATTTGATATTAATAAATATTTTTAATTTCCTCGGGTGAGGAAACCACGCTGTCCGCACCCCATTCATCGGGATTGCTGCCGTTCAGGTAGCCGAAGCGGACGGCGACGGTGCGCATGCCGGCGGCGCGTCCGGCTTCGATGTCGCGGCGGTCGTCGCCGACGTAATGACAGTCTGCAGGCTCAACGCCGATGGCGGTCGCGGCGGCCAGCAATGGCGCCGGGTGGGGTTTCATGTGTCCCGTGGTGTCGCCGCCGATGATGCAGGCGGCGCGTGATGCATAACCCAGCTGCTGCAGCAGCGGTTTGGCAAAACGCTCCGCCTTGTTGGTGACTATGCCCCAGACTATGCCGTGATGTTCAAGATGGTCGACCAGTTCAGGGATGCCGGGAAACAGTGTCGAGTCGCAGCACAGATTGTTTTCGTAGAGCGTCAGGAATTCCTCGCGCATCGCGGCGTAGTCGGCGTGTTCGGGGCCGATACCAAAGCCGACGCCGAGCAGGCCGCGCGCACCCATGGAAGTCACCCGGCGGGTGTCGGCCAGCGGAACCGGCGACAGCCCGCGCGCTGCGCGCATCGTGTTGATCGCGCGGCCGAGATCGGGCGCGGTATCGGCGAAGGTGCCGTCGAGATCGAAGAGGACCGCGCGACCCATCAGCGGGCGGGCGCGCGGGCGCAGAGGATGTAATTGACGCTGGCGTCGGCTTCCAGCGCGTAGGTCTTGCTGAACGGGTTGTAGGTCATGCCGGTTACGCCTGTGACATCGAGTCCGGCAGCGCGGCAGGCATTTGCCAGTTCCGACGGCTTGATGAACCGCGCATAGTCATGGGTGCCGCGCGGCAGCAGGCCCAGCACGTATTCGGCGCCGATGATGGCGTAGAGGTAGGATTTCGGATTGCGGTTCAGGGTGGCAAAAAAGGCATGGCCCCCGGGTTCCAGCAGTTCCGCGCAGGCCCTGACGACGGCTGCAGGATCGGGAACGTGCTCGAGCATTTCCATGCAGGTGACCACGGCAAAGCCATGCGGCATTTCGCTGGCCAGCGCCTCGACCGCGATGTTGCGGTAGGCCACGTCGAGTCCTGAGATGCGCAGGTGCAGCTGCGCGACTTTCAGCGGCTTGTCGGCGAGATCAATGCCGGTGACCTGCGCGCCGCGCGCCGCCATGGCTTCGGCGAGTATGCCGCCGCCACAGCCGACGTCGAGCACTTTCTTGCCGCGCAGCCCGGCGATGCGGTCGATGTAGTCGAGCCGCAGCGGATTGATTTCATGCAGGGGCCGGAATTCGCTTTCCGGATCCCACCAGCGATGGGCCAGCGCGCTGAATTTCTCGAGTTCAGCCGGATCGACGTTGACGGTCATGGGCGTATTTTTTTCTGCCAGGCGCGGGCACGGGCCTGCAATGCGGATTCGTCGAGCCCGGTCAGGCGGCCGCCGGCGACCAGGCGTTCCCCGCCGACCCAGACATCGCTGACATGTTCGCGACCTGCGGCGTAGACCAGTTGCGACACCGGATCGTAACAGGGCGTCACCGCCGTGGCTGCAAGGTTCACGGCGACCAGGTCGGCCTGCTTGCCCGGGGTGATGCTGCCGATGCGGGACTGCAGGCCCAGCGCCTTTGCACCGCCCAGCGTCGCGCATTCCAGCGCCTGCTGCGCAGGCATCACAGTCGGGTCACCGCTGCTGCCCTTGGCAAGCAGCGCGGCCATGCGCATTTCCGTGAACAGGTCGAGCCGGTTGTTGCTGGCTGCGCCGTCGGTGCCCAGACCGATGTTGACGCCGGAACGCAGCAGGTCGGCCACTGGGGCGATGCCGCTGGCGAGTTTCAGGTTGGAGGACGGGCAGTGCGCCACCGAGCAGCCGTGGCGAGCGAACAACGCGATTTCGCCGGCATCCAGGTGCACGGCGTGGACGGCGATCAGCCCCGGGCCGAGCAGCCCGGCGCGTTCCAGCCGGGCCAGCGGCCGCACGCCGTGCTGCTTCATGCTTTCGTCGAGTTCCTGCGCGGTTTCGTTGATGTGGATGTGCACCGGCAGTTCCAGTTCTCCGGCGTATGTCGCGACCTGCGCGAACGTGGCATCGGATACGGTGAACGGCGCGTGCGGTGCAAGACAGAAGGACAGCAGGGGCTCGTCGCGCATGGCATCGCGCAGCGCCATGCCCTTGGCCAGGTAGTCCTGGGCGTCGCTGGCATAAGCCGAGCGGAATTCCAGGGCGATGATGCCGAGGCTGGCGCGGATGCCTGAACGTAGCGCGGCGCGGGCCGCCGCCTCGGGGAAAAAATACATGTCGTTGAAGCAGGTGATGCCGCCGCGCAGCATCTCGGCGCAGGCGAGCAGGGTGCCGTCATGTACAAACTCGTCCGAAACCATGCGGCCTTCGGCCGGCCAGATGTGATTCTGCAGCCAGTCCATCAGCGCAAGATCGTCCGCCATGCCGCGCATCAGCGTCATTGCGGCGTGGGTGTGCAGGTTGACCAGGCCCGGAATCAGGGCATGGTCGGGCAGGAACACGCGTTCAGCGTCGGGATAACGCGATGCCGCCTCAGGCTCAGGCAGCAGGGCGTCTATACGTCCGCCGCTGACGACCACGGCATGACCTTCGAGCACGAGATGAGCGGGATCGACCGGAATGATCCAGCGCGGTTCGATGATGGTGGTCGTCGGCATTCCCGGAAAGGCAGGCGGATTGAAGATGAAGTATGGGTGATTGTATTAAAAAAAAAGCCCTGCCGAAGCAGGGCTTTTCAGGGAACGATTAATGCTTAGCGCTTGGGCTTCGCGGCTTTCTTTTTAGCCTTGGCTTTCGGCTTAAGGTTCAGCGCGCGGCCAACCACTTCCACGGTGACACGGCGGTTCGGGGACAGGCACTCGATGAGCTGCTTGCGCTGCATCTTGTTGTCACAGAACTTGGTGACCGGGATCGGCTGTTTCGGGCCTTTGCCTTCCCAGAAGATCAGCTTCTGGTCGACGCCCTTGGAGACGATGTAGTCCTTCACCGTGATCGCGCGGCGCTCCGAGAGCTTCATGTTGTAGCCCAGGTTGCCGATGCGGTCGGTATGGCCGGTGACGATGACTGCGCCGATAGCAACAGGACCGCGCGCCTTGGTGGCTTTACGCAGGCCGGCCAGGAACTTGTCGAAGTCCTTTTTGTTGTCGGCGGTCATCTCGGCTTTGTTGAACTCCATGCCCTGCAGCTCGATCTTCTGGGTGATGTTGAGCATTGCAGGCTTTTTCTTCTTGGCCTTGGCCTTGGGCTTGGCTTTTTGCGGCTTGGCTTTCTGCGCCGGCCGGGCTTTCTGGGCGGGAGCGGCCTTTTTCTTCACCAGATCCGGATCGCATTCGGCGATGGCCAGGGCCGGGGTCCATTGGCTGGAACGTACGCAGACGTTGGCACCAAGGGCTTTGACTACGCCGCCGGCGGTGTCCGTCAGGTACCCGTCCTTGGCCTGCGCGAATCCGAGCGCAGGTGCAAACGCGGCTGCTGCAATGGCGCTTGCAATGGTAATCCTAAGAGCTGAACGCATGTTTTTGATCCTCCTGTTTTGCGAAAAGAGTATAGGGACGTGCCGGATAGCCGGTAAAACCGAAAAATTGAGTCTCCCCGAAGGCCACTAGATACCACATCCCCGATATCCGAGTAAACCTTGAAGGCGATAGTAACATGTTTCTAAAAAAAAAAGCATAGAGGCTGTTGCTCGAAAGACGCAGCCTGAAATCGCATTATTTCACTTTATGGAACAGGAGGAAAGCGGCGGTTTGACACGGATTTACTGGCCCACGCTGCATTGCCGCATGCGCCCTTGGCCCGGATTGCGGCCGGGGCCGCAGCCGCGTTTTTTACAGAGCGGTGTGCGGCCGGAATGAACGGTGGCGCCGCTGCCGATTCGGCACTGCGATATCGGTTGCTGGCCGTGCCGAAGGCGGCACTGCAATCCGGAGCCGTGATGCTGTCCGGAGTTGCCCGTCGGCGCGCGGAGGGTACTGCCACTGCCCTTAAGCTGAAGGGCATTTTACGTGTCGCTGCATGATAGAATTCCACGCTTTGTAACGACATCACGCGCGACCGGCCGGACAGGCCGGCCTGCCAGAAAAACAACCCGGCCATTCCATGGATCAATTCGCAAAAGAAACCCTGCCCATCAGCCTTGAAGAGGAGATGCGGCGCTCGTATCTCGATTATGCAATGAGTGTCATCGTCGGGCGCGCGCTGCCTGACGTGCGCGACGGCCTGAAGCCGGTGCACCGCCGCATTCTGTTCGCGATGCACGAATCGAACACGGTCTGGAACCGTCCTTATGTGAAATGCGCGCGCGTCGTCGGTGACGTGCTCGGCAAATACCATCCGCACGGCGACAGCGCGACTTACGAGGCGCTGGTGCGCATGGCGCAGAACTTTTCGATGCGCTACATGCTGATCGACGGCCAGGGCAACTTCGGCTCGGTCGACGGCGATTCGGCGGCAGCCTACCGCTATACCGAGTGCCGGATGGAGAAAATCACCTCCGACATGCTTGCCGACATCGACATGGAGACGGTCGATTTCGTCGACAACTACGACGGCAAGGAAAAGGAACCGGTCACGCTGCCGACCAAGGTGCCGAACCTGCTGGTCAATGGTTCGTCGGGCATCGCGGTGGGCATGGCGACCAACATACCGCCGCACAACCTGGGCGAAGTCGTCGATGCCTGCCAGGCACTGCTGAAAAACCCGGACATCAGCATTGATGAACTGATCGAGATCGTGCCGGCGCCGGATTTTCCGACCGCAGGCATCATCTACGGCGTATCGGGTGTGCGCGACGGTTACCGCACCGGGCGCGGCAAGGTGGTGATGCGGGCGCGCACCCATTTCGAGGAAACCGAGAAAGGCGGCCGGGTCGCCATCGTCATCGATGAGCTGCCGTATCAGGTCAACAAGGCCAACCTGCTGATGAAGATCGGCGAACTGGTGCGGGAAAAGAAACTTGAGGGCATTTCCGACATCCGCGACGAGTCGGACAAGTCCGGCATGCGGGCGGTGATTGAGCTCAAGCGTGGCGAGGTTCCTGAAATTGTCCTGAACAATCTGTGGAAAGACACGCAGATGCAGGAGAGTTTCGGGATGAACATGGTGGCGCTGGTCGATGGCCAGCCGCGCATCCTCAATCTCAAGCAGTTCCTCGAGGCCTTCCTGCGCCACCGCCGCGAGGTCGTCACCCGCCGCACGGTGTTCGAGCTGCGCAAGGCACGCGACCGCGGCCATATTCTTGAAGGTCTGGCCGTGGCGCTGTCGAATGTCGACGAAGTCATCGCGCTGATCAAGGCCGCGGCGACGCCGGCTGAAGCCAAGGTCGAACTGATGGCGCGTTTCTGGCGTTCGAAGCTGGTTGAAGAGCTGCTCTCCCGCAGCGAAGGGACGTCATATCGCCCTGACGGGCTGCCGGCCGAGTTCGGCCTGCAGAAAAAGGGTTACAGGCTTTCCGATGCGCAGGCGCAGCGGATTCTCGAAATGCGCCTGCAGAACCTGACGGCGCTCGAATCCGACAAGATCGTCACCGAGTACCGCGAAACGATGGACAAGATCACCGACCTGCTCGACATCCTCGACAAGCCGGGACGGGTGACCAAGATCATTTCCACCGAACTGGCCGAAGTCAGGAAGCAATACGGCGACGAGCGGCGCAGCGAGATCGTCACCAAGACCCAGGATCTGAGCACCGAGGACCTGATCCAGCCGGAGGACGTGGTAGTCACGCTGTCCCACGGCGGCTACATGAAATCCCAGCCGGTGGCGGACTACCGCGCGCAGAAGCGCGGCGGCCGCGGCAAACAGGCGACGACGACCAAGGACGACGATTTCGTCGAGAAGCTGTTCATCGCCAACACCCACGACTACATCCTCTGTTTCTCGAACCGCGGACGTGTCTACTGGATCAAGGTCTACGAGGTGCCGCAGGGCAGCCGCGCGTCGCGCGGCAAGCCCATCGTCAACCTGGTGCCGCTGATGGAGCACGAAAAAATCACCGCGATCCTGCCGGTGAAGGATTTCGACGACGAGCATTTCGTGTTCATGGCGACATCCACCGGCACGGTGAAGAAAACCGCGCTGTCCGCGTTCTCGCGGCCGATGGCCAAGGGCATCATCGCGGTAAACCTCGATGACGGCGATTACCTGATTGGCGTGGCCGTGACCGACGGCAAGCAGGACATCATGCTGTTCTCCGACGCCGGCAAGGCGGTGCGCTTCAACGAAGAAGAAGTGCGCGTGATGGGGCGCGCGGCCGCAGGCGTGCGTGGCATGAAACTTCAGCAAAAACAAAGGGTTATATCGCTGCTCACGGCGGGCGAGGAAACCCAGTCGGTGCTCACCGCGACCGAAAACGGTTACGGCAAACGCACCCCGGTCTCCGAATACACGCGTCACGGTCGCGGTACGCAGGGCATGATCGCCATCCAGGCCAGCGACCGCAACGGCAAACTGATCGGCGCGCAGCTGGTGACCAAGGAAGACGAAATCATGCTGATCACCAGCGGCGGCGTGCTGATCCGCACGCGCGTGGCCGAAGTGCGCGAGCAGGGCCGGTCGACGCAGGGCGTGCGGCTGATCAACCTTGATGACGGCGAGCGGCTGGTCGGGCTGGAGACTATTGTCGAGACGGGTGACGACGAAGAGTAGGCAAGCAGGATTGCGGATTGAGTAAATCCCGTACGCAATCCCCTGCGGCAACCGTTCAATCCTCAATTCATAAGCTTCAATCCTCAATAATGGCCAGAGTGTTCAATTTCAGCGCCGGGCCGGCGGTGTTGCCGGAACCGGTGCTGCAGCAGGCGGCAGCGGAAATGCTCGACTGGCACGGCAGCGGCATGTCGGTCATGGAAATGAGCCACCGCGGCAAGGAGTTCATCGAAATCCACGCCCGGGCCGAGGCCGACCTGCGCGAGCTGATGGCGATTCCGAAGAACTACAAGGTGTTGTTCCTGCAGGGCGGTGCTTCGGCGCAGTTCGCCGTGGTGCCGATGAACCTGCTGCGCGGGAAAACCGCGGCCGACTACGTCAATACCGGGCAATGGTCGAAGAAGGCCATCGCTGACGCGAAGAAATTCTGCAAGGTCAACGTCGCCGCGAGCTCGGAGTCAGACAGCTACACTCGGGCACCGAAACAGTCCGAATGGAAACTCGATCCGGACGCGGCCTATGTCCACGTCACGACCAACGAGACCATTGGCGGCGTCGAATTCCACTGGGTGCCGGACACCGGCAGCGTGCCGCTGGTTGCCGACATGTCCTCGCACATCCTGTCGCGACCGATGGATGTTTCGCGTTACGGGCTGATCTACGCCGGCGCGCAGAAAAACATCGGGCCGGCAGGTGTCACCATCGTCATCGTGCGCGATGACCTGCTCGGGCAGGCATTGCCGGTGACGCCGACCGTGTTCGATTACAAGGTGCAGGCCGAAAACGACTCGATGTCGAACACCCCGGCAACCTACGGCATCTACGTCGCCGGCCTGGTGTTCCAGTGGCTGAAGGACATGGGCGGACTGCAGAAAATGGAGCAGGTCAACCGCGCCAAGGCCGCGCTGCTCTACGATTACCTCGACCAGACCGAGTTTTACCATTCGCCGGTGGCCAAGGACGATCGTTCGCTGATGAACATCCCGTTCACGCTGCGCAACGCCGATCTCGACAAGGCTTTCCTCAAGGAAACCGAAGCGGCTGGGCTGACCCAGCTCAAGGGACACCGTTCGGTCGGCGGCATGCGGGCGTCGATCTACAACGCGATGCCGATCGAGGGTGTCCGGGCGCTGGTGCAGTTCATGCGTGAATTCGAGCGCAAAAATGGCTGAAAAAACGGAGTCGGCGCAACCGCTGAAAATACTGACGCTGAATGCCATCGCGGCCGTCGGCCTGCACCGGTTTCCCAAGGAGCGTTACAGCGTTGCCGGAGACATCGCTGCACCCGATGCGATCCTGGTGCGCTCGCATGACATGCACAAGATGGACATTCCGGCGAGCGTCAGGGCCATAGGCCGTGCCGGCGCGGGAACCAACAATATCCCAGTCGACAAGATGAACCAGCGCGGTGTACCGGTGTTCAATGCGCCGGGCGCCAACGCCAACGCCGTGAAGGAGCTGGTGATCGCGGCGCTGCTGATTGCGGCGCGCAACCTGCTGCCGGCAGCGCGTTTCGTCGAGGGCCTGGAGGGTGACGACCAAGCGCTGCACAAGCTGGTCGAGGACGGCAAGAAACAGTTCGCCGGCATCGAACTGCCGGGACGCACGCTGGGCGTGATTGGCCTGGGCAAGATCGGCAGCCTGGTGGCGGACGCCGCGATCAAGCTCGGCATGGATGTGCTCGGCTACGATCCGGAGATCACCGTCGATGCGGCCTGGAGCCTGCCGTCGCAGGTGCGCAAGGCGCATACCATCGAGGAAGTGCTGAAGGCGGCTGATTTCGTGACGCTGCACGTGCCCCTGGTTGCCGCCACCCGTGGGCTGGTCAGCGCGCAACGCGCGAAGCTGCTGAAAAAAGGCGCGGTACTGCTTAACTTCTCTCGCGAAGGCATTGTCGACAACGATGCCGTGCTGGAAGCGCTGGCAGCGAAACGTCTGGCAGCCTATGTCTGCGATTTTCCGGCGCAGAAGCTGTACGGTCAGCAGGGGGTCGTGGCATTGCCGCATCTTGGTGCCTCGACTCGCGAAGCCGAGGATAACTGCGCGGTGATGGTCGCTGACCAGGTGCGCGACTTTCTCGAGAACGGCAACATCCGCAACGCGGTCAATTTCGCCGACGTGATAATGCATCGCGAATCGGCATGGCGCATTGGCATCGCCAATGCCAACGTGCCGAACATGGTCGGGCAGATTTCCACGACGCTGGCTCGCGCCGGGCTCAACATCCACAACATGCTCAACAAGTCGCGCGGTGACATGGCCTACACCCTGGTCGACGTCGACAGCGCGGTGCCGGACGCGGTGGTTGCCGAACTGGCCGCAATCCAGGGCGTGCTGGCGGTAAGATACCTGCCGGCACACTGATTCCGTTTTCCTAGCGCATGGCCAATTCACTGAACGACGTCCGCCGCAAGATCGACGCCCTCGATGCGCGGCTGGTGCAGCTGCTCTCGGCGCGCGCCAAACTGGCGCAGCAGGCGTGGCAGGCCAAGGGTGGGGCGGCCGCCTACAAGCCGGAACGCGAAGCCCAGGTGCTGCGCCGGGTGCGCGAACTCAACAAGGGGCCGCTGTCGGGGGCTGCGCTCTCGCGCCTGTTTACAGAAATCATGTCGGCCTGCCGCGCACTGGAAGACCAGCTCGCAGTGGCTTACCTCGGACCAGAGGGCACCTTCAGCCAGGAGGCGGTGGTCAAGCATTTCGGTTCGGCCACCGGTTCGCAGCCGCAACCGACCATCGACGAAGTGTTCCGTGCGGTCGAAACCGGCGCCGCGGGTTATGGCATGGTGCCAGTGGAAAATTCGACCGAAGGTGCGGTCGGCCGCACGCTCGACCTGCTGCTCAACACTCCCACGCGTATCTGCGGCGAAGTGCTGTTGCCGGTGCGGCAATGCCTGATGAGCAGCGCGGCGAAGCGCGACGCCATCCGCACCGTGTATTCGCATACCCAGAGCCTGGCACAGTGCCAGCAGTGGCTGTCGCGCCACCTGCCGGACGCGGAGCGTGTCGCCGTGGTCAGCAACGCGGAGGCGGCAAAACTGGCGAGCAGGGACAGGCGGGGTGCGGCCATCGCCAGCAGCACGGCCGCCACGCTCTACGGGCTCAAATTGCTCGCGCGCAACATCGAGGACGATCCCAAGAACACCACGCGCTTCGCGGTGATCGGGACCGAGGAGGTGCCGGCCTCGGGCCGCGACAAGACCTCGCTGGTGCTGTCGACCCGCAACGTACCCGGTGCGGTGCATGACCTGCTGACGCCGCTGGCGAAACACGGCGTGAGCATGACGCGTTTCGAATCACGCCCAGCGCGCACGGGGCTGTGGGAATACGTGTTCTACGTCGATATCGAAGGCCACCAGCTTGAGCCGCGGGTGGCGCGTGCACTGGACGCGCTGGCGCGCAAGGCGGCGTTCCTCAAGGTGCTCGGATCTTATCCTGCGGCACGTTAAGTATTAATCATAAAAATTTGTTTTTATTAATAAAATAATATGAGCGTCTGCGATCTGGCGCCCGGTTATATCCGGGCCATCGCGCCCTATCAGCCGGGCAAGCCCACCTCCGAACTGGCGCGCGAACTGGGGCTCGAGGAGTCCGGCATCGTCAAGCTCGCCTCCAACGAGAATCCGCTGGGCGTCAGTCCGCGGGCGGCGCAGGCCATGCGCGCGGTGATGGACGGCCTGGCGCGTTATCCGGACGGCAACGGTTTTGAACTGAAGCAGGCGCTGGCGCAGCGCTTTGGTGTGGCGATGGACGGCATCGTCCTCGGTAACGGTTCGAACGACGTGCTGGAGCTGGCGGCTCGTTCGTTCCTGACGCCGGGACAGTCGGCGGTGTACTCGGAGCATGCCTTCGCGGTTTATCCGCTGGCGGTGCAGGCGGTGGGGGCGCAGGGCATCGCGGTGCAGGCTCGCGATTACGGACATGACCTCGGGGCGATGGCCCGGGCTGTGCGCCCGGATACGCGCATCGTGTTCATCGCCAATCCCAACAATCCCACGGGTACCTTCGTCTCCGGCCCGCTGCTCGAACAGTTCATCGCAGGATTGCCCGACGACGTGCTGGTGGTGCTCGACGAGGCCTACAACGAATATGTCGAACCGCAATACCGCTATGACAGCATCGCCTGGCTGAAAAAATTTCCGAACCTGGTGATCACCCGCACTTTTTCCAAGGTCTACGGGCTGGCCGGGCTTCGTGTCGGTTATGCGCTGGCGGCCCCGGAAGTGGCCGACCTGATGAACCGCGTGCGCCAGCCGTTCAACGTCAACAGCCTGTCGCTGGCGGCGGCGGCGGCGGCGGTTGGTGACGAAGCCTTCATGCGTGAAAGCTACGAACTCAATCGCCGCGGCATGCAGCAGATCGTCGGCGGCCTGCAGCGGCTGGGACTCACGCATATCCCGTCCTACGGCAATTTCGTCACCTTCGGCATAACCGGCGCCGGCGCGGTTTTCCAGAAACTGCTGAAGGCCGGAGTCATCGTGCGGCCGATCGCCAGTTACGGCATGCCTGGCCACCTGCGGGTTTCCATCGGCCTCGAATCCGAGAATGCGCGTTTTCTCGAGGCGCTGGGGCAGGCGCTTGCCGCCTGAGGGTTCCGGCAGGCGCGCCAAACCGGTAAGGTAGCAGGCCTGCGCAGAACGCCAGAACGGAAATGTCATGCCGGCAAATCCCCGCATCAACAAACTCGTAGTCATCGGCGTCGGCCTGATCGGCGGCTCGTTCGCGCTCGCCCTTAAAAAAGCGCGCATGGTGAAACAGGTCGTCGGTGTCGGCCGCAGTCGCAGGAATCTTCAGGTCGCGCTGAAACGCGGTGTCATCGATGTTGCTGAAACCGATGCCGCGCGCGCTGTCGCAGGTGCTGACCTGGTGCTGATCGGCGCGCCAGTGGGGCAGATGCCGGGGATATTCGCGCGCATTGCGCCATTCCTGCCGCCGCAGGCCGTGGTCACGGATGCCGGGAGCACCAAGCAGGATGTGATCAGGGCCGCACGCAAACACCTGGGAGCGCATTTTCCGATGTTCGTGCCTGCGCATCCCATTGCCGGCACCGAACACAGCGGCGCCGCCGCATCTTTTCCCGAACTGTTCCGCGAGCGCAACCTGATCCTGTTGCCGCAGAAAGAGACAAAAGCAGCCGCGGTACGCCTGGTGCGCGCGGCTTGGGCGGCCTGCGGTGCGCGCATCGTGCGCCTGGACGCAGCAGAGCACGACGCGATCTTCGGCGCGGTCAGCCACCTGCCGCATGTCGCCGCGTTTGCGCTGGTGCACCTGCTGGCGCGGCAGCGCGATGCAAAGCGGCTGCTGGGGTTTTCCGGCGGCGGTTTGCGCGACACGGTGCGCATCGCTGGCAGTTCGCCGGAAATGTGGCGCGACATCTGCATCGCCAACCGCGCGGCGCTGCTGCCGCTGATCGACGGCTACGTTGCCGAACTCAAGACGGCGCGCAGGGCGCTGGCCGCCGCTGACGGCGATGCGCTGCAGTCCATGTTCGGCACGGCACAGCGTGCACGCCGGCGCTGGCTGCTGAAGAAAGGATAAGGCCTCCCCCCGCATGGATTACATCGACCTGCAGCCCATGCGCGCGGTGCGCGGCACGGTGCGCCTGCCGGGATCCAAGAGCATTTCCAACCGCACGCTGTTGCTGGCGGCGCTGGCTCGCGGCAGGACCGTGCTGCGCGACCTGCTCGATTCGGATGACACCCGGCACATGCTCACCGCGCTGCGTGCGCTGGGCGTGCGTTGCGAGGATGCAGGGCCGGGCGCGGTCGCCGTGCACGGCGTCTCCGGCGCTTTTCCGGTGAAGCAGGCCGAGCTGTTCCTCGGCAACGCCGGCACCGCGGTGCGGCCGCTGACGGCGGTGCTTGCACTGTGCGGCGGTGAATACCGCATTGACGGCGTGGCGCGCATGCACGAGCGCCCGATCGGCGACCTGGTCGATGCGCTGCGCCAGCTCGGCGCCTCCATTGATTACCTCGGCAACCCGGGATTTCCGCCGCTGGCGATCCACGCCGGAGCACTGCAGCCGCGCAGCGAAGTGTCCATCCGCGGCAGCGTGTCTAGCCAGTACCTGAGCGGCCTGCTGATGGCACTGCCACTGCTCGGCGCGCAAACCGTGGTGCGCGTCGATGGCGAACTGATTTCCAAACCCTATGTCGAGATTACGCTCAATGCGCTGCGACAATTCGGGGTGGTGGTCGAACGTGACGGCTGGACGTCGTTCACGGTGCCGGCAGGAACGGGTTATGCCAGTCCCGGTGAACTCCATGTCGAAGGTGATGCGTCCTCGGCGTCGTATTTTCTCGCTGCGGGCGCGATCAGCGGCCTGAGCGGCGGCGGCCCGGTGCGAGTAGAAGGTGTGGGCCGCCACAGCACGCAGGGCGACGTGCGTTTCGTCGAGGCCCTGGTGCAGATGGGCGCCGCGATCAGCATGGATGATCACTGGATCGAGGCGACCGCCGGCGCGGCGGCGAAAAAGAACGGTAGTCTGCGCGCGGTGGATCTCGACTGCAACCACATCCCGGATGCAGCGATGACGCTGGCGATCGCCGCGCTGTTTGCCGACGGCACGACCACGCTGCGCAACATTGCCAGCTGGCGGGTAAAGGAAACCGACCGCCTGGCGGCGATGGCCAAGGAGCTGGCCAAGCTCGGCGCCACCGTGGAAGAAGGGGCCGATTACCTGCGCATCACGCCCCCGGTGCAGTGGCAGCCGGCAGCGATCGATACCTATGACGACCATCGCATGGCCATGTGTTTTTCACTGGCGGCCCTGGGCGGGGTCGTGGTGCGCATCAACGATCCGGGGTGCGTGGCCAAGACCTATCCCGAATATTTTGCCGTGCTCGCCGGCATCGTCGCAGGTGCGGCTTGAGCCTGCCGCCGGTCATCGCCATTGACGGTCCGTCGGCTTCAGGCAAGGGCACGGTGGCGGCTTTGGTTGCGCGGCAGCTGGGATTTCATTATCTCGACAGCGGCGCCCTGTACCGGATCGTGGGATTGGTCAGCCGGGAGCAGGGTGCCAACCTCGACAGCGATCGAGAAATATCTGATATCACTCTGAATTTAAAGGTTAAATTTGACGGCGAACGGGTCTGGGCAAACGGCCGAGAGGTCTCTGATCCGATCCGCGGCGAAGTAGCAGGGGCCGCTGCTTCACGGGTTGCCGCATTGCCGGGGGTGCGTGCAGCGCTGATGACCTTGCAGCGCGGCTTTCGCCAGGCCCCGGGATTGGTGGCCGATGGGCGGGACATGGGCTCGGTGGTATTTCCTGATGCGGCGCTCAAAATCTACCTTACGGCGACTGCGGAAGAACGGGCGCAAAGGCGACATAAGCAGTTGATCGAAAAGAGGGTCGATGCTAGTATGGCGGCCCTTTTGCAGGACATCCGCGATCGCGATTTTCGCGACAGCAACCGCGCCGTGGCCCCCCTGTTGAAGTGCGCCGATGCCGTTGAAATGGACACCACGGGTACCCCTGTGGACGCGGTGGTGGCGCAGGTATTGCGTCTGTATCGGAAAAAGCAGTAAAAACCGCAGTAAATGCAGCACCAGGTGTCACGGGCCGCCCAGCCTGTGGCTTTTTTCAACTACCCTCCCGTTTCCACAACGGGTGTGATAACCTCCTGATTCCAATGATTAAAACATCCCCCCAAGCAGTGCCCGCCGAAAGTTTTGCCGCGCTCTTTGAAGAGAGCCTGGCGCTGAAGGAAATGCGCATCGGCGAAGTGATTACCGCCGAAGTCGTGCGCATCGATGACAATTTTGTGGTGGTCAATGCCGGATTGAAGTCCGAAAGCTACGTGGCTGCGGAAGAGTTCCGCAGCGACAGCGGCGAACTCGAAGTAAAGCCGGGCGACTTTGTCAGTGTCGCCATCGAATCCCTCGAAGACGGTTACGGTGAAACCCGTCTCTCGCGCGACAAGGCCAAGCGCCTTGCCGCCTGGCATGACCTTGAAGAGGCGCTGGAGAAGGGCAACATCGTCTCGGGCATGATCAGCGGCAAGGTCAAGGGCGGCCTGACCGTGATGATCAACGGCATCCGCGCTTTCCTGCCGGGATCGCTGGTCGACACCCGTCCGGTGAAGGACACCACGCCGTACGAAAACAAGCAGATGGAGTTCAAGGTCATCAAGCTCGACCGCAAGCGCAACAACGTGGTCGTGTCGCGCCGCGCCGTGCTCGAAGCGAGCCAGGGCGAAGAGCGCCAGAAGCTGCTGGAGAACCTGCGCGAAGGCGCGACCGTCAAAGGCATTGTCAAGAACATCACCGACTACGGTGCGTTCGTCGACCTCGGTGGCATTGACGGCTTGCTGCACATCACCGACCTGGCATGGCGCCGCGTCAAGCATCCCTCGGAGATGCTCAGCGTGGGCGACGAAGTCACTGCCAAGGTGCTCAAGTTCGACCAGGAAAAGAACCGCGTCTCGCTGGGCATGAAGCAGTTGGGCGAAGATCCGTGGGTCGGCCTGTCGCGCCGCTACCCGCCCAACACCCGCCTCTTCGGCAAGGTTTCTAACCTCACCGACTACGGCGCGTTCGTCGAAATCGAGCCGGGTATCGAAGGCCTGGTGCACGTGTCCGAAATGGACTGGACCAACAAGAACGTGCATCCGTCGAAAGTCGTGCAGCTGGGCGACGAAGTCGAGGTCATGGTGCTCGAGATCGACGAGGAGCGCCGCCGCATTTCGCTGGGCATGAAGCAGTGCATGGCGAATCCGTGGGAAGAGTTCTCGATGAACGCCAAGAAGGGCGACAAGGTGAAAGGCCAGATCAAGTCGATCACCGACTTCGGCATCTTCATCGGACTGCCCGGCGGCATCGACGGACTGGTGCACCTCTCCGACCTGTCGTGGAACGTGCCCGGCGAGGAAGCCGTGCGCAACTACAAGAAGGGCGAGGAAGTCGAAGCCCAGGTGCTGTCGATCGACGTCGAGCGCGAGCGCATCTCGCTGGGGGTCAAGCAGCTCGAAGGCGATCCGTTCACCAACTACGTCGGCGGCCACGAGAAAAACTCGGTCGTCACCGGTACGGTGAAATCGATCGACGCCAAGGGCGCGGTAATCAACCTCGAAGGGGACATGGAGGGTTACCTGCGCGCTTCGGAAGTTTCGCGCGATCGCGTGGAAGACATCCGCACCAAGCTGAAGGAAGGCGATTCGGTGACGGCGATGATCATCAACATCGACCGCAAGAACCGCACGATCAACCTGTCGATCAAGGCGAAAGACCTTGCGGAGGACACCGAGGCCATGCAGAAACTGGCGTCGGACAAACAGGCGAGTTCGGGGACTACCAATCTCGGCGCCCTGCTCAAAGCCAAGTTGGATACAGCCAATACTCAACAATAAGGGAGCATCATGACCAAGTCGGAGTTGATCGCGAAACTGGCGGCGCGCTACCCGCAACTTGTGGCCAAGGACGCCGAGCTGGCAGTAAAAATGATACTCGACGCCATGGGGAAGAGCCTGTCGCAGGGCCAGCGCATCGAGATCCGCGGGTTCGGCAGTTTCGGACTCAACTACCGGCCGCCGCGCACCGGTCGCAACCCGAAGTCGGGGGAGCGGGTGCAGGTTCCCGCCAAGTACGTGCCGCATTTCAAAGCCGGCAAGGAACTGCGCGAACGCGTGGACATCAAGAAATAACGGACGACTGGCATCGTTCCATCCGGCGGCATGGCTCAGTCCATGCCGTTTTTTTACGGGCGGCGGGGGATCCTCCGCCGGCAACGAGCGTGATATTCTCAGCAGGCCATGCAATACCTGATGCTGCTCATCAAGTTCGCGCTGTTCCTGCTGATACTGTCGTTCGCGATCGTCAACACGGATCCGGTGACCGTGCGTTACTACCTCGGCTTCCGCTGGGATGCGCCGCTGGTCGTGGTGCTGCTGATCGCCGTGTGCCTCGGCGCTGCCGCAGGCCTGCTGGCCGGGCTGTTCCAGGTGTTGCGACTGCGCCGGGAGGTTGCCGCGCTGAAGCGCGAACTGCGCGTTGCGCGCGAACCCGAAAAGGCCGCCGAGCCGGCAATCATGCCGCCGATGGACATGTTGTGAGCCGCTGAGCGCCATGGACCTGGAACTGTGGTGGCTGCTCGCACTGCCGCTTTTTTTTGCGCTGGGCTGGCTGGCCGCGCGCGTCGACATCCGCCAGATCGTTTCCGAATCGCGACTGCTGCCCGCTTCGTATTTCAGGGGTCTCAATTTCCTGCTCAACGAAGAACCTGACAAGGCCATCGAGGCCTTTATCGAGGTGGCCAAGGTCAATCCGCAGACCATCGAGCTGCATTTCGCGCTGGGCAGCCTGTTCCGTCGCCGCGGCGAAGTTGAGCGCGCCATCCGCATGCACCAGAATCTTGCGGAGCGCGAAGACCTGGCCCAGGAACAGAAACTGCAGGCAGTGCTTGAACTCGCCCAGGACTATCTTAAGGCAGGGCTGCTGGACCGCGCCGAGGAGCTCTTCCTCAAGCTCGACAACACGCCGCACGCCGAAGCCGCGCTGCGTTTCCTGCTCGAGATCTACGAACAGGAAAAGGACTGGCACAAGGCGATTGCGGTGGCCGAAAAACTCGAGGCGCTCAGCAGCCGCTCCTTCCAGAAGGAGATCGCCAATTTCTACTGCGAAATGGGCGCACGCGAGCTGATGCAGTCGCGGCCAGCCGAAGCGCGACCGCACCTGGAGGCTGCGCTGGCCCATCACCGGCTGTGTGTGCGCGCCAACATGCTGCTCGGCGACCTTGAGCGTGATCTCGGCAACCGGCCGGCGGCGATCGCCGCCTGGCAGCGAATAGAGTCGCAGAACCCGGCCTACCTGTCGCTGGTGGCGGAACGGCTGCTGGCGGCCTATCGTGACGAAGGACGGGCCGAGGAGGGACTCAACCTGCTGCGCGGCTTCCTCGACAAATATGCGTCGCTGGACCTGCTCGACATGGTCTACCAGGCGACCCTCGCTGCCAGCGGCACACAGGCGGCCTACCGGCTGGTGCGCGACGAGGTACGGCGCACGCCGACGCTGCTCGGCCTCGACAAGCTGCTGGAAGCCCAGCTGCTGGAGGCGCCGCCGGAAAAACAGCACGACCTGCAATTGATCAAGCAACTGATCCACCAGCACACGCGCAGCCTCGCCATGTACAAGTGCGAACACTGCGGCTTCCGCGCGCGGCAGTTCTACTGGCATTGCCCGGCCTGCGGCGAATGGGAAACCTATGCGCCGCGGCGCACCGAAGAGAAAGGCATACCGGCATGAGCAAGGATCGCAATGGCCCGCGGATCATCGTCGCCCTCGACTATGCGGACGCACCCGAGGCGCTGGGACTGGTGCAGCGCCTCGATCCCGCGCGCTGCCGCGTCAAGATCGGCAAGGAACTGTTCACCGCTGCCGGTCCCGGCCTGGTTGAGCAAATGGTCGATCGCGGCTTTGACGTATTCCTCGACCTCAAATATCACGACATCCCGAACACCGTGGCTGCCGCATGCAAGGCCTCAGCCGCGCTGGGCGCCTGGATGATCAACGTACATGCCAGCGGCGGCCGCGCGATGATGCAGGCAGCGCGCGAAGCGCTGGCCGGCCTGCCGCGACCGCCGCTGCTGATCGCGGTCACCGTGCTGACCAGCCTCGGCGCCGATGACCTGCGCGACATTGGCCATGCCGAGGGTCCGCAGGCGCTGGCGGAGCGACTGGCGAAGCTGGCGGCGGGCTGCGGCCTGGACGGCGTAGTGTGTTCAGCGCAGGAGGCGAAAACGCTGCGCCAGGCCTGCGGCCCGGATTTCCGCCTGGTGACGCCGGGCATACGCCTGGCCGATGCCGCACAGGACGACCAGAAACGCATCATGACGCCCGCACTGGCCGTGGCCAACGGCGCCGACTACCTGGTAATCGGCCGACCGATTACCCGCGCTGCCGATCCGCTGACCGTGATCGACCGCATTGCCGCCAAGATCGGCGGCTGAGCCGGCCGGTAAAATGCAGTCCTTATGAAAAAAACCGTTAAAACCGCAAAAATTCCCGCCCTGCGCACGCGCATACGCCGCGCGCGGGTGCTGGTGGTGGGCGACGTGATGCTCGATCGTTACTGGTTCGGCGAAGTGAGCCGGATTTCGCCTGAGGCGCCGGTGCCGGTGGTGAAAGTCGACCGCGTCGAAGAGCGTCCCGGCGGCGCGGCCAACGTCGCGCGTAACGTCGCGGCGCTGGGTGCGCCGGCATCACTGTTGTCGGTGGTCGGGCGAGACGAAGCCGGGCGCAGCCTGCGGCAGTTGCTGAAACGCGAAAACATTATCGCGAGCCTGCACAACGACGCCACGATATCGAC
The DNA here is from genome assembly GCA_049433545.1 of Burkholderiales bacterium. GTDB lineage: Bacteria > Pseudomonadota > Gammaproteobacteria > Burkholderiales > SG8-41. The sequence goes on along the minus strand of JBMTEY010000014.1, from coordinate 11,059 downwards.
GACCGTCAAACTGCGGGTGATCGGCCGCCGCCAGCAGCTGCTGCGTGCCGATTTCGAGAGCCAGCCCAGCCACGAGGTGCTGGCGACCAAGCTGCAGGATTTCCGCAGGCTGCTGAAAACCTGCGATGCGGTGATCCTCTCCGATTACGGCAAGGGTGGGCTCGCGCACATCGCCAGGATGATCGCGCTGGCGAAACGTGCCGGCAAACCGGTGCTGGTCGATCCCAAGGGTGAGGATTATTCGCGTTACCGCGGCGCGACGCTGGTGACGCCCAACCGCGCCGAACTGCGCGCGGTGACCGGCGGCTGGAGCAGCGAGCAGGCGCTGACGGGCAAGGCGCAGAACCTGCGCAAACGCCTGGGCCTGGGCGCCGTGCTGGTGACGCGCAGCGAGGAGGGCATGACGCTTTACCAGCGCGGGCAGCGGCTGCACGTGGCGGCGCAGGCGCGGGAAGTCTTCGATGTCAGCGGCGCCGGCGACACGGTGATCGCGGTCATCGGCGTGATGCTGGCCGCGGGGCAGGACCTGGAGAGTGCGGTGCGCATCGCCAACCGCGCAGCGGGCATCGTGGTCGCAAAGTTCGGAACCGCGGTGGCCGGATACGACGAGCTGTTTGCAGCCGGGGAAAAGTCATGACGCATGTAGTCACAGGTGCGGCCGGATTCATCGGCGCCAACCTGGTCAAAGGGCTCAATGCCGCCGGCATCAGCGACATCATCGCGGTCGACGACCTGACGCAGGGCGACAAATTCCGGAACCTTGCCGATTGTGCGATCAGCGATTATCTCGACAAGGACGAGTTCCTGGCGCGGATCAAATCCGGCTCCTTCCGCCGTTCGCTGAAGGCGATACTGCACCAGGGCGCCTGTTCCGACACCACGGCCAGCGACGGCCGCTACGTGATGGAGACCAACTACGCCTATTCCTGCGCGCTGCTCGAATACTGCGCCGCCGAGATGATCCCGCTGCTTTATGCGTCTTCTGCGGCAACCTACGGCGCGCACGCCGAATTCCGCGAAGATCCGTCCTGCGAAGGTCCGCTCAACGTCTACGGGTATTCCAAGCTGCTGTTCGACCAGCGTGTGCGCCGCCTGCCGCCCGGCGGCACCCAGGTGGTGGGTCTGCGTTATTTCAATGTCTACGGCGACCGCGAGCAGCACAAGGGGCGCATGGCCTCGGTGGCCTGGCATTTCTTCAACCAGTACCGCGCCGAGGGCCATGTGCGGCTGTTCGAGGGCAGCGGCGGCTACGGCAACGGCGAGCAGCGCCGCGATTTCGTGTCGGTCGAGGACGTGGTGCGGGTCAACCTGCATTTCCTGCAAAATCCCGGTAGCTCGGGCATTTTCAACTGCGGCACCGGCGCCGCGCAGTCGTTCAACGACGTCGCAGTGGCGACGGTCAATGCCTGCCGCAGCGCCGAAGGCAAAGATGCATTGTCGCTGGCGCAACTGCAGCAACAGGGCATGATCCGCTACATCCCGTTTCCCAGCGATCTCAAAGGCAAATACCAGAGTTACACCCAGGCTGACCTCACGTCTTTGCGCAAGGCGGGCTACGTGGCGCCGTTCCTCAACGTGGAAGAGGGTGTGACGCGCTACTGCCGGCAATTGCTGGTGAAAGCGGACTGAGCGCCATGTATCACACGCTTGAGGATTTCATCGGCGACACGCCGCTGGTCAGGCTCAAGCGCATGCCGGGCAAGACCGGCAACGCGCTGCTGGCCAAGCTCGAGGGCAACAATCCCGCCGGTTCTGTGAAGGACCGTCCGGCGATCTCGATGATCCGCCGTGCGCAGGAACGCGGCAGCATCAAGCCTGGTGACACGCTGATCGAACCCACCAGCGGCAACACCGGCATCGCGCTGGCGATGGCGGCAGCGATCATGGGCTACCGCATGGTGCTGGTGATGCCGGAGAACCAGTCGCTGGAGCGCCAGCAGACCATGCGCGCATACGGCGCCGAACTGGTACTGACGCCGAAGGAGGCGAGCATGGAAGGCGCGCGCGACACCGCCGAGCGCATGGTGCGCGAAGGCCGTGGCGTGATGCTCGACCAGTTCGGCAATCCAGACAATCCGCTGGCGCATTACGAAGGCACCGGCCCCGAAATCTGGCGCGATACATCAGGCAAGGTCACGCACTTCATTTCGAGCATGGGCACCACCGGCACCATCATGGGCGTGTCGCGTTACCTCAAGGAAAAAAATCCGGCAATCCGCATCGTCGGCTGCCAGCCGGCCGACGGTGCGCAAATTCCGGGTATCCGCAAATGGCCGGCCGCCTACCTGCCGAAAATCTGTGATTGGACGCAGGTCGACGAGATCGTCGAGGTGACGCAGGCCGATGCTGAAAACACCATGCGCCGCCTCGCCAGCGAGGAAGGCATATTCGCCGGCGTGTCCTCGGGCGGTGCGCTGTGGGCGGCGCTGCAGATTTCGGCGCAGGTCAAGGATGCGGTGATCGTGTTCATCGTCTGCGACCGCGGCGACCGCTATCTCTCCACCGGCGTGTTTGCGTAAATTTGGCGTATAACAATAAGTATCTGTTTTTAAAGGATATCTTGTGCATCCTGTGCTGGTGTTCGATATCGAAACCGTGCCCGACATTTCCGGCATCCGCAGGCTGCACGACATCGCTGACAGCCTGCCTGATGCCGAGGTCGCGGAAACCGCATTCCAGTTGCGGCGCCAGAGCAGCGGCAGCGATTTCCTGCCGCATTACCTGCATCGCGTGCTGGTGATTTCCTGCGCGCTGCAGGAACGCGACAGCTTCAAGGTGTGGTCGCTGGGCGCGGCGGGCGAGAGCGAAGCCGAAATCATCCAGCGCTTTTTCGATGGCATAGAAAAATACACGCCGCAGCTGGTGTCATGGAACGGCGGCGGCTTCGACCTGCCGGTGCTGCACTACCGCGGTCTGATGCACGGCGTGAAGGCGGCGCGCTACTGGGACATGGGCGAGGATGACCGCGAGTTCAAGTGGAACAACTACATCAGCCGCTACCACCAGCGTCATCTGGACCTGATGGATCTGCTGGCAATGTACCAGCCCCGCGCCAACGCACCGCTGGACGCGCTGGCGCAGCTGATGGGTTTGCCCGGCAAACTGGGCATGGACGGCTCCGCGGTGTGGGGCGCTTACCAGGACGGCAAGCTTGAGGACATCTGGCGCTACTGCGAGACCGATGTCGTCAACACCTACCTGGTGTACCTGCGTTTCCAGCTGATGCGCGGTGCACTGACTTCAGAACAGCATGCCAGCCAGGTCAAAAGCGTGCGCGCTGCACTGGACAAGCTGGCCCAGCCGCACTGGCAGGAGTTCCTCGCCCGCTGGACAGCGTGATGCGGGGGCGCAGCAACACCCCGCGGACGACCACGGTCGGCCCGCTGCAGATCGAATCCCTGGACCACGAAGGCAAGGGCATCGCGCGCCATGACGGCAAGGTGATGTTCATCGAGGGTGCGTTGCCCGGTGAGTCGGTCGATGCGGCGATCTATCGTCGCAAACCCGCTTTCGAACAAGGCTACGCGACCAGGATTTCCAACGAGAACTCGGCGCGCACCACGCCGGATTGCGGTTTTTTCGGCCTCTGCGGCGGCTGCAGCCTGCAACACATGAATCTGCCGATGCAGGTGGCCGCCAAGCAGCGGGTGCTGGAAGACAACCTGTGGCATATCGGCAAGGTACGGCCCGAGCAGGTCCTGCCGGCGATCCACGGGCCCGGGTGGGGATACCGTCACCGTGCGCGGCTGACCGTGCGCAACGTACTGAAAAAGGGCACGGTGCTGGTCGGCTTCCATGAAAAGCGCAGCAGCTTTGTCGCCGACATGACGTCCTGCGAAGTGCTGCCGCGACGCATTTCCGACCTGCTGCTGCCGCTGCGCGAACTGGTCGGCAGCCTGAGCATCCGTGCCCGCCTGCCGCAGATCGAGCTCGCGTTGACCGAAACCGCCGACGTGCTGGTGCTGCGCATCCTCGAGCCGCTGTTGCCGGAGGACGAGGCGGCCCTGCGCGCGTTTGCCGACCGGCACGGCGTCGTGTTCTGGCTGCAGCCCGGCGGGCCGGGCACCGAATACGCGTTCCATCCGCCCGGAGCCGGCAAGCCGTATTACACGCTGCCCGAATTCGGCGTGCAGATCCGGTTCATGCCGACTGACTTCACCCAGGTCAACCACGCGATCAACCAGGTGCTGGTGCGGCGGGCGCTGGCGTTGCTCGACCCGCAGCCGGGTGAACGCATCGCCGACCTGTTCTGCGGGCTGGGCAATTTCACGCTGCCGATCGCGCGCAGCGGCGCCCATGTCACCGGCATCGAGGGCAGCAAGGGCCTGATCAGCCGGGCGGAGGAGAATGCGCTGGGCAACGGCCTCACCGGAAACACTAGCTTCCTGGCCATGGACCTGTTCAAGATCGAAGCTGAACAATGGGCGGCGCTGGGGCCTTTCGACAAGCTGCTGATCGATCCGCCGCGCGACGGCGCGATGGAACTGGTCAAGCTGATCGGCGCCGACGGCCCGCGGCGCATCGTCTACGTGTCCTGCAATCCGGCGACGCTGGCGCGCGATGCCGAGGTGCTGACGGCGGTGCACGGCTACCGGCTGTGTGCCGCCGGCATCATCAACATGTTTCCGCATACCGCGCACGTTGAATCGATGGCGCTGTTCGAGCGGGAATAAAACCGGCGCGACTGAGCATCAAGCCAACAAAAAAGCGGCCCGCAGGCCGCTTTTTTGATTCAGCAGTACCGTTCAGTCGCGATCCCCGCCGAAGATGCCCAGCAACTGCAGCAGGCTGGTGAAGATGTTGTAGAGCGACACGTACAGCGTCAGGGTTGCCGAGACGTAATTGGTCTCGCCGCCGCGCACGATGGAGTTGATCTGCCAGAGGATGATCGCCGACGAGAAAATGATGAACCCCGAGATCAGCACCAGGTGCAGCACCGGGCTTTGCAGGAAGATGTTGGCGAGCACCGCCAGCATGATCACCACGAAGCCGACCAGCAGGAACTTGTTGAGGAAGCTGAAATCGCGCTTCACGCTCGAGGCGATGCCCGAGAGCACGAAGAACACAGCCGCGGTGCCGCCGGCGGCCATCATCACCAGTTGTCCGCCGTTGCGGAAGGCGAGGATCTGCTGCATCAGTGGCGCCAGCATCAGGCCCATGAACGCGGTGAAGCCCAGCAGCAGGCCGACGCCGAGGCTGCTGTTGCGGTTTTTCTCAATCGCGAAAATCCAGCCGTAGAACACCACCAGCATGCCCAGCGCGGCCATGATCGGGTTGGAGCGCAGGAAGCTGAAATTGATGAAATTGGTGCCGACAGCGGCGCCGATCACGGTCGGAACCAGAGAAATCGCCAGCATCAGGTAGGTATTGCGCAATACCTTGTTCTGTTGGACGCCAATCTCGGTGGTGCCGGCTGAGTAAGTCGCGGCGCCGCGAAAATCAGGTTGTTGCATTGACTTGAGCCTCCAGTAAAAGTTGACTAAAACAGTCGACAGTAAGACGTTGGTAAGACTACTTAAAGGTGCGAAAAGTTGCAATCAAAATCGGCGATTTTCGGAAAGGCCCGGGTCACGCAAGCAATTGATAATGAATGACATTATTTTGTCATTTACGCCCCGGACGTCACTTTGGCGCTACAATGCGCCCCGTCGAAGATTGTGCTGCCTGCGGGTAAATTCAACTGCGCAGGCGCGGCCGGAGCGAAAACCGGCAGGTTGAACGACCAGGAATACGGAGAGTTGGCAGAGCGGTTGAATGCACCGGTCTTGAAAACCGGCAGGGCCTCACGGCCCTCGTGAGTTCGAATCTCACACTCTCCGCCACATATCTAATAAAATCAATTTGTTATGTGGATTATGTAATTTACATATCCAAAAACATACCTAAAGTATTCCCCCTTGGTGGTTTTTGTTTCAGAGCATGCCCTGCCCATACTGGTATGGCATTTTTTTAGCCGCTCGGATTGGTAAATCCTGCCAGTCTGACCCCCACCCCGGGGCCTCCCCAATTTCCAACTTGGTTCCATCCAGCTAACCCCTTGCACTGAGCTTTAGACGAACAAGGAGGGGTATTTTACTTTTTGGTTCTTTCCTTTCTGCGCTAGACTCTGCGGTATGGGCTTTTCGTTTGCTGATTCAGCTAAGTTGAAAAATTCAACATTTAAGCTGGCACAGAAAAAGCCAGTCAGGTCAGGGGTGGCCTCTGTGGGGATGACTGATATCAATCAAGGTCAGCGTAGATCTATCAAGACATCAGCAACGTCAATCTGGAGTTATTTCAGCCCCCAGGGTTGGGGTAATATGTCACTCAGTGCTCAGAGTGCCAAAAAACCAGTTCCTGTTTTTTGGGCTATCGGAAATCTGGATCCTCTCTTTGGTGCCGCGTCGAGTGGGATCTTTCAACGTCTTCCCACCCATCCCGATAGCATTTATCAGGAAGTTCGGGCAGATCATGCGAATACACCGCATGCCGCTTCAGATGCGTTGACTAGCTGGGCAATGTCTCGAATCAAGCGCTAAAATTTTGTCTTAAAAAGCCCTAATAAAAAATCAGACCCCTTCATTAATTTCAAGGGAAAAAAATGGCAACGTTAGATTCAATTCTTGGTGGTCAATTGGAAAGCATCGCACTACTAAAGGTTTTGGCGGAAAACAGCTTTGATTCTGTTTTGGTCACTGATGCCACCTCTCAAGGAAATATCATTTATGCCAATAAGGCGTTCAAGAAATTGACTGGGTATGATCCAGACTCCGTGGTCGGAAAAACTCCCCGAATACTCCAGGGCCCAGGAACTGACAAGAAAGTTATCGAGCGGCTAGCCAGTGCATTGAAGTCGGGCGGCCGATTTGAAGGCAAAGCGATTAATTACAAGAAAGACGGAACTCCGTTCATCATGTTTTGGCGAGTCTTGCCCGTGAAGGTTGACCGTCAGGTCAGGTTTTGGGTGGCAATTCAGCGCGAAGGTTTTGTGATTTAGTTAAAATACCAGATCTGCACCTGTCGCAATCCAAAATGATTCAATCAAGAAAAAAAATCAGTAGTCTGTTGATCCTCGTTGGCAACTCGCTGACGGCGATCGGCTGCATTGGATTGATTCTTGCTCTGATCGGCATAGTCGAAGCGGAATTTTTCGCGCTCGGGATCTCGTCAGGTATACGAGTCATTGGATCGGCGGCTATATCGGGCTGTCTGTTGAGCGCCATCGGCTATGGTGTTTTGGAATATTTTGAGAAGTAAAACTTGAGGAGAAGCTTTATGTTCCGTAAATCCGATTTTTTTATTATTTTTGCTGTAATGATTTCTTTCGTCATCTCTGCTTACATATGGTTTGTAGTACAGGACCGTGAACAGGCGATTTTTACGGCGATCTGGGTTCCTTCCATCTTTTGCTTTGGCATCTATTTCAAGCTCGCTGCTTTGCTCGGGAGGAACCGCTAATGTCGTTCGATCTGCTGATTATGGCCGCCGTGGTATTCACGTTGATGATGGTTGGGTTGGTCTTTACAGTGCTGGAGTTCCATAAATTTAAATGACTGCTTGCCGTTACGGCCAGCGTGCGTGCCCGTCCACCACGCTTTACCGGGACTTCTTGATGCGCTACGAAGAGACATTGGTGAAGAAACCACGAATGGCGCTGCAGGTAAAAAACCTCGCACGGATGTAAGCTACGCAAGATATGGCGTTGCGTGGGGCGGCGTTTCGCTGCTGCGAGGTTAGTGATGCACTTCATGTCTGAGACATATTCGCCAACGCTGGCAGCAGCGCAGGCCCGTATCGCAGCTGTTCAGCCATCCGCCTATGCCCGCACGCGCAACGCGATCGACGGCGCAGTGAGTGGCTTGTCACCATACATCACGCACGGACTAGTCTCGCTGAGCGACGTATTGGCCGGGGTGGCCGCACGACATGAATTAGCCGTGCAGCACAAATTCGTCTACGAGCTGGGCTGGCGTGCCTATTTCCGTCATGTTTGGCAGCATCGTGGAGAGAACATTCTTCAATCTTTGCACGACGGCCCTTTGCCCGATGCTGCCTACGCTGTCGCACTGCCCGCCGACATCCGCTTTGGCTGCACCGACGTGCCGGTCATCAACCAAGCTGTTCGAACACTCTACGCCACCGGCATGCTGCATAACCACGCCCGCATGTGGCTGGCGAGCTACGTGGTGCACCTGCGTAAGGTGCACTGGCGCTGTGGTGCGGACTGGCTTTATGGCCATCTGCTCGACGGGGATCTTGCGAGCAACCACCTCTCATGGCAATGGGTGGCCGGTACTGGCAGCCACAAGCCGTATCTGTTCAACGCCGAGAATGTGGCGCGCTATGCGCCTGCGTCATGGCACAGCCCCGGCAGCTTGATCGATGCATCTTACGAAACACTGGACCGCGTGGCGCGGCAACCGAAGCAGTATCCACCCGCCGCAACTCATCAGCCACCGGAGATAGAACCGCCGCTGCTTGGGGAACCGCCGGCTGCTCTGGGTGCCATCGTTGCCGATCCCGAGCTGGTGAAGGGCAGGGAGGTCTGGCTCGTACACCCGTGGAATCTAGGCACGTTGCCTGCACTGCCGCAAGGCACGCTGGTGCTCGGGTTGTTCGTTGGCGACTTTCATCGCGCTTGGCCGTGGAGCGACAGGCGCTGGAGATTCGTGGACGCGCGCATGGCCGAGCTGACCCCGCACCGCTGGTACGACGACGCTGCCGCCATCGGCGCTGCACTGGCCGGCGCGAAGCGCGTGCGCAGCGTCGACGAGCCGCACCTCGCGCCATGGTTGGCGCGCTGGGCCGAGTGCATCGCGGCCCCGGCGTTGTTTCCACAGGTGGCCAGGCGCTGCGACTCGTTCTCCCAATGGTGGAACCGCGCCTCGCGCGGTCTGCAATCCGCGGCCGACCTGCTGAACGTTAACAAGGCGCCTGCATGGTGACCGCACCTGACTCTAAAGCCCCGGCGCGTCCGCTTACCGTGTTGTATGACGGCGCCTGTCCCCTCTGCCGGCGCGAGATCGGCTTCTACCGCGGCCTCAAATCCAGCTCGCCGGTGTGCTTTGCCGACGTCTGCGACCCCTTGGTGACACTGCCCGGCGGCACCACGCGAGAACAGCTGTTGGCGCGCTTTCACGTTCGCGACAGCGACGGCCGGTTACTTAGCGGTGCAGAGGCTTTTCTGGCGCTATGGGCGGCACTGCCCGGTTGGCGCTGGTTGGCCCTTGTCGGCCGCGTGCCGGGTATGGCGTGGGCAATGGAATGCACCTATCGGCTGTTCCTGCGTGTGCGGCCGACGCTGCAGCGCTGGGCGTCCCAATTAGATCGACCAACCTGAGCTGAGCCGAAATCCCGCAATTCAAAAACTCCGAAAGCACTTCATGACCTCGTTGTCATGTCTATCAAGCTCAGATTCCAGTAAGTGAAGATCGTCGCGTGTTCAGTGAATCTGGGGGAGAGCAGCGATCGGCTCGCCTGATGGCTGCTATGGACGCGGTAAATCGGGAGTTTGGGAGAAATACTCTGCGCGCTGCAGCATCTGGAATTGCTAATGCTTGGGCTATGCGGGCGGGTAATCGGTCGCCTTGCTATACGACGCGGTGGGAGGAGTTACCCAAGACTCGCTAAGAATCAGAAAAATCCCGCCAGATTACCCCCACCCCCCACCATTTACTGTTTGGGACTTCGCCATCTAGCCCCTGCACTTTGTATTGGACGAACGGGGAGGGGATTTTCGACGCTCGCTTATGTCCTCGAAAGCTTAGGCTTATTATCTAAAATTCTTTAATTCTTTAGAGGAAGAGATGCGTTCATTACTTCTGGTGCTGTTAATCGCCTTGATACTCCCGGCGCGTGCCGCAGTGGCGTCGCAGCCACCGTGCGGGATAATTTTGATGCATGGTAAATGGGGTATGCCGCAATCCCCATACCTGAAACCTGTAGTGGAAAAGCTCAGTCCTCATTGTCAGGTAGTTCTTCTGGAGATGCCGTGGTCTCGTAAACGCCTATACGATAAGCCATACCGGGATGCCTTGCAGCAGATCAAAGCAGCCGTTGACTCCTTGCGGCAGTCCGGCGCTCAGTGGATCGCCGTTGGCGGACAGAGTTTTGGTGCGAATGCAGCGTTGGCATACATGGCGCAGGTAGGAGATGTGGACGCGATCATACCTCTTGCGCCGGGGCATGTTCCGGAGACTTTTTATCAGGACTCTGATATCAGCCGCGTCGTCGACGAGTCCTCGCGATTGGTCCAGTTAGGCAAGGGCGATACCTTGATTGAGTTGTATGACATGAACCAAGGAAGGCGGCGATCGCTGAAACTGACTGCCGAGGCGCTCTGGAGCTATTTCAATCCCCAAGGCTTGGGGAATATGAGCTTAAGCGCTCAACACTCGAAGAAGGCTGTGCCTGTCTTCTGGGCAATCGGTAATCTTGACCCGCTCTATGGGTCGGTTTCAGAGGGAATTTATCGAAGGCTGCCAGCAGATCCCGGGAGCGTTTATCTAGAGGTCCGCGCCGATCACGCGACAACGCCAGAAGCGGCTGCGGAGGCCTTGGGTAAGTGGGTTGCAGCGCGTAAGGTGCGCTGAGCTAGTTTGGCTTTCCCCACTTGGCCTGACCGGTTTTTTTGTGCCAGATCCATGAAAAATTTACTTCCTCGCCGCCTGTTCCAAGGCAGGTGGTTTCTGTTTGATCGTTGCTGGTGTCGGTAGCCTATCGAATCAAGAGCGCCGGAAACTCTACATATGAACTGTCCGATTGACGGGGAAGCTTACGGCACCACTTGAGTTTCAGTAATTCACCTTGCCGCATAGCCGTTTCCAGTGCCAGCACCACAAGCGGGGCCATCCAGTGATTGCGCGCGCCTCCATCAAAGGTTCCGTCCGGTCGGCGGCCACCGGCTTGCAGCACTGCCTGCAGCTTTTGTGCTTCGTCTGCTGTCAGCCTGCGCTTTCGCCCTGCGGTGGTAGCTGGACGGCGAATCAGAGCTACCGGGTTTTCGATATGCACCCCCCCATTCCTTGCGGGCGACGTTGATAGCGGCGCTTATCAGGTTCAGTTCACTGACCTGGGTACG
>JBMTEY010000013.1:0-32918 GCA_049433545.1 Burkholderiales bacterium | reverse complement strand
GCCAGCGCAGCACGGCCAGCAGCAGCACCGGCAGGATCGGCCCCAGGTAGAGGAGGCGCCAGGCCCCGGGCTGGGGCAGCGCCCGCAGCACCAGCGCCGCCAGGGCCGTGCCGCTCACCCCCCCCCGGGCCGGGCAGCTGACCGCCCCCAGCCCCACTCGCCCCCGCCGCGCGGGGCGGGCCGAGGGCCTGACGGCGTTGCGGGTGGCCGAGTATCCGGGTGCGGTCGGCGTCCATGCTGAGGCCCTGGTCGAGAAAAATGTCGAAGAGGTGCTGTTCGGGCGCATCGTCGAGGAACTGACCCGTGCGGTGCAGGGCGGCGCGGCCGCTGCGTCTGGCGCGGCGCGCAAGCCCGACGCCATCGTCTTCGAGGGCACGTTCGACGAGATTAACGCCCATTTCCGCGAGCGCGACTGGACCGACAACCTGCCGGTCATTCCGCCGACGCCGGAGCGCGTCGCTGAATTCCTCAAACACACCAGCCGTCCGCCCGACCAGGCGATCGCTGTGCTGGCGCAGGCCAACCTGGAAGCAACACCGCGCAACATCGCCGCCAACGCGGTGATGGCGGGCTGCCGCCCGGAAACCATGCCGCTGCTGATTGCCGCGGTGGAGGCGATCGCCGACAACGGTTACAACCTCAACAACATCGGCAGCACCTGGGGCGTTTTGCCCTTCCTGCTGATCGGCGGGCCGGCGATCCAGAAGATGGGCATAGAAAACGGCGCGCACCTGATTTCGCGGGGCGCCAACCCGGCCATCGGTCGCGCCTTCGGGCTGATCATCCGCAACATCGCCGGCTACAAGCTGGGCCGCAACTACATGGGGACCTTCGGTTACCCGCTCAATTTCACGATTGCCGAGAACGACGCCGAGAATCCCTGGGATCCGTACCGCGTCGAGCACGGATTCGACCGCAAGGACAGCACGGTAACCGCCTGTGGCACCGTGACCTGGGGCTGGCCGCCGGCGATCTACGGCACGCCGGACAAGACCGCGGCGCAGACCGCTCTGGAGTTCCTGTCGATCGAAGTCACCAAGAAACCCTGCCTGGCGCGGCTGGCGGAACAGGGCGCCCAGGGCTTCCGCGACATGATCACCATCATGCTCGCACCGCCGGTGGCGAAAGCGCTGGCCGTCGCCGGACACAGCAAGCAGGACATCCGCAATTACATCTACGAGCATGCGAAGGTGCCGTACCGCGAGCTGGAGTTCCTGATGAAGTACGGTCATTCCGAGGCGTTCACCATCCCGGATGCGGTGGCGCGCGGCATCTATCCCGAGGAATACCTGAAAGAGAAACCGGACGGCATGGTGCGGGTGTTGCCCAATCCCGAGGTCATCAACATCGTGGTCTGCGGCGATCCAAACCGCAACCGGGTGATGGTGCTGTGGGGCGGCTACGTGAACCCGGTGACCAAGAAAATGGATGTTCCAACTGCTTGAAACGGGCCGATTGATAACGTCACAAGGACGGATGCGGCGATGAAGCTGTCCCAGCTTAAATGCATCCTCGAAGTACACCGGCACGGCAACCACATTTCGGCGGCCGCGGAGGCGCTGCATACCTCGCAGCCCGGCGTCAGCAAGCAGATCCATCTGCTCGAGGCCGAAATCGGCTTCCCGGTGTTCCAGCGCAAGCGCAACCGCGTCACCGGGCTCACCGAGCCGGGGCGCGAGGTGATCGAGATCGCGCAGCGCATCATGAGCGACGTCGAGAACCTGCGCACGCTGCGCGAGGATTACGTCGACCGCGAAAAAGGCACGCTGACAGTCGCCACCACGCACACTTATGCGCGCTACGTGCTGCCCAAGGTCATCGAGCGCTTCATCAAGCGTTATCCGGACATCCGCCTCGGCCTGCAGCAGGGCAATCCCACCCAGATCTGCGAAGCGGTACAGGCGGAGGAGGCGGACATCGCGATCGGCACCGAGGCGATACGGCCGTTCCCGAACCTGGTGATGCTGCCGTGTTTCCCGATCGCGCGCAGCGTCATCGCGAAGCAGGGCCACCCCATACTGCGCGCGAAAAAACTGACGCTGCAGGAAATCGCGCGTTATCCGATCGTCTCGCATGACCGCGCGCGCAGCGGCCGCTGGAAGATCATGGAGGCCTTCCACAAGCAGGGCATAGAACCCAACGTCAGGTTCGGCGCGGTCGACGCCGACGTCTGCAAGACCTACGTCGAAATGGGGCTCGGCATTGCGATCCTTGCGACGGTGGCGGTGGATCCGGAGCACGACCGCAACCTGCGCGCCCGCGACGCCAGCCACCTCTTCGAATCGAGCCCCACGTATGTGACGTTGCGCCGGAACACCTACCTGCGCGGTTATGTCGGCCACTTCATCAGCCTGCTGGCGCCGGAGCTGACGCCGGAGGTCGTGCGCAGCGAACTGAAGCGGCGCAGCCCGCCGCCGAAACCGGCGGCAAAGGCGGGCGGCGGCAAACGCAGGGCGCAGGAGGAGAAAAAGTGAACAGCGAACCCCTGGTGTGGGACGCGACGGTGCAGCGCCTGGTGGCGTTTGCGCAGCGTGCGCGTTACGAAGCGCTGTCGCCGCAGACGGTGCACGAGACCCGGCGCCACCTGGTCGACACCTTCGCCAGCGCGCTCGGCGCGTACGACGAACCGGTGAGCGTGATGGCGCGCGCGGTGGCGGGGCGTTACCGCTCAGATCACATGGCGCGGGTGTGGGGCTGCGATCAGCTTGCCACCCCGGAGATGGCGGCATTCGCCAACGGCGTTATGACGCGTTCGCTGGACGTCAGCGACACCTACCTCGGCCGCAGCCGCGGGCATCCCAGCGACATGGTGCCGGGCCTGGTCGCGGTTGCGGAGAGCGTGCATGCCGACGGCAAGGCGCTGATCACCGCGATCGTGCTGGCCTACGATGTGTATTGCAGTTTCTGCAAATCGGTCGACATCAATTCGAAAGGCTGGGATCAGCCGGTGTACACCGTGCTCGGCTGCGTGCTCGGTGCAGCGAAGCTGATGCGCCTCAGTGCCGACGAAACCGGCCACGCCCTGTCGCTGGCGCTGACGCCCAACCTCGCGCTGGCGCAGGCGCGCCGCGGCAGCCTGTCGAGCTGGAAGGGCTGCGCCGGCGCCAATGCCGCGCGCAACGCGGTGTTCGCCGCGGTGCTGGCGAAGGAGGGTTTCACCGGGCCGGGCGAGGTGTTCGAGGGTTCCGGCGGGTTTTGGGACGCCGTCGGTCGTTCCGACTGGCCGCTGCCGGAGTCGCCGATGATGGTCGAGACGCGCACCAAGTTCCTGCCCGTGTGTTATCACGGACAGTCCGCGGTATTCGCGGCATTCGACCTGCGCAAAAAGGTGGACCTGAGCCAGATCGAAGAGATCAGGGTCGACGGTTACGCGGTGGCGATTTTCATGATGGGCAACGATGCTTCGCGCTGGGCGCCGACGACGCGCGAGACCGCGGACCACAGCCTGCCCTATTGCGTCGCCGTCGCGCTGCTCGACGGCGAACTGAAGCGCGCCTCGTTTGCCGATGAGCGCCTGCGTGACCCCGCGGTGGCGGAGCTGATGCGCAAGGTGAAGGTGGCCGAGGATCCGGCGCTGACGGCGCTGTATCCGGAGAGCGCGCCGGGGCGGGTCACGATACGCCTGCGCTCGGGTGAAACGCTGGTCGCCGAAATCCGTTATCCGCGCGGGCACGAGAAGAGTCCGATGAGTGACGCTGAAGTCGAGGCCAAGTTTCGCGATCTCTGCGGCGGCGTGCTCGGCGCGCAAGGCTGCGCGCGCGCGCTGCAGGCACTTTGGCAGCTCGAACGTATGGAAGACGCAGGCGCGATTACTGCGCTGCTGGTGCCATGAATTTGATTAACCGTAACTGAAGGAAGCACGATGCAAAAGAAAAAACCCGGTGCCGGCCGCACGCTGGCCGCGCAACTTGCAGCACGCCATGCCCGGCTGTCGTACAAGCAGGTGCCTGCAGCCAGCCGCCATGCCATGAAACGATTGCTGCTCGATTACCTGGGGGTGGCGATCGCGGGCAGCCAGACCGAAAGCGGCGTGATCGCACGCGATTTTGCGCAACGGCAGGGCAGGGCCCCCGAAGCGACGCTGATCGGCGGCGGCGGACGAGTGCCGGTGGCGGCGGCGAGTTTCGCCAACGCGATTTCCTGCCACAGCATCGAACTCGACGACATCGACGTGCTGGCGCTGTTCCACTTCAGCCCGCCGGTGTTCTCATCGGCGCTGGCAGTGGCCGAAGCCGAAGGTGCGAGTGGCAAGGACCTGATTACGGCGGTGGCTGCCGGCTGTGAAGTGATGGAGCGCGTCAGCATGGCGGCCAACAACGACCTGCGCAACCGCGCCTTTCACACTACGCCGACCTGCGGGGTGTTCGGGGCGACGGCGGCCGCGGGAAAACTTCTGCGACTGACGCCGGATCAATTGACTTCCGCCTTCGGTCTTGCCGGCGCGCAGGCCTCGGGACTGATGGAAATGTACGGGCCGTCGATGCAGAAGCGTTTCAACCCCGGGCCGGCTGCGCGCAACGGCGTGACCGCGGCGTCGATGGCGAAACTGGGCTTCACCGGCGCGGACACCATATTTGAGGGTGAACGCGGTTTCCTGCGCGCCTTCGCCGGGCGCAAGGGCGGCGCCGCGATGCTGCGTCGCCTCGGCTCGCCGTACGAACTCAAGATCGAGTTCAAGCCCTACTCCTGCGCGCGACCGATCCACAACGCGATCGACTGCGCGCTCGAAATCCGCCGCCGCCATGCACCGGACCTGTCGCAGATCCGCAGCATCGTGGTGAAGCGCCATCCCGACTGGTCGGAATATCACCGCAACAAGGCGCCGCGCACCTATCACGAGGCGCAGGTCAGCCTGCCGTACTCGGTGGCGATCGCGCTGATCGAGGGCCATGCGCTGCTCGCGCAGTACACCGACAGCAAGCTGCGCAATGCCGCGGTGCGGCGCCTGATGGACCTCACGCGCATCGAAACCGACGCGCGCCTGCCGCGGGGTGTATCCTGCCATACGACGATGACGATGGCGTCTGGCAAAAAATTCATCTCGCAGGTGGATTTTCCGAAGGGGTCGATCGAGAATCCCATGTCCGACGCGGAACTGGGATTCAAGTTCGAAACGCTCGCCTCTCCCGTGGTGGGAAAGGCGCGCGCCGCGCAGATTGCCGACACGGCAATGCATGTCGAGCGCTGCAGGGACGTGGGCGAATTGCTGCGTCTGGCCGTTCCTGCAACCCGCAAGTCCGGCAGCAGCAAAACACGCCGGCGTTAGTGCCCGCCTCTCAGTAGCGGGATTTTGTACTGCCCATAAGTAAAGGAGGAAACAAATGAGCCGAAAAATTTTTGCCTTGCTGACGTTCCTGTGCTGCGCCGGATTCCCGGTCGCCGGCTACACGCAGGCCTATCCTGAGCGCCCGGTCCGCCTGATCGTTCCGTTCTCGCCCGGAGGCACCAGCGACCTGGTGGGCCGCATCCTGGCTTCCAAGCTGAGCGATGACCTCGGCCAGACCGTGATCGTCGACAACCGCGGCGGCGCCGGCAGCACGCTGGGCGTGAGCATTGCCGCGCGCGCGACGCCGGACGGATACACCTTGCTGGTCGCCCATATCGGGCTCGCCATCAACCAGACCCTGTATTCGAAGCTGCCGTACAACGCCCTGACCGATCTCGCACCGATATCGAAACTGGGCATTTCCCCGTCCGCCGTGGTCGTCAACAACAAGCTGCCCGTCAGCAACATGAAGGACCTGGTTGCGCTGGCGAAAAGGGAGCCCGGCAAGCTGAACTACGGCTCGGCGGGGGTGGGCAGCGCGGGGCATTTGTCGGTCGCGCTGCTGGAACACGTGGCTGGCGTCAAATTCACGCAGGTGCCGTACAAGGGCGGCGGTCCGTCGGTCGCCGCGACCGTATCGGGCGAAGTGCAGCTGGCGATTCCGGTGATGGCATCCGCGGCCACGCACGTGCGGGCCGGCCGGCTGAAAATGCTGGCGGTTACCAGCACCAAGCGCACGCAGGCTTTCCCCGATGTGCCCACCGTGCAGGAAGCCGGCGTGCCGGATTATGTCTACGAAACCTGGTTCGGGTTTTTTGCCCCGACGGGGACGCCCAAACCGGTCATTGCGAAACTGAACCAGGGTGCGGCGAAGGCGCTCGCAGCGAGCGATGTGCGCGAACAGTTCGTGCGCCAGGGCCTGGAGACGGATCCGTCGTCGCCGGAAGCGCTGGCCAAGCTCCTGCGCGCGGAGACGGCGATGTGGGCAAAGATCATCAAGAGTGCGGGGATACCCATAAACTAAACACAAGTATCTGATTTAATTAAATATTTTTGCTGTTCCCCGGCGGGCACCCCGAGCAATCAGGGTGCCCGCCGGTTTTTTGTGGCGACCGCCTGCGCACATCATTCATCAAAGCAATACGCGGCCGACCGTATACTCTTCAGGGCAGTCCGACAAAACAACGAAGCTGGGAGGAGAAACGATGAACACATTTTCCGCAGGTATCCGCGGTATCGCCTTGCTGCTGCTGACGGGCGCATACACGGCAGGAGTTGCGCAGGCGCAGAACTATCCGGTGAAACCGATCCGCATGATCATCGCGCTGGCACCGGGCGGCGGCGTCGATACCACCGGCCGCTTCATCGCGTCCAAGCTGGGCGAGGCCTGGGGCCAGAACGTGGTGGCCGACAACCGGCCCGGCGCCGGCGGCACCATCGCCGCCGACATCGTGGCGAAATCGCCGCCCGACGGCTACACGCTGCTGATGACCTCGGCGGGGATCAGCATCACGCCGAGCCTGATGAAGCTCAGCTACGATCCGCTGAAAGACCTGCTGCCGGTGACGATGGCGGTGGTGTCCCCCGGCGTGCTGGTGGTGCATCCCTCGTTGCCGGTGAAAAACGTCAAGGAACTGGTGGCGTTCGCCAAGAAGCGGCCGAACGAGCTGTTTTTTTCGTCTTCCGGCCTGGGTTCGGCGCAGCACCTGACCGTCGAGCTGTTCTCGCAGATGACCGGAATCAAGATGACCCACGTGCCGTACAAGGGCACCGCGCCGAGCATCACCGACACCGTCGCCGGGCGCATCACGCTGACGGTGGCGAGCGTGATCTCGACGCGGCCGTTCTTCACCAAGGACCGGCTGCGCGTACTCGCGGTGGTCGGGCCGAAGCGCACGCCGGCGCTGCCCGAGTATCCGACCATCGCCGAGTCCGGCGTGCCCGGCTTCGGCGTGGAGAACTGGTACGCGCTGTTCATGCCCGGCAAGACCAACAAGGCGTTGGCGGCGAAACTGCAGCAGGCGGTGACCCGCATCCTCACCGATCCGGCCACCGACAAGCTGCTGCTGAACCAGGGCCTCGACGTGGTCGCCAACACCCAGCCCGAGTTCGAGAAGCGTTTCGCCGAGGAAGTCGATACCTGGGCGAAGGTGGTCAGGACCGTCGGCCTGAAGCAGAAGTAGAGCAACCCGGCAGTTAAGGTGCGCGCGCGGTTCGCCTGCAGCGGTGGACGCGGCGCGCGGCACCGCAGTGCGGACGCGTGGCGCGTCGTATTGCGCGGATGCGTTATGCTCAGCGCTCTGCAATGACGACGGAAAAACATCAGATGAAGGCAAATACCGGCGCGCAATATGCCGCGCTGTGGCCGCGCGGCCCGCGTCAGGCTAAGGTGCGGCCGCTGGCGCAGCGCCTCGACACGCTCGAGGGCAAGACCGTGGCCTGGCTGTGGGACTACGTGTTCCGCGGCAACGAGGTGTTCGAGCAGCTCGAGCAGAGTCTCGCCGCGAAATATCCCGGCGTGAAATTCCTGCACTGGGAAGTGTTCGGCAACACCCACGGCGGCGACGAACGTGCGGTGGTCGCGGCACTGCCGCAGAAGCTGCGTGAACTCGGGGCCGACGCCGTCGTCTCCGGGATGGGTTGTTGAGGAAGCTGCACGCCCGCCGTGTTGCGGGCCAGTGTGGCGGCGGAAAGCGCCGGCATCCCCTCGGCGACGCTGGTGTGCGAGAGTTTCATGACGCTGGCGAAAGCGGCGTCTCAGGGGCTCGGTTATCCGAATATCGCGGTGGCGCCGGTGCGCGGCCATCCGGGACTGCAAAGCAAGGAAGAACTGCAGCGCAACGTGCGCGAGCTGACTCTGGACGGCGTGCTCGACGCGCTGTTCAAAATGCCTGCCGCGAAAACCCTCGGCGGCGAACCGGGCCCGCGCGACGTGATCTGCAGCGGCAGCTTCGAAGAGGTCAATGACTACTTCCTGCAGCATGAGTATTCCGATGGTCTGCCGGTGGTGCCGCCGACCGTGGAGAAGGTCGAAGCCTTCCTGAAACACACCGACCGCGGTCCCGACGAGGTGCTGGGCGTGCTGCTGCCCGACAACCGCGCGGCGACGGTGTGGAGCGTCGCGGTCAACGGCGTGATGGCCGGCTGCCGGCCCGAATACATGCCGGTGCTGGTCGCTGCGGTGGAAGCGATGGCCGACCACGCCTACGGCGTCGAGCACAGCGGCAACACGCCGGGCGGCGAAACCCTGATGGTGTTGAACGGTCCCGTCATCAAGGCGCTCGGTTTCAACTACACCCAGGGCGTTATGCGCGACGGTTTCCAGGCCAACACCACGGTCGGGCGTTTCTGGCGGCTGTATCTGAGGAACGTCGCCGGTTTCCTGCCGCACAAGAACGACAAGGCCACCTTCGGCAACACCTGGCGCGTGGTGGTGGCGGAGAACGAGGAAGTCGCCGCGAAAATCGGCTGGCCTTCACACTGCACCGAGTTCGGTTTCCGCCCCGGCGCCAACGTGGTGTCGGTCGCGCGTTACACCGGCGGCAACCACATCTCGTCGGTGTCGGGCGCGACGCCGGAGAAACTGCTGCCGTACATCGCCGATGCCGTGCTGCGCCAGTACTCCTGGCAGATCATGTTCACGGTCGGCCAGGGCTACGACACGGTGCGGCCGCTGCTGCTGCTGTCGCCGATCATCGCCGAGACCATCGCCGCCGGCGGCTGGAGCAAGCAGCGCTTCAAGGAGGAATTGTTCAAAGCGGCGCGGATGACGGCTTTCGAATTCGAGCGCATCCTGCGCGATTGGACGCAGAAGCCGACTTGGAACCTGAAGGAAGAGCACGAGGCCGGGCGCATTCCGGCGGTGTTCCACGAGTCCGACGACCCGCAGCGCCTGGTGCCGCTGGTGTGGCGGCCGGAGGATTTCCACGTGGTCGTAACCGGTGACCTCGGCCGCAACAGCATTTACGTGTTCGCACACAACGGCGTGTTGGGTTTTCCAGTGGGCAAGGAGATCCGTTTTCCGGAATCCGCAGGAGGTGCAAATGAATGAACTGCTGCCGCGCGCCGAACGCGCGGTGAAACTGCTGAGCGGGCGCAATGAGATGATCGTGGTGGCCGAATCCTCGGCAGGCGGACTGATCAACGCAGCGCTGCTGGCGGTGCCCGGCGCTTCGGCCTGCTGCCGCGGCGGACTGGTGGTCTATACCTACGAACTGCGCCGCGTCCTGCTCGGGATCAGCGATGCGGACATGAAAGGGATCACGCCTTCGACCAAAGCCTATGCCCTGCTCAAGGCGCATCGCGCACGTGAACGCGCGGCGACCGGGTGGGCGCTGACCGAGACCGGCGCCGCGGGTCCGACCGGTAGCCGCTATGGCTATGCCGCAGGCCACGCCTGTTTCGCGGTGGTTGGGCCGGGCGTGGAACGTTCGATCACGCTGGAGACCGGCAGCGTCGACCGCGTGGCCAACATGCACGCGTTTGCCGCAGCGGCGATCGACCTGCTGATCGAGACGGTGGCGGCTCAGCCGGCGACCACGTAACCCGAGGGCGTTCCCATCACCGTTGTGCGCTCCATGTGGCGCAACTGCGTTTCGTCGAAATCACCCAGCGCCTGGTGCATGGTGCAGCGGTTGTCCCATACCAGGATGTCGTGCTCGTGCCACTGGTGGCGGTAGACGAATTCGGGGCGGGTAGCGTGTTTGTTCAGATAATCGATCAACGGCTTGCTTTCTTCCTCGGTCATGCCGTCGAAGCGTCTGACCTTCTCGCCGAGGTAGAGCGCCTTGCGCCCGGTCTCCGGATGCACCCGCACCACCGGCTGCGCAATCGGCGGGTTGAGTTTCATCACCTCGGCGCGACGCGCGGCACCGGCGTCGTCGACGTTGATTTTCCGCGTGCCCGAGAGGTGGATGCCGTGCAGGTCGGCGATCAGTTTTTTCATGCCTTCGGACAACGCGTCGTAGGCCATGGTCATGTTGGCGAACAGCGTGTCGCCGCCGACTTCCGGCAGGTTGTAGCACTTCAGCAGCGAACCCAGCGCCGGCGTCGTGGTGTAGGACAGGTCGGTGTGCCACTGGCGGCCGGTGTAGCGCGATTCCGACGGCGTGCCGTCAGGGTTGGGACGGTTGGTGACCAGCAGCAGCTCGGGATAATCGGGATGGCGGTCGCGCGGCAGTGAATCGTGCCTGTCGAGTTCACCGAAGCGGCGGCTGAATTCGATGTGCTGCTCGCGGCTGACGTTCTGGTTGCGCAGCAGCAGGATGCCGTAATCAAGAAAGATGCGGTGGATCTCGCCGAAGGTGCTTTCGCTCATCGGTTTCGAAATGTCGATGTCGCAGATTTCGGCGCCCAGCGCGTTTGACAGCCGGCGCGTTTTCAGAGCCATGGTTGTTTCCTCCTGCAGCAGAAGCACTCAGGTTACACGCGATGTCCCCGGACACAAAGCGGCTGCTATGATTTGTATCCGTCCGTTTCGGGATGTGGACCATCCGGCGCGGCTACCGGGCTCGCACTGATTTCCCCGCTGGACTTTTGCGATGACTGACAAACCACTCACAGGCAAGATCGATCCCACGCGCATCGTGATGCGCGACATTCCGCGTCCTGGCCGCGCCGTGATCAATGCCTTCCTCGCGCTGACCGACCTCGCCGGCACAGTGTCGGACGCGATGGACGAGTTGGGCATACACGGTGCGATACCCGCAGCGAAACTGAATCCGATGCTGCCCGGCGCGCGCATGGCCGGGCCGGTGATCACGGTGCGCAACATCATGCAGGCGACTCCGCCCACACTGGGCGCGATGCAGCGCCAGTCGAAGCAGGCCGACATCGAGGCGCACAACCTGGCGCAGCCCGGCGACGTGCTGGTAATCGAGGGCGTCGAGCACATCTCCAGCCTCGGCGGCAATTCGGCCAACGTCGGCAAACGCCAGGGCGAGGCCGGCGCCATCGTTGACGGCGCGACCCGCGACATTGCCACCGCGCGCAGCATCGGCTACCCGGTATGGGCGCGCGGCGTCAGCCTGATGACCGGCAAGTGGCGGGTGGAGACCGTTGCCATCAACGGCCCGGTGCAGATCTGCGGCGTGCCGGTCAACGCCGGCGACCTCGCGGTGGCCGACGACAACGGCGTGTGTTTCATTCCGCGTACGCGCATCGCCGAGGTGCTGGCGCGGGCGCAGGCGCTGTCGGCGGGGGAGGAAGAGCGCAACCGCGATGTCGCCGCGGGTCTCAGCGTGGTCGAGATCGCCAACAAGGCCTATTTCAGGAAAATCGGCGGCTGAGCGGCTGCGTTTGGCAGCAAAACTGGTTTATCCTTCGCCCTCCCAGTTTAATTCCGCACAAGGGTTATTGTCATGTCCGCTTATCCGAACACGCTGCTCCATATCAACGGTCAATGGTGCGCCGCCGCTTCCGGCCGCACGATCCCGGTGGTCAATCCCGCGACTCATCAGCCGATCGGTACTGTTGCATACGCCGAAAAGGCCGACCTCGACCGCGCGCTGGAAGCTGCCGATGCCGGTTTCAGGGTGTGGCGCAAGGTGTCGGCGTTCGAGCGCTGCAAGATCATGCGCAAGGCCGCGGAGATTTTCCGCGAGCGCGCCGACATGGTGGCGACCTGCATGACTTTCGAACAGGGCAAACCGGTGGGCGAGGCCAAACTTGAAGTAATGGCCGGTGCCGACCTGATTGAGTGGTTTGCCGAAGAAGGCCGTCGCGCCTATGGTCGGGTGATTCCGGCGCGCGCCGAGGGCGTCTATCAGCTGGTGGTCAAGGAGCCGGTCGGTCCGGTGGCCGCATTCACGCCGTGGAATTTTCCGATCAACCAGGCGGTACGCAAGCTGTCGGCTGCTCTGGCGTCGGGATGTTCAATCATCCTGAAGGCGCCGGAGGAAACGCCGGCATCGCCTGCAGAGCTGGTGCGCGCCTTCGTCGATGCCGGCGTGCCGGCAGGCGTGATCAATCTGGTATACGGCAGCCCGGCGGAAATCTCGAGCTATCTGATCCCGCATCCGGTAATCCGCAAGATGACATTCACCGGCTCGACGCCGGTGGGCAAGCAGCTCGCAGCGCTCGCCGGGCAGCACATGAAGCGCGCGACGATGGAGCTTGGCGGTCATGCGCCGGTGATCATTTTCGACGATGCCGACGTGGAGCTGGCGGCGAAGACCATGACGTTCATGAAGTACCGCAACGCCGGACAGGTCTGCGTGTCGCCGACGCGCTTCCTGGTGCAGGAAGGCATCTACAAAAAGTTCGTCGAGAAATTCACTGAGGGTGCGAAAGCGATCAAGGTCGGCGACGGGTTCGACAAGGACACCAAGATGGCGACGCTCGCCAATCCACGCCGGCAGGCGGCGATGGTGGCCAACGTCGAGGACGCGAAGAAGAAGGGCGGCAAAGTGCAGACCGGCGGCTATCCGATTGGAGAGAAGGGCAATTTCTTCGAGCCGACGGTGGTCACCGAGTTGTCCACCGATGCGATGG
Source organism: Burkholderiales bacterium (assembly GCA_049433545.1). Classification (GTDB taxonomy): domain Bacteria; phylum Pseudomonadota; class Gammaproteobacteria; order Burkholderiales; family SG8-41. Next base: position 20,161 of record JBMTEY010000013.1, on the reverse strand, counting down.
CGATGAACACCGAGCCGTTCGGCCCGCTGGCCATCATCAATCCGTTCAAGACCTTCGACGACGCGGTGAAGGAGGCCAATCGCCTGCCCTACGGGCTGGCGGCCTATGCGTGGACGAAGTCGGCGAAAACCGCGAATGCCATCGCTGCGCAGGTCGAAACGGGCATGATGACCATCAACCATCTTGGCTTTGCGCTGCCTGAAGTGCCGTTCGGCGGCGTCAAGGATTCAGGTTATGGCTCGGAAGGCGGTACCGAGGCAATGGAGCCGTATCTGGTCGGCAAGTTCGTGACCCAGGCGGGGTTGTAAACCTTAATTAAAAATATTTACTGCGATGAGTGCGCAGATTATCCCCTCAGGACAAGGCTGCGGCGCAGAGGTATCCGGCGTGGATCTGGTCGCGCTCGATGTTGACACGGTCAACGCAATCAAAAATGCGTTGCTGGAGCATCTGGTGGTCGTGGTGCGCAAGCAGCCGATCAGCGATGCGCAGCTGATTGCGCTGGGAAAAACCCTGGGGCCGCTCGAACCGCCGGGCATGAGCATCATCGGCAAGCCGTACATCGATGACTACCCCGACATTCTGGTGGTTTCCAATCTCACCGAGAACGGACAGCCGCTGGGCAATCTTGGCAACGGCGAGGCGATCTGGCACACCGACATGTCATACCGCGCCAAGCCCTGCACCTATGCGATCCTGCATGCGCTGGAAGTGCCGCCTGCCGGCGGCAACACTTATTTTTCCAACCAGTATCTGGCCTACGACACGCTGCCTGATGAGCTGAAGAAAAAACTCGACGGCGGAATGCTGATACACGATGAGACCTACAACAGCGCCGGGCAGCTGCGCAAGGGGTTCAGTGAGGTCAGCGATCCGCGCGAAGCGCCGGGCGCGCAGCACAGAATTTTCCGCACACACCCGATTACGAAACGCAAGGCACTCTATCTCGGACGCCGCCGCAACGCCTACATCATCGGAATGCCGCTGCAGGAAAGCGAGCAACTGCTCGACTGGCTGTGGGCGCACGCCTCACAGCCGCAGTTTGTCTGGGGACATGAGTGGCAGCAGGGCGACACGCTGATCTGGGACAACCGTTGCGTGATCCACCGCCGCGATGCCTTCGACAGCAACGCTCGCCGCATGATGCACCGGGTACAGATCAGCGGCGAACGGCCCCAGTAAAACCGGCGGCAGGCGCTTACGCTTTTGCGGCGATGGTCAGCCCGACCACGTTGTTGTCTTTGATCGCCTTCGCCACCAGGCCCGAGGCTTTGACGTCTTCGATGAAGGCCGCAAGGTATTTCGCGGCATTGGGCCGGCCCTTGGGCACGCCGGCCGCCTGTTGCACGGCGGTGAAGCGGCCTTCGACGATGCGCGAGCCGGGCAGCTTGGCCTGGTCTGACATCAGCCGCGGCTTGAGTCCCGCGAGCGCGTCGAATTTTTCATCGGCGAAGCGCTGGAAACACAGGTCGCCGCCCTTGTCCTTGACGAGTTCGGCGTTCTTGATGGTGCGGGACAGGTAAAGTTCGTAAGCGGCTTTTTCGGGGACGATGATGCGCACGCCCTTGCGGTCGACTTCGTCGGCGTGTTTCAGTGCGGAGCCGGGCTGCACCAGGTAGGTCGAGTCGATTTCGACATAGGCCGCGGTGAAATCGATCTCGTTGGCGCGCGCGGGTTCGGCGCCGAGGAAACCGACATCCCAGATGTTCTTGTTCGCGGCATCGGCCAGCGCGCCTGGATTCGGCAGCGGCACCATTGCAACGGGTAATCCAAGCCTGCGGCCGAGTTCGGTGCCGAGGTCATGCGCCACGCCCAGGGGTTTGCCGCTGGCAGCGTCGGTGCGCGTGAGCAGGAAGTTGCTCATGTTGAGGCCTATGCGCAGGGTGCCGGTGGGGGCGAATTCGGAGCGGAGTGCTGCGGTGACGTCGGTCATGATCGGATTCTGTGGTTCGGGTTGCGGAACGCAGGATTAGACACTGAACCGCGTGCCCCTGTCACCCGCGGCCAGTATCATAATCGTCGCAATATGGAATCCGTCGCAACCCGCCGTTTCATCGCCCATCTCGACATGGATGCGTTCTACGCGTCCGTGGAGCTGCTGCGTTACCCGCAACTGCGCGGCCAGGCGGTGGTGGTCGGTGGGCGGCGCCGCGCGCAGGACGAAGCGGAGACGGGCACGTTTCCCACGCTGCGCGGCTACACCGGGCGCGGCGTGGTGACCACATCTACCTATGAAGCGCGCGCACTCGGCGTGTTCTCAGGCATGGGCCTGATGAAATCGGCGAAGCTCGCGCCCGACGCCATCCTGCTGCCGGCGGATTTCGACGCCTACCGGCGTCATTCGCGGATGTTCAAGGATGCGGTGCGTGCTATTGCACCGCAGGTCGAGGATCGCGGCATCGACGAAATCTACATCGACCTCACCGACCTGGTGGCGGCGAGCGCCGCCGACGGCGCGCCCGATCCGTGGGCACGGGCGCGCGCGATCGCCACCGACATCCAGCGCGCGGTGCGCGAGGCGACCGGGCTGTCGTGCTCGATCGGCATCACCCGCAACAAGCTGCTGTCGAAAATCGCCTCGGAACTGAACAAACCCGCGGGCATCAGCGTGATCCGTGACGATGATATCCGCAAGCTGGTGTGGCCGCTGGCGGTGCGCAAGATCAACGGCATCGGGCCGAAAGCCAACGTCAAACTGGAAGAACTGGGCATACACACGGTCGGCGAACTGGCGCAGGCTGATCCGGCATTCCTGGTCGAACATTTCGGCAACAGCTACGGCGCCTGGATGCATGCCGCGGCGCATGGCCGCGACGACCGTCCGGTGGTGACGTACAGCGAGCCCAAGTCGATCAGCCGCGAGACCACCTTTGAGGACGACCTGCACGCGGTGCGCGACAGGGCGCGGCTTAGCGTGATTTTCACCGCCTTGTGCGAGCGTGTTGCCGGCGACCTGCAGCGCAAGGGGTATGCCGGGAAAACCATAGGTCTCAAAATCCGCTACGACAATTTCCACACCGTGACCCGCGACCTGACGCTGGACACTCCGACGCAGGATGTGAAAGTGATTCGCCGCGCCGCGGGCGAATGCCTGAAGCGCGTGCCGCTGGACCGCCGCATCCGCCTGCTCGGCGTGCGGGTGGGGGCGCTGTCGCGGCCGACCACTGTTCCGGAAGTCCACGGTGTGTCGCTGTTTGACTGAGGCGGCGCCCGCTCGGCCATAATCGGGAGATCGGCTTTTTCCGGACTCGCCATGAGCCTCACCGCGCAACTCGCGGCCATCATCCGCGGCACCGACTTCGATTCATTTTCCGCGACGGATGTCCAGACCGCAAAGCGGCTGATCGCCGATGGCATTGCCGTCGCGGTGGCCGGTAGCGGCGAGGCCGCACCGCAGTTGATCGCCGGGCATGTGCGCGAACTCGGCGGGCGGGAGCAATGTCCCGTGTGGGGATTCGGTTTCCGCACGTCGCCGGTCTCAGCGGCCTATGCGAACGCAGTGTCCATGCATGTGCTCGATTTCGAACCGATGTCGAGCCCTTCGACACATGCCGTGTCGCCGACGGTGCCCGTCGCATTTGCACTGGCAGTGCGCGACGGACTCGACGGGCGTGCGCTGCTGACCGCCTGTGCCAAGGGGTTCGAAATCCAGGGCCGGCTGCTTGCGGCCGTTGACCACCGGCGCGAAAGCTCCAGATTCCATGCGCCCGGCGTCGTCGGGCCGTTCGGTGCCGCGGTCGTCGCGGGCCATCTGCTGGATCTCGACGAGGAACGCCTTAACCATGCGCTGGCGATCGCGGCCTCGCGCAGCGGCGCGCTGCGCGCGAACATCGGGCACGGGGTCAAGTGCACGCACTGCGGCAACGCCGCCGCGGCGGGACTGGAAGCGGCGCTGCTCGCCGCCCGCGGGCTGACCGCGAACGACGACATCCTCGGTCATGGCGAGGGTTTCATCGCCGCCTTTTTTCCGAAGGGCATCGACCGCGACATGCTGCTCGGCTACGGCAAGCCCTTCCGTTTCAGCGATCCCGGCATGGCGATCAAGTTTTATCCGTCAAAATACCCGACACACTTCGCTATCAGCGCGGCGCTGGAGGCGCGCAAGGTGATGGCCGATCCGCGGGATATCGTCGCGGTGAATATCGTCACGCCGCCGATGCCCGACGTCGACCGGCCGCAACCGGTGTCCGGACTCGAAGGCAAGTTCAGCTTCCAGTATGCCGCCGCCTGCGCGCTGCTCGACGGCAGGGTGGGCATCGGTTCCTTCCATGACCATCGCCGTTTCGGCGAGGACATGGTCGCGCTGTTGCCGCGGATGAAAGTCACTGCCGACGCTGCGCTGCCGACAGCCTTTAACCGCATGCAGGTGACGGTCGAGGTGGCCATGCGGGATGGCGGTGTGCATCGCGCCACCTGCACGCGACCGCCGGGATTCTGGGGGGCACCCCTGGATATCGGGCAGCATTCCGCCAAGGTCGCGGATTGTCTGGCGGTGCGCTTCGATGCGGCAACAGCGGCGCATATCGTGGATTTGCTGGAATCCCTGGAAGTGCTTGATGCTGCGCAGGTTCGCGAGCTATCCGATTTGCTGGCCTGAGTTCGGGGCGCCGCACTCCGTTTAGAATTGCAGGACATCCCAAGGAGGAGATTCAACGATGGTCAAGCTCGAATTTCACGATCCGTCCGGCGCGCTGGAAGTTACGCAGCCGTTCGCGCCGCGCATAGACACGCTCGAAGGCAAACGCATCGGCTTCGTCAGCAACGAGCAGTGGCAGGCCTTCCGCATGCTGCCGCTGCTGCGCGACCTGCTGAAGGCGGATTATCCGACCGCCGAACTGCTGCCGATCGACGCCTATCCGCAGGGCAATGCGCTGATTCCCACTGAGGAGACGGCGAAGCTGGTGAAGCAGAGCGGAGTCGACGCGGTCATCGTCGGCAACGCGGCCTGAGGCTCCTGCGCCACCGCTTGCGGCCGTGCTGCCGCGAGGATAGAAACACTGGGCATCCCCACCGTCACGCTGACGCGGACGGATTTTGTCGGCGTGATGAAAAACGCGGTGTCGGGCCTTGGGCTCGCGCCCGATGCAGCAATGGCGACATTCCCGATCGACATGTTCCTGCCGGGCAGTGACCTGACAGCGATCACTGCACGCAAGAAGGAGTTCTACAACGGCCTGATGAAATGGAAGTCCGACTTCGCGCAGTCCGCCGACGGCGAATTGCCGATGCTGAGCGTCGAGGGCAAGACCTATGAGGACGCATTGCAAAAAGCCAACAACCTGCTGATTACCAACTTGTGGGGCGACGGACTGCCGGTGTGGCCGGCGACGCGCGAGCGTGTCGACTGGATCCTGCGCGGCTCGGCCTATCCGCGCACGCAGGTGCTGGGCAAGTTCCCGCCACGCGGCGGCATCACCACGGTGGAGACCTGCGCGGTGGCGCTGGCGATGGCCGGCGGCCGGCCCGAGTACCTGCCGGTGCTGATCGCGGCGGTGGAAGCCTGCCTTGATCCGGCCAACGTGTTCGACCAGCTGCAGGCGACTTCCGGCGGACCGTTCCCGGTGGTCATCGTCAACGGCCCGATCGCCAAGGACATCCGTCTTAATTCCGGTTTCGGCTGCTTGGGCCCCGATCCGCAACGTCCCGCAGGCGCCAGCATCGGCCGCGCGCTGCGTCTGCTGCAGCAGAACGTCGGCGGCGCGCTGCCTGGCATCGGCACCATGGCGATCTTCGGTGCGATGCGCTACACCAACGCGGTGTTCGCCGAAGACGAGGCGAGTTTGCCCGCGGGCTGGGCGCCGCACGCGACGCAGCGCCACGGATTCGAGCCGGGCAGCAACGCGGTGTCGGTGTTTTTCGCCAGCGGCGTCACCAACGTGCGCCGGCGCGGCGCGAAAAAGGAAACGCCGGAAGAGGATGTCACCCAGGGTTTGTGGCGCATGGCGGATTTCATGCGCACGCCAAATCTCGCCGCGCTGTCGGGCTGGGAGAAAGGCACGCCGGGTGCGATGCTGATTTCACCGGTGGTCGCGGGCATGATGGCCAAGCTCGGCTGGACGCCGCAGAAGCTGCGCGAATTCCTCTGGGAAAATTCGAAGATTCCGATGGCGCAGCTCAAACGCGGCGGCGGACCGGCGTGGATCGAGATCGACGCCAATCCGGTGACGCGCGACAGCATCAAGCTCGATCCGTGGCCGATCGCGCAGAAACCCGACAACCTGATCCTCGTCGTCGCCGGCGGCGACCATCCGACGCACAGCCAGTGGCTGCAGGCGCACTCGCCGGCGGTGGTGGGCCGCCTGATCCGCACCCCGGAATCCTTTGACCGGCTGCTCGCCGAGTCGGACCGCGACCTGGGGTGCGCAGCGGACGAGTGCCGGATCTGATGCCGGTAACGGTTTCGCCGCAGCAACTGCGGGCCATGTACGACGACGGCGGCGAACTCGCCGTGCTCGACGTGCGCGAGGAGGGCGTGTATTCGTACACCGGCCATCTGCTGCGGGTGTCCAACGTGCCGCTGAGCGTGCTCGAGCTGCGCGTGCCGGCGTTGCTGCCGCGCAAGGATCTCCGCATCGTCGTCTGTGACGGCGGCGAGGGACTGGCGCAGCGCGCCGCGGACAAACTGCTGGCGGGCGGATATGCCGATGTCAGCGTGCTCGATGGCGGGACACCGGCGTGGAAGGCGATGGGCGGGCGGCTGTATACCGGCGTCTATGTGCCGAGCAAGGCCTTCGGCGAATACATCCAGCATGAGGATGCGCCGCCGGAAGTGACTGCGGCTGAACTGCATGAGTGGATGAATTCGGGCAAGGACATGGTGGTGGTCGACAGCCGGCCGCTCGCCGAATTCAAGCGCAACAGCATTCCGGGCGCGTACGATTGCCCGAGCGCGGAACTGCCGTACCGGATGCCGGCCTTCGTGAAATCTCCGCAGACTACTGTCGTGGTCAACTGCGGCGGACGCACGCGCAGCATCATCGGCGCGCAGGTGCTGATCAATGCCGGTTTTCCGAACCCGGTTTATGCACTGCGCGACGGCACCCAGGGCTGGAAGCTCGCCGGTCTGCAGTTGAATCACGGTCGTACTGAGGCGGTGCCGCCGCCACCCGACGGCGGCAGGGGCTGGCCGCATCAGGCGGCAGAGCGGGTGGCGCGACGTTTTGGCGTGCGCCGCATCGACCACGCGCGACTGCGCGCGCTGCAGGCGGACAAGTCGCGCACGACTTATCTCTTCGATGTGCGCAATCCCGAGGAATACGCAGACGGCCACCTCCCTGGTGCGATCCATGCGCCGGGTGGGCAGATGGTGCAGGCCACCGACACTTTCATTGCGGTGCGACCGTCGGTGGTGGTGCTCGCCGACAGCGACGGCGTGCGCGCGACAATGACCGCGGCATGGCTGGTGCAGATGGGTCATCGGGAGGTGCATGTGCTCGCCGCCGGCGCGGCGGAGTGCACGGAGCGCGGTCATCCGGCGCAGGCAGTGCTCGACGGCGCCGCGATGCACGCGGCGTCCATCACCTCAGCGGAACTGAAGCGGCTGCTCGATGCCGGGCAGGCGCAGGTTGCCAACCTCGATTCCAGCCTGCAGCATCGCGAGGGACACATTCCCGGCGCATGGCATGTCGTGCGCTCGCGCCTGAAGGATCAATTGACGAAAATCCCGCCGACGCCAGTGCTGGTGTTCAGTGCCGCCGAGGAGCACCTGGCCCGGCTGGCGGCGGCCGATGCCGCGGGGCTGACTCCGGCGAAGCTGCGGGTGTTGAGTGGCGGCACGCCGGCGTGGACAGCTGCGGGTTTTGCGCTGGAGACCGGCGACACGCGCATGACCGGCGAGCCCGACGATCTCAGCTACCGCGCGCTCGATCGCAAGGACAAGGTCGAGGAAGCGATGCGCGAGTACCTGAAATGGGAAGTTGAACTGCTGGACGCGGTGGCCAGTGATCCCGATTTCGGTTTCCGGCGCTTTCCGGCGGAATGACAAAAATACTAATAAAAACAGATATTTATATAATAATGTAGGCGCTGTGGCCATCATCATTCGCACCCCGGCGGCGGCCGTGTCAGTATCGGCACAACCTCTGCAATCAACCTGAACACCACCATGAACGAAGACATCGACATCCTGATCAGCGAAGTGGGGCCGCGCGACGGCCTGCAGAACACCAAGGCCTTCATGCCCACTGAATACAAGAAACGCTGGATCAGCGCTGCCGCCACGGCCGGCATCCGCGAAATCGAGGTGTGCTCCTTCGTGCCGCCGAAACTGATCCCGCAAATGGCCGATGCCGCGGAAGTGGTGGCGTATGCGCTGACCATTCCAGGCCTGAACGTCGCCGCGCTGGCGCCGAACTTCAAGGGTGCGCAGCGGGCGATGGAGGCCGGCGTGCATAAACTGACGTTGACCATTTCCGTATCGCAGGCGCACAGCCTCGCCAACGTGCGCATGACGCCGGACGAGGCGATCGCCAGCGCAAAAAAGATCTGCGATTTCCGTGACAGCCTGCCGAAAGGGAAACGCCCGGTGATCGAGTCCGGCCTGTCGACGGTGTTCGGCTGCACGCTGGAAGGCGCGGTCAGCGAGGACGAGGTGGTGCGCATGGCGGTGGCTTCAGTCGAAGCCGGCTGTGACGAAGTCGGGCTTGCGGACACCACCGGTTATGCCAACCCGGAGCAGATCCGCCGTGTCTTCAAAAAAGTGCGCGCCGCCATCGGCGACAAACTGTCAGGCGCGCATCTGCACAACACCCGCGGCCTGGGGCTGGCCAACGTGGTGGCTGCGCTGGAAGTCGGCGTCACCACTTTCGACAGTTCGCTGGGCGGGCTAGGCGGCTGTCCGTTCGCTCCCGGCGCTTCCGGCAACATCGTCACCGAGGACCTGGTGTTCATGCTCGAATCCATGGGGCTGCGCACCGGCATCGATCTCGAAAAACTGCTGGCGCTGCGTAAAATCCTCGAAGCCGGCATACCGGGCGAACCGCTTTACGGTTATGTGCCGCTGGCCGGTGTGACCAAGGGCTTCGTGCCCGCCTCACTGCAACGTTAAGGAATCCAACATGTCCCAGAATCTGCCGCTGGCCGGCGTCCGTGTCATCGAGTTCTGCCACGTGGTGATGGGCCCGACCTGCGGCCTGGTGCTTGCCGACCTCGGCGCAGAAGTGATCAAGGTCGAACCGCTGGACGGCGACCACACGCGCAAGCTGACCGCCTCGGGCGCGGGCTTTTTCCCGACCTACAACCGCAACAAGAAAAGCATCGCCGTCGACCTGAAGTCGGACGAGGGCCGCGAACTGGTGCTGAAACTGATTGCCAGCGCCGACGTGGTCACAGAGAACTTCCGCCCGGGCGCGATGGACAAGCTGGGTTTCGGCTATGAGGCGCTGAAGAAACTGAAGCCTGAACTGGTCTACTGTTCGCTGAAGGGTTTCCTGCCCGGTCCGTACGACCACCGCACCGGCCTCGACGAAGTGGTGCAGATGATGGGCGGACTGGCCTATATGACCGGCGGGCGTTTCGGTCCGCTGCGCGCCGGCGCCTCGGTCAACGACGTGATGGGCGGCGTGTTCGGCGCGGTGGCGATACTCGCCGCGCTGAACCAGCGCCATGCCACGGGCAAGGGCCAGTATGTGCAGAGCGCCCTGTTCGAAAACAACGCTTTCCTGGTGGCCCAGCACATGCTCGAGGGTTTTGCGACCGGCCAGCCGGTGAAACCCATGCCCGACCGCATCCGCGCCTGGGCGCTCTACGACAATTTCAAGACCAGGGAAGGTGAATTGGTGTTTGTCGGTGTGGTCACCGACACGCAGTGGAAGGTGTTCTGCGAATCGTTTGGCTTGACCGAACTGTTCAACGATCCGGCACTGAAGACCAACCCCCAGCGCGTTGAGGCGCGGCCGCGGATCATTCCCATCGTCACCGAAATTTTCTCGAAAATGGGCAAGCAGGAACTGATGGATCGTTGCGAGAAACTCGGTTTGCCGTTCGCGCCGATCGCCAAGCCGGAAGACCTGTTCGACGATCCGCATCTCAATGCGTCGGGTGGCCTGACGCCGGTGACGCTGAACAACGGCGTCAAGACCAAGGTGCCGGTGCTGCCGATCGAGATGGACGGTCAGCGCTTCGGCATGCGGATTGACATCCCGCAAGTGGGTGAGCATACCCGCGACGTGCTTGAATCCATCGGGCTGGGGGCAAAGGACATCGACCGTCTGGTCGCCGGCAAGGTGGTCGCGGCGCGTACTTAAAGCGACGCTGTTTACAGGCTTGCCATCACCTTCCCCCATTTCGGGTCAGGTTTCTGCTGCAGCGGCTTCGGAGCGGCATTCAGTGTCGCCCAGGTGGTCGAAGTGATGTTGAGCAGCACCGGCTTGTCGAATTCCGCTTCGAGCAGCGGCACCGCGTGGATCGCGAACCACAGGCCACCGGGCAGCAGCAGGGCCTGGGCTTCGGGCGCGGCGGCAAGTGCGGCACGGCCGAGTTCCAGTGCCAGTTCATAGTCGGCGAGCGGGCTGGAGATTTTGTTCTGGTCGAGGCTGCGGCCCTGCGCGCGCAGCGACACCACCTCGATGCCGGCTTCCTTCAGATAGTTCGACAGCGCGCTGTTGACGTGTTCGGGCCAGCGTGTGGCCAGCGCCAGTTTCGTGACCCCGAAGTGCTGTAGCGTTGCGATATGCGCTTCGAGGTCGGTGTCGCAGGGGATGCCGGTGCGCTGTGCGCCCTCGTCAAGAATCTCGCGCATTTTCCTGCGATTCAGAACCGAGGCTACCGGCACGCCGCTCAATGCGATGCGATCGACGTTTTTCATCTTCAGCATGTCGAAGGCTTTCCACAGCGCCGGCAGTTCGGTCTCGACCGCTGCAAGGCTGTATTCCTTGAGGTTCAGCCCGGTAGTGACCAGCATCATGCCGTCGGGCGCGACGCGATAGAACTGGTAGGCGTCCATGTCGGTGTAGAGATGCGGGATGACGTAACCGAGGTGTAGCCAGGGACTGACGATGCTCATGGGTGCGGGTCCGGTGCGCGGAAAAGCTGCCATTATCCATGACTTGCGGCGCGATCCCGCGACTGCACGCGTTTTCGGCTATCCTCGCCCTTTCCTTTTTTGACTTTTTTCCGGAATCTGCAACATGGCCCAGTACGTCTACACAATGAACCGGGTGAGCCGCGTCGTGCCGCCCAAGCGCGTCATCCTCAAGGACATTTCGCTGTCGTTTTTCCCCGGCGCCAAGATCGGCGTACTCGGCGTCAACGGCTCGGGCAAGTCCAGCCTGCTCAAAATCATGGCCGGCGTGGACAAGGAGTACGACGGCGAGGCGACGCCGATGCCGAATCTGAACATCGGCTTCCTGCCACAGGAACCGCAACTCGATCCCAAGCAGACTGTACGTGAGGCGGTGGAGGAAGGGCTGGGCGAGGTGTTCCAGGCCAAGGCGAAACTCGAGGAAATTTACGCCGCCTACGCCGAACCCGATGCCGATTTCGACAAACTGGCCGCCGAGCAGGCTAAATACGAGGCGCTGGTAGCCAATGCCGGCACCGACACCGAACATCAGCTCGAAATCGCCGCCGATGCGCTGCGGCTGCCGCCGTGGGACGCGAAGATCGACAAGCTCTCCGGCGGCGAGAAGCGCCGCGTCGCGCTGTGCCGCCTGCTGCTGTCCAAACCCGACATGCTGCTGCTCGACGAGCCGACCAACCACCTTGATGCGGAAAGCGTCGACTGGCTGGAGCAGTTCCTGTTTCGTTTTCCCGGCACCGTGGTGGCGGTGACCCATGACCGATACTTCCTCGACAACGCTGCGGAATGGATACTCGAACTCGACCGCGGCCACGGCATACCGTGGAAAGGCAATTACAGTTCGTGGCTGGAACAGAAGGAAGACCGCCTGCAGAAGGAAGAGGCCACCGAGTCGGCGCGGCAGAAGGCGCTGAAGAAGGAACTGGAGTGGGTGCGCCAGAATGCGAAGGGGCGGCAGGCCAAGTCGAAGGCGCGGATTGCGCGCTTCGAGGAACTGTCATCGCACGAGTACCAGAAACGCACCGAGACCCAGGAGATATTCATCCCGGTGGCCGACCGCCTCGGCGACAGCGTCATCGAATTCAAGAACGTCTCCAAGGGTTATGGCGACCGGCTGCTGATCGACAAGCTGTCGTTCGCGATACCGCCGGGCGCGATCGTCGGCATCATCGGCCCCAACGGCGCCGGCAAGTCGACGTTGTTCCGCATGATCAGCGGCAAGGAGAAGCCGGATTCCGGCGAGATCGTCATCGGCTCGACGGTGAAACTGGCGATGGTCGACCAGTCACGCGAGGCGCTGCCCGACGGCAAGACCGCGTGGGAGGCGATCTCCGGCGGTCTCGACATCATCAACGTCGGCAAGTTCGAAATGCCGTCGCGTGCTTACCTTGGACGTTTCAATTTCAAGGGCCAGGACCAGCAGAAAAAAGTCGGCACGCTGTCGGGCGGCGAGCGCGGCCGCCTCCACCTCGCGCATACCCTGCTCACCGGCGCCAACGTGCTGCTGCTCGACGAGCCGTCGAACGACCTCGACGTGGAAACGCTGCGCGCGCTGGAAGACGCGCTGCTCGAATTTGCCGGCTGCGTGCTGGTGATTTCGCACGACCGCTGGTTCCTCGACCGCATCGCCACCCACATCCTCGCTTTCGAAGGCGAATCGCAGGTGGTGTTCTTCAGCGGCAACTATCAGGAGTACGAGGCCGACAAGAGAAAGCGCCTGGGCGAGGAAGGCGCCAAGCCCAAACGCCTGCGTTTCAAACCGCTGAAGAGCTAGGTGTTACACAAGTATTTGTTTTTATTGATATTTTCGTAAATGCCGCTGCCTAGCCGCGACCGGCATACGGCATGTTGGTGGCCATCACCATCAGGTGATAGATGTTGACGCCGGGCGGCTGGTTGGCCATGAACAGCACCGAGCGCGCGACATCGCTGACGTCGATCATCGGCTCCACCTTGATCGCGCCGTCGGCCTGTTTGACACCCTTGGACATGCGCGCGGCGAGTTCGGTCATTGCATTGCCGACGTCCACCTGGCAGCAGGCGATGCCGTACTTGCGTCCGTCGAGCGACATGGTGCGCGTCAAGCCGCTGACACCGTGCTTGGAGGCGGTGTAAGGCGCGGAATCGGGGCGCGGCGCGTGCGCTGAAATAGAACCGTTGTTGATGATGCGGCCGCCCTGGGGGTTCTGCGACTTCATGACGCGGAATGCCGCCTGCGCGCAGAGGAATGAGCCCGTGAGGTTGGTGTCGACCACCGCTTTCCATTTTTCGTAAGGCAGTTCCTCGAAGGGTACGCCCGGCGCGTTCTGGCCGGCGTTGTTGAAGAGCACGTCGAGACGGCCGAATTTTTTGACAGTCTGCTCGAAAAGTGACGCGACGGACTGCGGGTCGCTGACGTCGGCGGCAATCGCCGCGCCGCGCGACTTGTTGGCGCCGGCTTCCGCCAGCGCTTCGTCAAGGTTGGCCTGGCGTCGCCCGGTCAGCACCACGTTCCAGCCGTCGGCAAGAAAAGCAAGCGCGGTGGCCTTGCCGATGCCGCTGCCTGCGCCGGTGATCACTGCAGTTCTGGTTGTGCTCATGGTCGGATGTCCTTGTTGAAAGCGGTTATTTGGCCCACGAATCGCGCAGGGTGACCGTGCGGTTGAATACCGGTGCACCGGGCCGGCTGTCCCTGCGGTCGGCGATGAAATAGCCGTGGCGCTCGAACTGGTAGCGGGTGCCGGGAGCAGTTTCGCGCAGCGCGGGTTCCAGTTGCGCGGTGATGCTGCGCTGCGCATCGCCGTTGAGGTCGAGCAGGAAATCGCGACCGCCGGAACCGGGATGCGGCGCCTTGAACAGCCGGTCGTAGAGCCGGACTTCGGTGGCGCAGGCGTGGTGCGCGCTGACCCAGTGGATGTTGCCCTTGACCTTCACTGAATCGGCACCTGGCGTACCGGATTTGGTTTCGGCAATGTAATTGCAATGCACCGCGGTGATGTTGCCCGCGGCATCCTTGTCGCAGCCGATGCATTCCACCACGTAACCGTAGCGCAGGCGCACGCGGTTGCCGGGGAACAGCCGGAAATAACCCTTGGGTGGTGTTTCGCTGAAATCTTCGCGCTCTATCCACAATTCCCGTGTCAGCGGCACCGCGCGTTTGCCGAGTTCCGGCTTCTGCGGATGGTTGGGCGCATGGCAGTCTTCCTGCTGGCCATCCGGGTAGTTGTCGATGACGAGTTTCAGCGGGTCGAGTACCGCGATGCGCCGCTCGGCGATGTCGTTGAGGTGCTCGCGCATGCAGTCCTCGAGCACCGAGTAGTCGATCCAGGAGTCGGCTTTGGACACGCCGATGCGTTCCGCGAACATGCGGAAACCTTCCGCCGTGTAGCCGCGGCGGCGCGCACCGGCCAGTGTCGGCATCCGCGGGTCATCCCAGCCGGAGACGTGTTTTTCTTCGACCAGCTGGATCAGCCGGCGCTTGGACAGGACAACGTTCGTCAGGTTGAGCCGCGCGAACTCGATCTGTTGCGGCAACGGCCGCTCGACCAGGCCGCCCTCGGCGAGCCTGGCGAGCAGCCAGTCGTAGAACGGGCGCTGGTCCTCGAATTCAAGGGTGCACAGCGAATGCGTGATGCGTTCCAGTGCGTCTTCAATCGGGTGCGCATAGGTGTACATCGGGTAGATGCACCAGGCGTCGCCAGTGCGGTGGTGCGTCGCCCTGCGGATGCGGTAGATCGCCGGATCGCGCAGGTTGATGTTGGGCGAGGCCATGTCGATTTTTGCGCGCAGGATCATCGCGCCGTCGGCGTGTTTGCCGGCGCGCATTTCGCGGAACCGCGCCAGCGATTCCGCTGCAGGGCGGTCGCGCCAGGGACCGGGTTTGCCCGGTTCGGTCAGCGTGCCGCGATTGGCGCGGATCTCGTCGGCGCTCTGTTCATCGACATAGGCATGGCCGGCGGTGATCAGGTATTCGGCGGCCTCGTACATGAAACCGAAATAATCGCTGGCGAAATACTGGTGCGGCCCCCAGTCGAAACCGAGCCAGCGCACGGCATCTAGTATGGCGTCGACGAATTCCTGTTCCTCTTTTTCCGGATTGGTGTCGTCGAAGCGCAGGTGGCAGGCGCCGCCGTAATGCAGGGCGAGGCCGAAATTGAGGCAGATCGATTTGGCGTGGCCGAGGTGCAGGTAGCCGTTGGGCTCCGGCGGGAAGCGGGTGCGGATTTTCGCCGGATCGGCGGCGCTGCCGCGGTGGGTGGCGGCCGCGCCCGGTGCGCCGCCCCAGCCGCGGCCTGCGTATTTGTTCGCAGCGAGATCGGCGTCGATATGGCTGCGGATGAAATTGGAGGTGGATGCCGCGGCAGGTGCGGCGCCGGGCTTCGCGGGTTTGGACATCGGGATGGTTGCGTGTGGCGGAAAAGCCGCCATTCTAACCCGCGACGGCGGTGCTTCAGCGCCGGACCAGGAGCCGTGTCGGCAATGCACGCTCGACGGCGCGGCGGCCGCTGCGGGAGAGTTGCCAGCCGTGCGCCGGTTTATGGTTGGACACCACATGCGCGAGGCGCCCGCCGATGAAATGCAGCGCCACACCGTCGTCGGCGGCGTAACCGCCGGCGATCCGGCCCTGCGCGACCAGCCTGCGATAGGTCGGGCGGCGCAGCAGCTCGCTGTCGTAGTGCGGGCAGTTGCTGCCGGGCAGGAAACCCAGGCAGTCGAGCACCGTCAGCGGGCCGGCGATGGAATCGGTGATGCCCTGTTCGAACCAGCAGATCGAACCCGCACTCCAGCCGCCGAGCACGATGCCGCTCTCCCAGGCTGCGCGCAGGTGGATGTCGAGCCCCCAGTCGCGCCACACCGCGAGCATGCTGCGGGTGTTGCCGCCGCCGACGAAAATCGCGTCCTGTTCCATCACGAAACCAGCGAGGTCGCGCGGCGTGCGCGCGAACAGCGGCAGGTGTACGGGAATGCAATTGAACTGGCTCAGGCCGGCGTAAAACCGCAGCCGGCCGGCGTCGGCGTCGCCGTGAGCGGTGCCGATGAAACATACCCGGGGCTTGCGTTTGTGCGTCTGTTTCAGGAAGTAGTCGACCAGCAGCAGGTTGCCGTGTTCCTGGGGGAGCGCAGCGCCGCCGATGGCGATAATCTGGCGTTTGTACATGTTGAGTTTTTTGACTTTTTGAGATCAGCAATGCGGTGCCGGTGCCCACCCGCGTGGGCGCGTCCGCAGGCGGGGTCCTGCTTCGTACGCCAACGCGCGCAAACAATCAGCGACGGGCACGGTGTTTTTTTCACTGGATTCCCTGATGAGGCGCCATATTAACGCTGTTGGGCTATCCTATGGCGCTGCGATGAATACCATGGCATTCCAAGCATTGCGCGCCCTGTCCGATGGCGCGTTCCATTCCGGCGAGGACATCGCGCGGGCGCTGGGCGTGACGCGCAGCGCGGTCTGGTACGGCATGCGGGATATCGCCGGCGCCGGATTCGAGGTGGAAAGCGTCCGCGGCCGCGGTTATCGCCTGGCGCGGCCGCTGTCCCTGCTGGACGCCGAGCAGGTGCGCCGCGGGCTGGGCGCCGCCGCCGGCCGGATCAGCCTGGAAATCCCCGACATGCTGGATTCCACCAATACCCGGTTGCTGCAAAGGGCTGCGCAGGGCGCGCCCGGCGGGCTGGTGATCGCGGTGGAGGCGCAGACGGCTGGCCGCGGGCGGCGCGGCCGGACATGGCATTCCGGCATCGGCAGCACGCTGACCTTTTCCCTGCTGTGGCGGTTTGCGCAGGGGGCGCGCGAACTCGCGGGATTGAGTCTGGCCGCCGGCATTGCGCTGGTGCGGGCGCTGCGTGCAGCGGGCGCCCGCGATGCGCAACTGAAATGGCCCAACGATGTCGTGATCCGTGGTGCCAAGCTTGCCGGCATCCTGATCGAAATGCAGGGCGACGTGCTGGGGCCCAGCGCCGCGGTCATCGGCATCGGCATCAACGTGCGTCCCGATCCGCGCGTGTCCTCGGCAGTCGACCAGCCGGTGGCGGAACTGGAAACCGCCAGCGGGGCCGCGGTTGACCGCAGCATGCTGCTGGCGCAGTTGCTGCAGGAACTGGTCGCAGTGCTAGACGTGTTTGCCGCGCAGGGATTTGTACCGCTGCGCGCCGAATGGCAGGAACTGCATGCGCAGCAGGACCGCCGGGTGCGGCTGGTGTTGCCCGATGGGCGTACGCTGACCGGGACCGCGCGCGGCGTTGCCGAGGACGGTGCGCTGCTGCTTGAAACGGCGGCGGGCATCACCCGCCACCACAGCGGTGAAATCAGCCTGCGCGACGACGGGGCCGGCCGGTGAAAGTGCTGGTGATCGACATCGGCAATACCCGCATCAAGTGGGGATTCAGCGAGTATGGAAGCTGGCTGCGCCAGGGCTGGCTGCCGACCGTGCGGGCGGCGGAGCTGGCGGCTGAATTCACCGCCCTGCCGGCGGCAGAGCGCATCGTCATTTCCAACGTGGCGGGTGCCGCGGTGCGGCAGCAGGCCGCGACCGCAGTGGACGGGCTTGCCGGCGCTGCGCAGTGGATCAGCAGCGCCGCGGCGCAGTGCGGCGTGACCAGCGGTTATGCCGATCCGGCCACGCTGGGCAGCGACCGCTGGGCGGCGCTGATCGGCGCTTGGCACCTGACGGGGCAGGCCTGCGTGGTGGTCAACGTCGGCACCACGATGACGGTCGACGCGCTCAGCGCCGAAGGGGCGTTTCTCGGCGGGTTCATCGTTCCCGGTTTCGAACTGATGCGCGGGGCGCTGGCCCGCGATACCGCCAACCTCGCAGCGCGGGAAGGTGGCTTCAGTTATTTTCCCGACAATACGGGTGATGCGATTGCCAGCGGCGCGAATAATGCCCTGGCCGGGGCCGTGGAGCGCATGCGGGGCTACCTCGCGGAAACCGCGGGCGTCGTGCCGCAGGTGGTACTCTCGGGCGGGGGCGCCGCGCTGATCGAGGGCCGCATCGGCGGGCGCGTGACGGTCGTCGATAATCTGGTGCTGGAAGGTCTGCTGCAGATCGCGCTGCAGACCGGGACATGAGCCGCTGATGAGAATTTTTTTCCTGCTGCTGGTGCTGGCGAATATCGGGTTTTTCGCCTACCACCATTTTCTTGCCGCTGACGATGAGGCCGCCCGGCAGATCGCGGCGCTGCAGATCAGTCCCGAGAAAATCCGGCCGGTTTCGGCTGCAACGTTATCCGCGGTGACGACCGCGGCACCGCAGATCTCGGCCTGCGCGGAGTGGGGCCCGTTCGCCGGCCCCGATATCGCGCGCGCGGATGCCGCTCTGGTCTCGCTTGCGTTGCCGGTCAACGCGACGCAACGCCGCGTATCCGACGTCGATGGTTACTGGGTGCACATGCCGCCGCAGAAAACCAGGGCCGATGTCGACCGCAAGGTCGGCGAACTCAAGGCGCTGGGCATCACCGAGTTTTTCGTGGTGACGGAAGCGGGGCAGTGGCGCAACGCGATATCGCTGGGGCTGTTCAAGAGCGAAGCGGCGGCTGAAGCCGAACTGGAACGTCTGCGCGCACGCGGCGTGCGTTCCGCGCTGGTCACCCGCCGGGAAAAATTCCTCCGCCAGGCGGTCTTTTTCGTGCGCGAACCCGATGCCGCAACCATTGCCAGGCTGACCGAACTGAATCGGGATTTCACTGCGGCGGAAATCAGGGCCGGTAGTTGTCCGGCAGCCGAGGGACAATAAATTTAATAAAAACAAATACTTATAGTAACCCCACGCAAATGTGAGTGTTTACTCAGTGTTCTGTCGCGGCGCGTACCCGGCTCAGAAGCTCGGTCGTCGAGCGCTGGTGGGCAAAGGCAATCGCATGCACCGTGCCGCCCCAGCCACGCACTTCCCGCGCACCGACGATGGCTTCCGGCGCCCAGTCGCCGCCCTTGACCAGAACGTCGGGTTTCAGCGCGAGGATCAGTTCCAGCGGGGTGTCAGCCTCGAACCAGGTGACCGCGTCCACTGCACGCAGCGCCGCGATCACCGCGGCGCGGTCGGCCAGCGTATTGACCGGGCGATCAGCGCCCTTGCCCAGACGTTTCGCCGAGGCGTCGCTGTTCAGCGCGACTACCAGGCTGGCGCCGAGCGCGCGGGCCTGCGCGAGATAGGTGACATGGCCGCGGTGCAGGATGTCGAACACGCCGTTAGTGAACACCAGCGGCCGCGGCAGGCGCGCCACTTGCCCCGCGATGTCCGCGGGCGCGCAGATGCGCTGTTCGAATTCGGGTGCGCCGTTCATCAGGGCGCAGTCTACGCGGGCGCGCCTGCCGCGACAAACGCCGGGGTCAGCCTCCGGGAATTTCCCGCCGGAAACGGTTGAGGTCTTTTACCGTCGCGAAGGGGCGTCCGAACAGCAGTGACAGGTTGTTCAGGATCACCGTCACCACCTTCTGTTCCCAGTCGCGGTCGAAGCGGATCTGTTCGTCCAGCCAGCGCTCCAGCCATGCCGGATCGGGCAGCCGGCTCTGCACGGTGTCGTTCGGAAACAGAGTCTTGTTGACGTGCAGGTTGGTCGGATGCAGCGGCTTGCCGCTGCGACCGGAACTGGCCATCAGCACGCCGACCTTGGCAAAGGCTGCGCGCGCGGACTCGCCAAAGGTGTTCAGGGCGCGTTTCATGTACTGCAGGTAGGCCCCGCCGTGCCGCGCCTCGTCGCGGGATATCAGGTTGTAGATGTGGCGGATAACCGGCTCGGTGTGCCATTGCATCGCGCAGCGGTACCAGTGGTTGAGGCGGATTTCCCCGCAGAAATGCAGCATCAGCGTTTCCAGCGGCGGCGCCGGATCGAAGGGGAAGCGCACCGCGTGCAGTTCTTCCGGCGTCGGCGCGAAGTCGGGACGGAAGCGCCGCAGGTAGTCGATCAGCACCAGGGAGTGTTTCTGCTCCTCGTAGAACCACACCGACATGAATGCCGAGAAATCGCTGTCGTGCTGGTTGTCGCGGAGGAACATTTCGGTCGCCGGCAGCGCTGCCCACTCGGTGATCGCGTTCATCTTGATCGTCAGCGCCTGCTCGTCGGATAGCTGCGATCCGTCGAAGGTTTCCCAGGGCACATCGTCGGCCATGTTCCAGCGGATGCGCTCCAGCGACTTGAAAATCTCCGGATAGAGCATGCGGCTGGTGGTGA
>JBMTEY010000012.1:0-32937 GCA_049433545.1 Burkholderiales bacterium | reverse complement strand
CGGTGCGGTCACCACGCGGCACCACCATGCGGTGCGGTTTTTCTGACTCGAGCAGACCCTGCGCCCTGAGGTCGGCTACGATGCGCTCGCGCGCGACGTAGCGGTCGAGCCCGCGGTATTTTTCCGGCGCGCGGTCGTTGATCGCGGCGTCGAGGGTGAAGATGTTGATCTGCGGCAGGTTATGGCGCAATCCCACCTGGTAGTCGTTGAAATCGTGCGCCGGCGTGATTTTCACGCAGCCGGTGCCGAAAGCCTTGTCGACGTATTCATCGGCGATTACCGGGATCGTGCGACCGGTCAGTGGCAGCATGACCTGGCGCCCGACCAGCCCGCGATACCGTTCGTCTTCAGGATGGACGGCGACTGCGGCGTCGCCGAGCAGGGTTTCCGGACGCGTGGTGGCGACGGTGAGGTGGCCGCTGCCGTCGGCGAGCGGGTAGCGGATATGCCACAGCTTGCCGTCCTCTTCCTCGGACTGAACCTCGAGGTCGGAGATCACCGTGTGCAGCACGGGATCCCAGTTCGACAGGCGCACGCCGCGGTAGATCAGGCCGTCCCGGTGAAGTTTGACGAAAGTGTGGATGACCAGTTTCGCCAGCGGCTCATCCATCGTGAAGCGCTCGCGTTCCCAGTCGCAGGAGGCGCCGAGCCGGCGCATCTGGCGGGTGATGGTTGAGCCCGACTGCTCCTTCCACTGCCAGACTTTTTCGATGAACGCCTCGCGGCCCAGCGCATTGCGCGACTGTCCTTGCTGTTCAAGCTGGCGGGTGACCACCATCTCGGTGGCGATGCCGGCGTGATCGGTGCCGGGCTGCCACAAGGTGTTGTAGCCGCTCATGCGGTGATAACGCGTCAGCCCGTCCATGATGGTCTGATTGAAGGCGTGGCCCATGTGCAGCACGCCGGTTACATTGGGTGGCGGCAGTTGTATGCAGTAGGCGTTGCTGTTCGCGGTGTCGAGACCGGCCTTGAAATAGCCGTTTTTTTCCCACGTCGGGTACCAGCGCGACTCGATGGTCGCGGGTTCGAAACTTTTCGGGAGATCCATTTGTGCGGGCGGGGGCGATGCGGCTTAGGCGTCGAGGATTATACCGGAGGCCGCGGCCGCAGCAGGGGGCGGCTGCAGTTGCCGCAGCTGCGCCTGCAGCGTTTCGGCCACCGAGGCGCGCACCATTTCGGCAATTCCGGACTGCAGTTCCCCCGTAACCCGTGACAAAGCCTGCTCCAGTGCGGCACCGATTTCCGGCAGGTAACGTTCCTCAACGACCTTGGCAATCTGGTCGTTCAGGCTGCGCTTGATGCAGAGATGAATTGAGTGCCCAATATTCTGTGCCTGCACCCGTGATACGACTTCGCCGCCGCCGGCGCGCCTGTCCGGCGCAGCTTGCGGGGCCGGGTTGGCACGGGGCAGTACTTCACCCTCGACTACGACGTCAGTCAGGGTCGGTATGCCTGCCGCGGACTCCGCGGCAGGCGCGGGAGCCCCGCTGCCTCCGGGCGCAGCCCGGCGATGGCGTTGCAGCAATGCATCCGCCCGGTCGATTACATCCTTGGCGTCGTCTGGTGGTGTCGGGTCGGACATGGCTGCGCAAATGGTAACGGAGGGGTTGCGCGGGATTCAACCGGAACGAACTATCCGGCCGCAGGCCCCGTGCCCCGGGTTACTTCGGCGGCGGGTTTGCCAGATCGTGGGTGCGGATCGCATAACCGCGGTCGCGATAGAATTTGTAACGTCCGCGTGCCGCGGCGCGGTCGCCATCGTCGCTGCTGACGATTTCCGCAAGCCGCTGGAAGCGGCTGAAATTTGCCGGCCAGTCCGAGTGCAGGTTGATCAATACCTCGTCATGGTCCCTGGCATCGCCGGTGGTGTCGATCAGTACCGGCGTCATCGGCGCCAGGGCATCATCGGGCCGGCAATGTGGCATGAAGCCGGTGGCCGGGACGGTCCACAGCAGGCGATCCATACGGGATGCCGTTTCCCCGTCAGGACAGAAAATCGTGACCTTCAGGCCCTGCGCACGTGCTTTCGCCACGAGCCGGCAGGCGGTGTGCAATTTGTCTTCGGCCTGAGTATAAAAATCGATCTGGGTCATCGTCCGGACGTATTCAGCGCCTGCCGGCCCGGTTGATCATGATCTGCGTCAGCAGCGGCACGGGACGTCCGGTGGAGCCCTTGTCCCTGCCCGACTTCCAGGCAGTGCCTGCGACGTCAAGATGCGCCCATTTGTATTTTTTCGTGAATCGCGACAGGAAGCACGCGGCTGTCACCGCGCCGGCGGGACGGCCGCCGATGTTGGCGAAGTCGGCGAAATTGCTGCGCAGCTGATCCTGGTATTCATCGTGCAGCGGCAGGTGCCAGGCACCGTCCCCCGACAGTTCTCCGGCGGCGAGTACTTCCCGCGCCAGGGCGTCGTCGTTGGCGAACAGTCCGCTGACGACATGGCCGAGCGCGATGACGCAGGCGCCGGTCAGGGTGGCTATGTCGATCACCGCGGCCGGATCGTATCGTTCGGCATAGGTCAGCGCATCGCACAGGATCAGCCTGCCTTCGGCGTCGGTGTTGAGGATCTCGACAGTCTGGCCGGACATGCTGGTGACGACGTCGCCTGGTTTTGTGGCGCGGCCCCCGGGCATGTTCTCGGTTGCGGGGATGATGCCGACCAGGTTGACGGGCAGTTTCATTTCGGCCACTGCCTTGATTGTTCCCAGCACGCTGCCGGCTCCGCTCATGTCGTACTTCATCTCGTCCATTTCCGGCGCCGGTTTCAGCGAGATGCCGCCGGTGTCAAAAGTCACGCCTTTGCCGACCAGCACCACCGGTTTCCGGGATTTAGGACCGGCGCGGTATTCGAGGACGATCAGCTTGGGCGGCTGGCTGCTGCCCGCGGCAACCGAGAGCAGGGTATTCATGCCGAGTTTTTTCATGTCGGCGCGCTCGAGCACCTGGATTTTGAGCCGGTAGTGCCTGGCCAGTTTGCGCGCTTCGTCTGCCAGATAGGCGGGTGTGCAGACGTTGCCAGGGAGATTGCCGAGGTCGCGTGCAAGGCTGATGCCGTGAGCCAGTGCCAGGCCCTGGGCCAGGCCCTGGGCGGCGCGTTTGGTATCGCTTTTCTGCGTTGCCAGCACGATGCGTCGCAGCGTTGGCGCGTCCTTCGCCGGGCTGCTTTTCATCTGTTCAAAACGATACAGCGCTTCCCGTGCCGCGCGCGCAGCCTGCATGGTGCGCCACGCGATGTCGCGGCGACCGGCGGGGAGTGCGGTCAAGTGCAGTTCCGCGTCGCCCGCGCCTGATTTGGCAAGCGCTTCCACCGCAGCGGTTACTGAACGCCGGAAAGATTTGTCCGCGAACTCCGCTTTCGGGCCAAGGCCAACGAGCAGTATGCGCACGCTGGCCACGCCTGGCACATCGTGCAGCATCAGCGTGGTGCCGAGACGACCCGTCATGTCGCCGCGTTCCAGCACGCGTCCCAGGTAGCCTTTTGCCACCTTGTCCAGTTCAGCAGCGGCTGCCGTGAGTTTTTTCTCCGCATACACGCCGACCACCGCGCAGCCTGTTGCCGTCCGTCCCGGAACGACGGGTTTTATGCTAAATTCCACGCGTCAACTCCTATGCTCGTAGCGAGCCTGTCAAGAACATGAATGGCGGTCGTATTGCGAGAATCAAGCCGTCATGAGTGTTGCCGGCTTTCACGAAAAAATCCGGCACTTGCCGGCGTCCGGCCGCGACAGTTGATTATCTTCGGGTTCCATTCAAAAAGCAAAATGCCGGCATGATTTTCCGGGCTGCATTGCTGCGCGAACTCACCACGTCGGCCGTCGCCACGTTCCTGGTGCTGCTGGGCATTACCGTGACCACCCAGTTGATACGCCTGCTCGGGCAGGCGGCCAGCGGGATGATCACTTCCACCGGAGTGGTCGCGCTGCTGGGCTTCACGCTGGTCGGTTATCTGCCCATCCTGTTGTCGGTTACGCTGTTCATTGCCGTGCTGATGACGCTGACCCGCAGTTACCGGGATTCGGAGATGGTGGTCTGGTTTTCGTGCGGCCAGGGCCTGAACCGCTGGATCCGGCCGGTCCTGACTTTCGCGGTCCCGCTGGCTCTGACGATCGCCCTGCTGTCTTTGCTGCTTTCGCCCTGGGCGGTGGAAAAGGCGGAGGAATTCCGCAGGCAGATGGACAGCCGTGATGATGTCGCGCAGGTGACGCCGGGGGTGTTCCACGAATCGAGGCGGGCAGATCGGGTTTATCTGGTCGAGGAGGTTGCCGGGAAGCGGAACCTGGTGGCGAACGTGTTTGTCAGTTCGACGCAGCACGGCAAGCTGGGAATCATGGTGGCACAGAGCGGATTTCAGGAAACCGCCGCCAACGGCGACCGCTTCCTGGTGCTGTTGAACGGCCGGCGTTATGAAGGCCAGCCGGGCTCGCCCGAGTACAGGATATTCGAGTTCGAGCGTTATGCAATGCGCATCGAAACGGTCGAATCCACGATCCGGGCGCCGACCACCAAGACCCTGCCCACGTGGGACCTGCTGCGGGATCCCGTGCCGCGCAACCTCGGCGAGTTGTCCTGGAGAATCGGTTTGCCGGCCAGTGCGCTGATCCTGTGCCTGCTGGCCATACCGCTTTCATTCGTGAATCCGCGCGCTGGCCGGTCCATGAACATAGTGCTAGCGATACTCGTATACATGGTTTACAGCAACATGCTGTCGATCATGCAGGCGGCGATTGCGCAGTCGAGGATTGACGTCATGACGGGAATGTGGGGTGTCCATGCCCTGATGCTGCTGCTGTTGCTGGCGATGTTTTACCAGCGCCTGACCGTGTTCTCGTTGTGGCGGATGTTCCGGTGAGAACGCTGAGAAGTTATGTTGCGCGCGAGGTCGTGATGGCGACGATGCTGGTATTTGTCGCGTTGCTCATGCTGTTCGCGTTTTTCGATCTTGTGGAACAGATGAAGGATCTCGGCAGGGGCGGCTACCAGTTGCGCCACATCCTGCTCCATGTGCTGCTGTCGGCCCCCAACCATGTCTACGAACTGTTCCCGATCGCGGCGCTGATCGGCACCCTGTTCGCGCTGGCCCAGCTGGTGGCGAATTCGGAATACACCGTCATGCGCGCATCCGGCGTATCGCTGGGCCGGATGGCCGGCGCGCTGTGCTCCGTGGGCGCCATTTTCGGCTTGATGACATTTGCCGTGGGGGAGTTTGTCGCGCCGCCGGCGGAACAGTTTGCGCAGCGTTTGCGCTCCCAGGCCATATCGGGAATAGTCGCACAGGAATTCCGTTCGGGATTGTGGATCAAGGACGGCACGGCTTTCGTCAATGTGACGGAAGTTTCGCCTACAGGGGAGCTTCATGGCATACGGATTTACGAGTTCGACGAGAAATACCGTTTGCTGGTGCTGCGCCAGGCCGAGCGCGCGTCCTACGAGGGCGGCAATCGCTGGACGCTGCTGGGTGTTGCAGAGACCAAGTTTGATCAGCTGAAGACCCGTGTCAGCACCCACCAAAGGCTGGATTGGCAATCGGTGCTGGAACCGGCGCTGTTGAACGTGCTGCTGGTCAAGCCCGAGAAGATGTCTGCCTGGAGCCTTTATTCCTATTCACAGCACTTGAAGGACAACCGGCAGAAGGCGCTGCGCTACGAAATCGCGCTGTGGACCAAGCTGCTTTATCCGGTGGCCGTGCTGGTGATGATGGTGCTGGCGCTGTCCTTCGCCTATTTCCAGAGCCGCCAGAGCGGGGTGGGTGCGAAAATTTTTGCGGGCATCATGCTGGGCTTGGCGTTTCACTTCCTGAACCGCCTGTTCGGGCATCTCGGCCTGCTCAACGACTGGCCGCCGTTCGCCAGTGCCGTGGCGCCGACATTCATGTTCTTCGGCGTGGCCCTGACCATGATGTGGTGGCAGGAAAGGCGCTGATTCCGGCCTCAGTCGCTGCGTACCAGGCGTGTGCCGCTCAACCGGTCATGCAGGAATTGCCGGTCCCGATCAAACGCGGCCCACAGGACCGTGATGCCCAGCAACAGGTAGCCGGCGGTTGCCAGCGTGGAACGGAGCAGAGCTTGCGCCGGGGTGACGGGGCGGCCTGTGGTGGATTCGAGGCGGATGCGCCAGGTTTTCATCGGCAACGTCTGTCCTCCGCGCAGCCATTGCCACGCAAAATAGCAGGGGCACATCACCAGGATGGTTGTCCGGGTGATCAGGCGTGTGTGGTCCGGGCTGGCCAGTTGCGCCAGTGCTGCGGCAACTCCGCCCGCGAAAAGAATCAATGCGGTTAGCAGCAGGGCGTCGTAAATAAGGCAGAGCAGCCGCTTTGCCAGCGTCGGCGTCCGCATGTTTCCGCTCACTGCTGTTCTGCGGGTGCCGCCTGATCCGGGTTGATCAGCTCGCTGACCGGAGGATCAAACTGCGTTTCCGGCTGGGCCAGGGATCGCCGGTAAGTCTGCCACTGCTTCGACATCTCGCGGCGTTGCGCTGCGGTAAGTTTATTCAGCCGCTGATAACGTTCCCGCGCCTCCTGCCGCTGTTTGGGAGTAAGCGCCGCCCAGGCTTTCATGCGCTTTTGCAGCCGCTGCTGTTCGGCGGGCTTCATCTTCGGATAACGATTGGCGACGCTGACCCATCTTTTCCGCCGTGCGGTATCCATGTTTTCCCATTCGGCGGCAAGCGGCGCAAGAACCCGCTGCTGCGCGGCCGAAAGCTCCGACCAGGCTGGCCGTGCGGATTTAGCGGACTGCTTGACGGATGGCTGAGTGGCGACGGCGTTGAGCGAGATGCATAGCCAGACGATCAGCGCGACTGCCGTTTTAGCCATGAATCAAACCCCTTGTCGAGGTAGGCATCAAGGGGCAAATCGTCCGTCAGCAGACGTGCATCGATATCCGCCAGTTCATAGCTCCGTCCGTTGCCGGATTGCCAGAATACGATGCCCATCAAGCCGAGTATCAGAATTGCCACGGGTAAAATGCGCCGCAGGCCGCTTGCAGGCAGTTCGGACCAGCGCGATTTTGCGTTTCCGGCCCAGGCCATGGACCATGCGGGTGCCGCATCGTGGTGCGCAAGCGCCTGATCGCGGGCGGCCGCAAGTCGTGACACGATGCCGCGATCCAGTCGCGTGGCGCCGTCATCAAGAGTGCGGATGATGTTTTTCGCGATTTCGCTTTCCCGCAGGCTCATAACTCAATTCCCTGTTTTTTCAGCAGTATTCCCAAAGCGTGCGTAGCCCGGGAGCAATGCGTTTTCACGCTGCCCTCCGAGCACCCCATCGCCTTCGCCGCTTCGGCAACGTCAAGTTCCTCCCAGTAACGCAAAATGAATGCCTGACGTTGACGCAAAGGCAGCGTGGCAATGGCTTTTTCAATGATATCAAGCACTTGCTTTTGTTCCAGTTGATCGGCCGGACGTGAGGCAAGTTTGGAGTCGCTATCGACTTCGAGGGTGTCCAGGGGATCATGGTCTTCGTCTGCCTCGGGTCCGAAAAGCGAACCCAGAGGCATGACCCACGCCGACCGCACTTTCTGGCGACGAAAGTAGTCGCGGATGGCATTCTGCAGAATGCGCTGGAACAGCATCGGCAATTCGGCAATGGGGCGGCCCGCGTATTTTTCCGAAAGCTTCATCATCGCTTCCTGCACGATATCGAGCGCAAGATGTTCATCCCGCACGGAAAATACCGCCTGCTTGAAAGCTCTGCGTTCGACTTCGGCCAGGAAATCCGCGAGTTCCTTGTATGTGGCCAGGGGGATGCCTTTTTTATGTGCCGTCGACGGCTTGGTGCGCCGCCAAGGTTCGCGGCATCTTAGCAAAACACCCGGTTCAAGCAAGCAGGAGCCGCAGGGGCCGGGAAATCACTTCTATCCCTCTGTTTACAGGGATATTTTGCTTGACCGAAACGGCCGTGCCGGGTAATGTTTCGGGTTTCCTTCTCGCAAGAAACCCGCGTTTAGCGTTTCAGCGTAAGCGGGTCCAAAATCATGCAATTGTCGGGTGCAGAGATCGTTGTGCGCTGTCTGCAGGAAGAGGGCGTCGGCCATGTTTTCGGTTATCCGGGCGGCGCGGTGCTCTTCCTGTACGACGAGTTGTTCAAGCAGGACAAGGTCAAACATGTGCTGGTGCGGCATGAGCAGGCCGCGGTGCATGCGGCCGATGCCTATGCGCGCTCGACTGACAAGGTGGGAGTGGCGCTGGTTACCTCGGGGCCGGGCGTGACCAATGCCGTGACGGGCATTGCCACGGCCTACATGGATTCGATTCCGCTGGTGATCCTGACCGGGCAGGTGCCCACGCATGCCATCGGTGAGGACGCCTTCCAGGAATGCGACACCGTCGGCATCACGCGTCCCTGCGTGAAGCACAACTTCCTGGTCAAGGACGTCAGGGATATTGCGCTGACGATGAAGAAGGCGTTCTACATCGCTGCAACGGGACGCCCGGGGCCGGTGGTGGTAGACATCCCCAAGGACATCACCACCCAAAAGGCCGAGTTCGATTATCCGAAATCGATCGCGATGCGTTCATACAATCCCGTTGTCAAAGGGCACGCCGGGCAGATCAAGAAGGCGGTGAAACTGCTGCTGGAGGCCAAACGGCCGATGATCTATACCGGTGGCGGCGTGATACTCGGCGATGCTTCGGCAGAGCTCGCGCAGCTGGTGAAGATGACCGGATTCCCGTGCACCAACACGCTGATGGGGCTGGGCGGATACCCGGCGACGGACCGGCATTTCCTCGGCATGCTGGGCATGCACGGCACCTATGAGGCCAACATGGCCATGCAGCACTGCGACGTGCTGCTTGCAGTGGGCGCGCGATTCGACGACCGCGTGATCGGCAACCCCAAACATTTTTTCGAGCAGCCG
Organism: Burkholderiales bacterium; assembly: GCA_049433545.1. GTDB lineage: Bacteria > Pseudomonadota > Gammaproteobacteria > Burkholderiales > SG8-41. Next base: position 24,078 of record JBMTEY010000012.1, on the reverse strand, counting down.
CGCACGATCATCCACGTCGATATCGACCCCGCGTCGATTTCCAAGCGGGTCAAGGTCGACGTGCCGGTGGTCGGCAACGTGCGCGACGTGCTGAAGGAACTTGTGCGCCAGATCGAGGCGGCGCGCGCCGGCCCCGACAAGGGCGCACTGAAGGCGTGGTGGGAACAGATCGGGCTCTGGCGGGGGCGTGATTGCCTCAAATACGACCGTTCCAGCGCCATCATCAAGCCGCAGTTTGTCATCGAAAAGCTGTACCAGGTGACCAAGGGCGACGCTTTCATCACGTCGGATGTCGGCCAGCACCAGATGTGGGCCGCCCAGTTCTACAAATTCGACAAGCCGCGGCGCTGGATCAATTCAGGCGGGCTGGGCACAATGGGCGTCGGATTGCCTTACGCGATGGGCGTGCAGATGGCGCATCCCAAGGCGACGGTCGCCTGCGTTACCGGGGAAGCCTCCATCCAGATGTGCATCCAGGAGCTGTCCACCTGCAAGCAGTACAGGCTGCCGGTCAAGCTGGTGAACCTGAACAACCGTTATATGGGCATGGTGCGGCAGTGGCAGGAGTTTTTCCACGGCAACCGCTATTCCGAGTCGTACATGGATGCGCTGCCCGATTTCGTCAAACTGGCCGAGGCCTACGGGCATGTCGGCATGCGCATAGAGAAGCCCGCAGATGTCGAGCCGGCCCTGAAGGAAGCATTCGCGCGCAAGAAGGACCTGGTGTTCATGGATTTTGTGACAGACCAGACCGAAAACGTGTTTCCGATGGTGCCTGGCGGCAAGGGGCTGTCGGAGATGATCCTGGTGTAAGGTCATGAGGCATATCATTTCCGTTCTGCTGGAAAACGAGGCCGGCGCGCTTTCGCGGGTTGCGGGGCTTTTTTCGGCCCGCGGCTACAACATCGAATCGCTCACGGTTGCGCCCACCGAGGATGCAACCCTGTCGCGGATGACCATAGTGACGTCCGGTTCGGACGACATCATCGAGCAGATCAACAAGCAGCTGAACAAGCTGGTCGACGTGGTCAAGGTCGTCGATCTCTCGGAGGGTGATCACATCGAGCGCGAACTGATGCTGGTCAAGGTGCGTGCTGTCGGCAAGGACCGGGAGGAAATGAAGCGGATGGCGGATATCTTCCGCGGCCGCATCATTGACGTCACGGACAAGGATTACACCATCGAGCTGACCGGACCGGGTTCGAAGCTGGACGCCTTCCTGAAGGCGATCGATCCGGCAGCGATACTCGAAACGGTGCGCACCGGCGCTTCCGGCATAGGGCGTGGTGACCGGGTACTGAAGGTTTAAGGGCCCGGCATGCCGCGCCAGTCGCCGGGCGCGTGCCGGTGCAAAATTAAAGTTTACGTTTCAGACAGAGGAAGACATGAAGATCTACTACGACAAAGACGCCGACCTTTCGCTGATCAAGCGCAAGCAGGTTGCCATCATCGGTTACGGTTCGCAGGGGCATGCCCACGCCAACAACCTCAAGGATTCCGGTGCCAAGGTGACGGTCGGTTTGCGCAAGGACGGCGCTTCCTGGAACAAGGCGAAGAAGGCCGGGATCGCGGTCAAGGAAGTGGGCGACGCCGTTAAAGGCGCCGATCTGGTGATGATCCTGCTGCCCGACGAACATCATGCCGATGTTTATCGCGACGAAATTCAGCCCAATCTGAAGAAAGGCGCCACGCTCGCTTTCGCGCATGGCTTCAACGTCCACTTCAAGCAGGTTGAGCCGCGTGCCGACCTCGACGTGATCATGATCGCGCCCAAGGGGCCGGGACACTTGGTGCGCTCGACGTATACCCAGGGTGGCGGCGTGCCGGCGCTGATTGCGGTGGCGCAAAATCCGAGCAAGAAGGCCCGTGACATTGCGCTGTCCTATGCCGCCGCCATCGGTGCCGCAAGGGCCGGGGTGATTGAAACCACTTTCCGCGAGGAATGCGAAACCGACCTGTTCGGCGAGCAGGTCGTGTTGTGCGGCGGCCTGTCGGCGCTGATCCAGGCCGGCTTCGAAACGCTGGTGGATGCCGGGTATGCCCCGGAAATGGCGTATTTCGAGTGCCTGCATGAAGTGAAGCTGATCGTCGACCTGATTTACGAGGGCGGCATTGCCAACATGCGCTACTCGGTTTCCAACACCGCGGAATACGGGGACTTCACCCGTGGCCCGCGCATAGTGACCGACGAGACGCGTGCTGAAATGCGCAGGATCCTCACGGAAATCCAGACCGGCCAGTTCGCCAAGGAATTCATCCTTGAAAACAAGGCGGGTGCCCCCACGCTGAAGGCCATGCGGCGCATAGGCCAGGCGCATCAGGTTGAAACCGTCGGCGCCAAGTTGCGCGACATGATGCCCTGGATCAAGAAAAACCGCCTGGTTGACCAGTCCAAGAACTAGTAAACGCACAAAGGGCGGTTTGCTGCGGGGAAATCGCCTCGAACGGCGAACCCTGTGCAGACCGCCCTTCGTCATTTGCCGATGAGCCCTTATCCCCATCCGATCATTGCCCGCGAAGGCTGGCCGTTCATCGCCATGGCGCTGGTCGTGGCGGCGGGAATACATGGTTTTGCCGGATTTGGCTGGGCGGCGTTTCCGTGGCTGGTCGTGCTGTTCATGGTGCAGTTTTTCCGCGATCCGCCGAGGGAAATTCCGCCGGATCCCCGGGCCGTGCTGTCGCCAGCGGACGGGCGGATCGTTGTCGTGGAGAAAGTGCGCGACCCGTACCTTGAGCGCGAGGCGCTCAAGATCAGCGTTTTCATGAATGTCTTCAACGCCCATTCCAACCGCAGCCCGGTCGATGGTACGGTGGAGAAAACCTGGTATTTCCCCGGCAAATTCTTCAATGCTGATCTGGCCAAGGCCTCCCTCGAAAACGAGCGTGCGGTGATCCATGTCCGCACCACCGCAGGCCATGACGTGACTTGCGTGCAGGTCGCAGGGCTGATTGCGCGGCGGATTCTTTGTTACGCAAAGGAAGGGCAGACTCTGGCCCGGGGCGAGCGTTTCGGTTTCATACGGTTCGGTTCGCGGGTGGATGTCTACCTCCCTCTGAGCGCGGTTCCATGCGTTTCGGTCGGCGACAAGGTGTATGCGACCGAGAGTCCGCTTGCTCTGCTGCCCTGACCCGTAGTCCGACCGTCTTCGCCGCCTCCCGCCGGGTCCATGGTTTAAGTTAAGATTGGTCCCATGGCCGACTTCAAGGAACACAAGCTTTTCATCAAATCCCGCTTCGCGCGGCGCGGCATCTACTGGCTGCCGAACATGTTCACGCTTGCGTCATTGTTTGCCGGATTTTATGCCGTGGTGCAGGCGGTCAGCGGCCGTTTCGAGCAGGCGGCCATTGCCATTTTCGTTGCGCTGGTGCTCGACGGGCTGGATGGTCGGGTGGCGCGGCTGACCCGCACCCAGAGCGCGTTCGGCGCCGAGCTCGACAGTCTCTCCGACATGGTTTCATTCGGGGTTGCGCCTGCGCTGGTGGTCTACGTCTGGGCGTTGCAGGATTTCGCCGCGATGAACACGGTGCCGATGCTCGGGCCGTGGCTGTCGACCAAGCTGGGCTGGATCGCGGCTTTTGTCTATTGCGCCTGCGCGGCGTTGCGGCTGGCCCGTTTCAACACCAACATCGACGTGGTCGACAAGCGTTTTTTCCAGGGCCTGCCCAGTCCCGCGGCAGCGGCACTGGTTGCCGGACTGGTGCTGGCGATGAGCGAATACCAGGTCAAGGGCGCGGACGTGAAATGGCTGGCCTGGGGGCTTACGCTGGTTGCGGGATTGACCATGGTGAGCAATCTCCAGTTCTACAGCGGCAAGGACATCAATCTGCGCAAAAGCGTGCCTTTTTCGGCAGTGGTCGCGATCGCGCTGGGATTCGTCATGCTGATCGCGTTTGCCGGTAATCTTCCGGAACTGCTGTTTACCCTTTTTATCGGCTACGGCCTGTCTGGGTATGTGCTCTGGATTTACGGGAAATTGCGCCGCCGGCCGCCGCCGGATGCCCCTGTCGGGTGACGGGCTTGCGGCACGCAAAAAATATCTATATATTTCAGCATCATGTGTAGTTCAACGCAGACCAACAGGTTCCATGCCACTGCCAAGCTCCCGCTGGCAGGTCTGCTGCTGCGCGGCCGCGCGCGCTAACTCCACCACTTCCAGTTTTGCAGTTCCCCATCCGACACGAGTGCTGTGTCGGTAGCCCCGATTTTCCGGACAGGCACCGCATGCGCCCCGGACGCAGATACTGAGGAATGAATCATGGCCAAGGAAAAACTCATCATATTTGACACGACGATGCGCGACGGCGAGCAAAGCCCCGGCGCATCCATGACCCGGGATGACAAGCTGCGCATCGCACGCCAGCTGGAGCGCATGCGCGTCGATGTCATCGAAGCCGGATTTCCTGCAGCCAGTGACGGTGACTTTGAATCCGTGCAGGCGGTGGCACGCGCCATCAAGGACAGCGCGGTATGCGGTCTGGCCCGCGCCAACGAGCGCGATATCCGCCGCTGCGGCGAGGCGGTCAGGGTCGCGGCGCGACCGCGGGTGCATACATTCATCGCGACGTCGCCGATCCACATGGAAAAAAAGCTGCGCATGGAGCCGTCACAGGTCATCGACCAGGCGGTGCGTGCGATCAAGTGGGCGCGCGAATACACCGACAACATCGAATTCTCGCCGGAAGACGCCGGTCGCTCCGATCTCGACTTCCTGTGCCGCATCCTCGAGCAGGTGATCAAGGCCGGCGCCACCACCATCAACGTGCCCGATACAGTCGGCTATACGCTGCCCGACCAATTCGGACGCCTGATCCGCAACCTGCGCGAGCGCGTTCCGAATGCCGACAAGGCGATATGGTCGGTGCACTGCCACAATGACCTCGGTCTTGCGGTCGCCAACTCGCTGTCGGCAGTGCAGAACGGCGCGCGTCAGGTGGAGTGCACCATCAACGGGCTCGGCGAACGTGCCGGCAACGCCTCTCTTGAAGAAATTGTCATGGCGGTGCGTACCCGCCAGGACGTTTTTGACTGTGACACCAACATTGACGCGACCCAGATCGTGCCGGCGTCGAAACTGGTTTCGGGGATTACCGGATACCCGGTGCAGCCCAACAAGGCAATCGTCGGCGCCAATGCGTTCGCGCACGAGTCGGGCATCCACCAGGACGGGGTGCTCAAGCACCGCGAAACCTATGAAATCATGAGCGCCGAATCGGTGGGCTGGACCAACAACCGGCTGACTCTCGGCAAGCTTTCCGGGCGCAATGCCTTCAAGACCCGGTTGCAGGAAATCGGCGTCGTGCTGGAATCGGAAGAGGCGCTGAATGCGGCGTTCAAGCGCTTCAAGGAGCTTGCCGACAAAAAGCGCGAGATTTTCGACGAGGATCTGCATGCCCTGATCACCGAGGAGAACCTCGAACACGTCGAAAACGAACGTTACAACCTGGTGTCGCTGACTGCGCACTCGGAAACCGGTGAATCGCCGTATGCGCGCATCGTGATGTCCGATAACGGCAAGGAATTGCCGTCCCAGGCAAAGGGCAGCGGCCCGGTCGATGCGGCATTCAAGGCGATCGAGGCGCTGGTGGCCAGTGGCGCGGAACTGCTGCTGTATTCGGTCAATGCCATCACCACAGGCACCGATGCCCAAGGCGAAGTGACCGTCCGGCTGTCGCGCGACGGACGCATTGTCAACGGCCAGGGCGCGGACACCGATATCGTGGTGGCGTCCGCCAAAGCCTACATCAATGCGCTGAACAAGCTGTATGCCAAGGCCGAGCGCCTGAATCCGCAGCTGTAATCTGCACGAATTCCGGCGCAGGACCGGCCGGCGAAAAGGACGGCAATCCTGAAGTGGCTGGTCACGCTGCTCGTTGTCCTTTTCGTTCTGGGGGTGGCGGCACCGCTGCTGGCGAAGTTCGGTCTGGGGCGCCTGCCAGGCGATCTGCAGGTGGAGCATCACGGACGGAAATTCCATTTTCCGTTCGCCACCAGCATCATCCTGTCGCTGTTGCTTACCCTGCTGTTGTGGGCGGTCTGACGCTGCGGCAGGCACGGACGTATGCGATTGCAGTGCCGAAAATGATGGTCGACAGCGTGATTTCCGCGAGCGCCAGCTGGCCGCTCAGACCCGGTTCAGTCCAGGCGCGTACCGTGCCTTCGATGAAATAGGCGAGAATCAGCATGGTTGAGGCGCGATAGGTATAGGTATTGCCGCGCAGGATGCCGGGTGTGATCCATAACAGCGGCAACACCTTCAGCGCCAGCCAGGACCCGCCGGGCCGCAGCGGTGCGAGCCACAATTCCCAGGCGATGCATAACACGGCCAGCGCGGCAAGACTGGCGGCGGCAGCAAGGCGCAGGTGGCCAGCCGTCCCGGAGCTCACTTTGCGAGCTGCAGCGCGGTTTCGGCAAGACGCCGTCCCAGCGCGAGGCACAGCTTTTTCTCGTGCTCCGTAATCGGCAGGTTGCCGGCGGCGCCGGCATGATGGCTGGGGCCGTAAGGAGTGCCGCCGCTTGCCGTGGTCAGCAGTTCAGGCGCGGTATAGGGCAGTCCGACCAGCAGCATGCCGTGATGCAGCAGCGGCAGCATCATCGAAATCAGCGTGGTTTCCTGGCCGCCGTGGAGGCTGGCCGTCGAGGTGAACACTGCTGCGGGCTTTCCCGCCAGCGTGCCTTTCAGCCAAAGGCTGGAAGTGGAGTCCCAGAAATATTTCATCGGCGCGGCCATGTTGCCGAAACGCGTGGGAGAACCCAGCGCGAGTCCGGCGCATTCCTCGAGGTCGCGCAGTTCCGCGTACGGCGCCCCGGCGGGCGGAACGGCGGCTTCGGTGGCTTCACTGACCGCGGATATGCGGGGAACGGTGCGCAGGCGAGCGACGGCACCGGCCTGTTCGATGCCGCGCGCGACCAGGCTGGCCATCTCCCGGGTTGCGCCGTGATGGCTGTAATACAGAACAAGGATATCCTGCATGGGTGCGGCTGAAGGAGATCCGGCGCAGCTTAGCGGACGACCGCGGCCCGTGATGCGGGCGGTGTGTAGCGCCAGTTGCCGTGCCAGGCGCGCAGCACCATGTCGGGGTATTCCGCCTTGCCGAGGCTGCCGTTGTAACGGCCCAGCGCCCGGAACAGGTTGCCGTTTTCAATGTCGAGATAGTGGCGCAGGATCACGCAGCCGTAACGCAGGTTGGTGCGCAGGTGGAACAGGTTGTGTTCGGCGGTGCCGATCAGCTTGGCCCAGAACGGCATGACCTGCATGTAGCCACGCGCGCCGGCGCTGGATACCGCGTACTTGCGGAACGCGCTTTCGACCTGGATCAGGCCGAGTACCAGCTGCGGGTCGAGGCCGGCGCGTTTGGCTTCATAGTGCACTGTCAGAAGGAACTCCTCACGGGCCACCCGCTCCGGCATCCGCCTGCTCAGCCGCGGCGACATGGCAGCCAGCCATGCCCGCGCTTCGTGTTCGTCGTCGAAGGCTATGACCGGAACCGCCTGATCGGCGATGGCGCGGTTCAGTGTGGCCTGAACGCTGGCGGACAGCGGTTCGTACTTCTGCGCGCCGCACCAGCCTGCCGCCGGTGCGACACCCAGGGCGATACCGCTCAGAATGCCGATGAGCCTGTACATACCATTGATTTTATTGATAATTTTGCATCAGTCAAGGGAATGTTGCGTGGCTGTGCGTCGCGCCGACCCTTGTATTCCAACTGGCCGTCCTTGAGGCCGCGCTCTCCGATCACAACCCGGTGCGGAATGCCGATCAGTTCCATATCGGCAAACATCACGCCCGGGCGCTCCTCACGGTCATCGAGCAGCACATCGATGCCGGCGGCAGTGAGTTCGGCGTGCAGTTCATCGGCAGCGGCTTTGACCTGGGCGCTCTTGCGGTAGCCAATGGGCACGATGGCGACGTCGAACGGGGCAATCGCAGCCGGGAAAATGATGCCACGCTCGTCATGGTTCTGTTCGATCGCCGCGGCGACTATGCGCGTGACACCGATGCCGTAGCAGCCCATTTCCATGATCTGCGACTTGCCGGCGTCGTCGAGGAAGACCAGGTTGAGCGCCTTCGAATACTTGCTGCGCAGCTGGAAGATGTGCCCCACCTCGATGCCGCGGCAGATTTCCAGCGCGCCTTTGCCGTCGGGCGAGGGGTCGCCGCTGACAACATTGCGGATGTCGGCTACCACTGGTTCGGGGAAATCACGTGCCAGGTTGACGCCGGTGTAATGGTGATCATCGGCATTGGCGCCGATGACGAAATCAGCCATGGCCATGACCGCGCGGTCGGCGACGACCTGTCCTTTGAATCCAACCGGCCCCAGCGATCCCGGAGCGGCGCCGAAGGCCGCGCGGATCGACTCCGGTGAAGAAAATGCGACGGGTTGCCTGACCTGGGCCAGCTTGCCGGCCTTGACCAGGTTGAGTTCGTGATCGCCGCGCAGCAGCAGCAGCAGCGGCTGGCCGTTGGCACCGTCGACGACCACTGCCTTCACGGTGCGATCGGCACTTAGCTTCAGGAATGCGCAGAGTTCGTCTATGGTCTTGACGCCAGGCGTATGCACTTTCTGCAGAGGCTGTGACGGCGCGGGGCGGGCGTATGACGGCGCCACGGCTTCGGCCAGTTCGACGTTGGCCGCGTAGTCAGATTGCGGACAGTAGGCAATGGCATCTTCGCCGGAATCGGCGAGCACGTGAAATTCATGCGAGCCGGTGCCGCCGATCGATCCGGTATCCGCCGCCACCGGGCGGAACTTCAGACCCAGCCGCGTGAAAATGCGGCTGTAGGTGTCATGCATGTTGCGGTATTCGCGGACCAGGTCCTCGTAGTTCGCGTGGAAGGAATAGGCGTCCTTCATCACGAACTCGCGGCCGCGCATCACCCCGAAACGCGGGCGGATTTCGTCACGGAACTTGGTCTGGATCTGGTACAGGTTCAGCGGCAGCTGGCGGTAGCTCCTGATTTCGCGCCGCACTACGTCGCTCACCACTTCCTCGTGGGTCGGGCCGAAGCAGAAATCGCGCTGGTGCCGGTCCTTGATGCGCAGCAGTTCCGGTCCGTACTGCTCCCAGCGCGTCGATTCCTGCCACAGTTCCGCCGGCTGCACTGCAGGCATCAGCAGTTCGATGGCGCCGCCGCGGTTCATCTCTTCGCGGATGATGTGCTCGACCCGGCGCAACACCCGCAGTCCGAGCGGCATCCAGGTATAGACGCCGCTGGTAAGGCGCTTGATCAGCCCGGCACGCAGCATCAGCTTGTGGCTTACCACTTCCGCTTCGGAGGGGGCTTCCTTGAGGGTGGAGATTAGAAATTGCGAGACGCGCATGCCTGTTCCGCTTCCGGAAAAACCCTTATTCTACAGAACCCTACGAGCAAAATATTCACCAACACCATGCGCTTCCTCCCGAAGTGGCGTCTGCGCAAACCCGCAGAAGACGCCAAGACCGTGTACGTCAGCGAAAAATTCGGCGTGCGCTCGCTGCATATCGGCAGCGACACCGTGCAGAGCGCGATGCGGCTGGCGCGGCCCTACGATCTCGAACTGTCCTATACGCGCTCGATGATGGCCTTCCTGCTGTTCAACGAGGCGCCCCGCAGCGTACTAATGGTCGGCCTGGGCGGCGGCTCAGTGGCCAAGTTCATACACCATCGCATGCCGCAGACCGAGGTGCGGGTGCTGGAGATCGATCCGCAGGTAGTGGCCATCGCCCGCCAGTGCTTTCTGGTGCCAGCCGATGAACAGCGCTTCCGCATCATCGTCGGCGACGGCGCCGAACACATGGCGGGACCCGGGGGCGCGGCGGATGTCATCATGGTCGACGGCTACGACGCGGAATCGCATGTCGAGGCGCTGGCGACCCGCGAATTCTATGACGCCTGCCGCAGGAGACTGGCCCCGGGCGGGATACTGGTGGTCAATCTCTGGGGCGGCGACCGGCAGTTCAATGAAACGCTCAAGCGCATCGAAGCCGCTTTTCCCGACGGCACGCTGTGCCTGCCTGCGCGCAAGCCCGGCAACGTGATCGCATTTGGCTTTCGCGACCCACCGGCAATCATGAAGTGGCCCGAACTCGAGCGGCGCGCCGCAGTGCTGGAAGCGGGCTACGGGCTGGAATTTCCGCAGTTCGTGGCCGGGTTGCGCACGATGAACCGCCACGACGAAATCGGGGTTTACGCCTGAAATCCGCCGTTTATGCAGGCTTTCAATGCCCGTGGATTTGTGAAAAAATCAAGTCCATATGATCAACGGATCCGGGGATGACCATGATCGACAGAGATGGCTATCGCCCCAACGTCGGAATCGTTTTATGCAACTGCAAAAACGAGGTTTTCTGGGGTAAGCGGGTACGCGAGCACTCCTGGCAGTTTCCGCAGGGCGGCATCAAGGGCGGTGAGCGGCCCGAGGCCGCGATGTACCGTGAACTGCATGAGGAAGTCGGGTTGCGGCCGGAGCATGTGCAGGTGCTGGGGCGCACCCGCGACTGGCTGCGGTACGAGGTGCCCGAACGCTGGCTGAGGCGCGAGTGGCGCGGCAATTACCGCGGCCAGAAGCAGATCTGGTTCCTGCTGCGCTTGGTCGGGCGCGATTGCGATGTCTGCCTGCGCGCCTCCGAAAAACCCGAGTTCGATGCCTGGCGCTGGAATGACTACTGGTCGGTGACGCAGGACGTCATCGAATTCAAGCGCGCAGTGTACGAACAGGCTCTCAACGAACTGTCGCGCTATCTGGTGCGTGGTCCGGGTACACGCAACCGCGGCAGGTCTCATGCCGGCGACGCGGCACGCATGGCGACGGCAAAGTAGGCGCCGCATCTGCAGCGGGCGGTTACGCTGGTGGTGGGAGGCGAAGATTTTGCCCGCCAGCGCCTATGCGGATTTTTTCGTGACCTTGATCGTGCGGAAACCGGGCTTCACGACCACCACCGACACGATCCTCCACAAGTTTGCTGAAATCTAGGCCGCACACTCGGGTTGAGTCGCGGTTTCAGCGCCGTGCTTCCCGGTCCCGGGTGTTGACGCGGTGTCGGGCACGGATTTAAACTCCAGTCACAGATTAGATTTAGTCTAAATTTCTTGATCTGGTTGGTGTTTAGAGCTGTATTCAACGCGATAAATGTTTGTAACTTTTTTGATTTTAAAGGAGTTTTTATGCAACTCAAGAACTCGAAGACCCACGGCAACCTGAAAGCCGCATTTGCCGGTGAATCGCAGGCCAACCGACGTTACCTGTATTTCGCAGCGAAGGCTGACGTAGAAGGCCAGAACGATGTCGCTGCCGTATTCCGTTCCACGGCCGAAGGTGAAACCGGTCATGCCCATGGTCACCTCGAATACATGGAAGCCTGCGGCGATCCCGCGACCGATCTGCCGATCGGCCGCACCCGCGAGAACCTCAAGGCCGCGATCGCCGGCGAGACCCACGAGTACACCGACATGTATCCGGGGATGGCCAAGACCGCGCGCGACGAAGGCTTCGGCGAAATCGCCGACTGGTTCGAGACGTTGGCGAAAGCCGAGCGTTCGCATGCTAACCGCTTCCAGAAAGCCCTGGACGGACTGGCTGACTGATCAGGCCTGTGTTTTGGACGGGAAGAGGCGCGATTGCGCCTCTTTCTTTTCTGACGCTGTAATCGAACGGTACTGCACACCATGACTGTACGCGAAGGTAGTCTCGAGGCACCGACCAGGCATCCGCTGGACTGGCAGTCTGCGGATTTCTACGATGAGGGAAAGCTCAACCACGAACTTGAGCGCGTCTTCGACATCTGCCACGGCTGTCGCCGCTGTGTGAACCTGTGCACGGCCTTTCCCAAACTGTTCGACCTGGTCGACGAGAGTCCGACGCTGGAAGTCGACGGCATTCCGAAGAAAGATTACTGGGAAGTCATCGACCGCTGCTACCTGTGCGACATGTGCTACATGACCAAGTGTCCGTACGTGCCGCCTCACGAATGGAACGTCGATTTTCCGCACCTGATGCTGCGCGCCAAGGCGGTCAAGTTCCGCAAGGGCGAAGTGACATTCCGCGACAGGTTGCTGTCGAGCACAGACGCGCTGGGCAAACTGGCGTCGATCCCGGTGGTGGTGCAGATGGTCAATGCCGCCAACAAGGCGGCGCCGGTGCGCAAGGTGATGGACAGCGTGCTGGGCATCCACCAGGACCGCGTGCTGCCGGAATATGACAGCGCGAAATTCCGCTCGACCGCCGCGCCCGACGCCTCGTTTGCGGTGAAGGACGGCAGGCAGACCCCCGGCAAGGCCGCGATTTTTTCGACCTGTTATGTGAACTACAACGAGCCCGGCATCGGCCACGACCTGCTGAAAATCCTTGCCCACAACGAGATTCCTTCAGTCATCGTCGAGAAGGAAGCCTGCTGCGGCATGCCGAAGCTGGAACTGGGCGACCTCGAGGCGGTGGCGCGCAACAAGGAAATCAACATCCCGCCGCTGGCGAAGTTGGCCCGCGACGGTTACGCCATACTCACCGCGGTGCCGTCCTGCACGCTGATGTTCAAGCAGGAACTGCCGCTGATGTTCCCGGAAGATCCGGACGTCAAGGCGGTGGCCGAAGCCATGTACGATCCATTCGAGTACCTGGTGCTGCGCCACAAGGACGGCCTGTTAAAGACCGGGTTCAAAATCCCGCTGGGCAAAGTGTCGTACCACATCCCCTGCCATTTGCGCGTGCAGAATATGGGCCAGAAGACCCGTGAGCTGCTGGAGATGGTGCCTGACACCAAGGTCACTACCGTCGAGCGCTGTGCCGGTCACGACGGCACCTGGGGTGTAAAGAGCGAATTCTTCGAGCAGTCGATGAAAATCGGCCGCCCCGTGTTCCGCATGATGGGGGATGCCGCCCCGGATTACATCAGTTCCGACTGCGCGATTGCCGGACGCCATATCCAGCAGGGCATTAATGAAAATAATGCGGGCGTCAGTGCGGCAGGCGGGGCCGAGGCGCAGAAACAGCATCCCATCACCCTGATACGCATTGCCTACGGATTGTGAGAGCCACCATGCCACAGATCACCCGCGATACGCTGATGCCGCTCGAAGCCTATGCCAGGGCGCGCCCTGAATTCCGCGCCAAAGTCATGGCGCACAAGAAAAACCGCGTCCTGCACCTGGGACAGAACCTGACCCTGATATTCGAGGACGAACTGACCGTCCGCTACCAGGTGCAGGAGATGCTGCGCGCCGAACGGATTTTCGAGGAAGAGGGCATCATGGATGAACTCGGCGCCTACAATCCGCTGATTCCCGACGGCAGCAACTGGAAGGCGACGATGATGATCGAATACCCTGATGAAGCCGAACGTCGGGAAAAACTTGCCCGGCTGATCGGCATCGAGGACAGGGTCTGGGTCCAGGTCGAAGGTTGCGACCGCGTATACGCGATAGCCGACGAGGATCTGGAGCGGGAAAACGCCGAGAAGACCTCCTCGGTGCATTTCCTCCGTTTCGAACTGGGGGCCCCTATGGTTTCGGCGCTGCGCGGGGGCGCGGCATTGGCTGCCGGCGTCGATCATCCGAATTATCCCGAAACCGTGCCCCGCGTCGGCGACGCCATGCGCGCCTCGCTGCTGGCGGACCTTTCCTGAAGGGCGTCCGTCTGCAGCCGTGCGCAGTGCTGGCTGCACTGTGCATCCGGTAGAATCGGCGCATGGAAAAAATACGTGCTTGGACCGCCGGCTTCGCGCTGGCGGCGTGGCTGACGGCCGGTCCCGCGCATGGCCAGACGCCTTGGGCGGACTGGGATTACAAGCTCGACCAGGAAATCACGCCCTGGTCGGAAATGCAGACGCAGATCCCCGCGTACCCCGCCGAAGAAAATCTGATTCCGCTGGTTGTCGACGGTACCACGCAGCACCGCTACTATGTTGATGCCAAATCGGTTTCCGTCGGGAACGACGGGGTCATGCGCTACATCCTGGTGATTAGGACTTCGGGCGGCTCGACCAACGTATCCTTCGAGGGCATCCGCTGCGAATCACGCGAGCAGAAATACTATGCCATCGGCCGCAGCAGCGACAGGACCTGGGTGCGCGCACGCAATCCGCAATGGCGCAGGGTCGATTTCCGCGAGTTCGCCGCCTATCATTTCACGCTGTACGCGGAATATGCCTGCCGCGGAAAACAGGTCGCCGGCACCGCCGAACAGATCGTCGCAGCGTTACGCCGCGGCCCGCCGCGGCCCAGCACCGTGGATTGACTGGACGGCCTGCCGGGTTACAGCAAAACCAGGTTGTCGCGGTGTATCAGTTCCGGTTCGTCGACATAACCAAGGATGGTCTCGATCCGGTTTGAAGGCGTGCGCAGGATCCGGCGGGTGTCGGCATAGCTGTAATTGACCAGGCCGCGGGCGATTTCCCTGCCGGACTCATCGACGCAACTGACTACCTCGCCGCGCTCGAAATTCCCGGATGCTGCGCAGACTCCCACCGGCAACAGGCTTTTCTGGCCGGTCACCAGTGCATTGACGGCGCCCGCGTCCAGGGTGAGGCGCCCGCGGACCTGCAGGTGATCGGCGAGCCATTGCTTGCGTGCGGCGATGGTTGCCTGCTGCGCCAGCAACTGGGTGCCTATGCGCTCGCCGGCGGCAAGCCGCAGCAGCACGTCGGGTTCGCGACCCCAGGCGATGACCGTGTCGGCACCGCTGCGGGCAGCGCGTTTTGCCGCCAGCACCTTGGTCAGCATGCCGCCGCGTCCAATGGCGCTGCCGGCGGCTCCGGCTATGGTTTCCAGGTGCGGATCGCCGGCGACGGCTTCCGCAATCGGCGTGGCTTCCGGATGCTTGCGCGGGTCGGCGCTGTAGAGGCCGCGCTGGTCGGTCAGGATCACCAGTGCATCGGCTTCGATCAGGTTGGTGACCAGCGCCGCCAGCGTGTCATTGTCCCCGAAGCGGATCTCGTCCATCGCCACCGTGTCGTTCTCGTTGATGACCGGGATCACGCTGAGGTCGAGCAGGGTGCGCAGCGTCGAACGTGCGTTCAGGTAGCGCTTGCGGTCGGCAAGGTCGTCGTGGGTCAGCAGGATCTGCGCGGAACGCAGGCCATGGCTGCGGAAGCAGGATTCGTACACCTGCACCATGCCCATCTGCCCGACCGCTGCCGCCGCCTGCAATTCATGCAGGGCGTGCGGCCGGCGCGACCAGCCCAGACGCTGCATGCCCTCTGCGATGGCGCCGCTTGATACCAGCACGACCTCCCGGCCTTCGGTACGCAGGCGTGCGATCTGCTCCGCCCAGCCGGTCAGCGCGGCATGGTCGAGTCCCAAGCCGGCGTTGGTCACCAGCCCGCTGCCGACCTTGATGACCAGCCGGCGGGCTTTTTTGACCAGCGATTCCGCTGTGCCGCGGATATTCATGCGTCGCCCCCCGCTGCAGTTTTGCGCGGCTTTGCGTCTTGCAGATGTTCCATGATGGCATATACCAGCGCCCGGCAACCCTCGCCGTTGACTGCTGAAATGGTGAAACTTTTCCGTTTTAATCCGAGTTTTTTCAGCAGCATCTTCACGTGGGCTTCGCGTTCGCCCTCGGGAATCAGGTCCATCTTGTTCAGCACCAGCCAGCGCGGCTTGCGGTACAGGGCTTCATCGTACTTGCGCAGTTCGCGCACCAGCGCTTTGGCGTCGCGCACCACGTCGGCGTCGGGATCCGCCGGCATGACGTCGATGACATGCAGCAGCAGCCGGGTGCGTGCCAGGTGGCGCAGGAACTGGTGGCCAAGTCCGGCGCCTTCTGCGGCGCCTTCGATCAGGCCGGGAATGTCGGCGACCACGAAACTGCGGTTTTCATCGACCCGCACGACGCCGAGGTTCGGATGCAGGGTGGTGAACGGGTAGTCGGCGACCTTGGGACGCGCCGCCGAAATTGCGCGTATCAGCGTCGATTTGCCGGCATTGGGCAGACCCAGCAAACCGACGTCGGCGAGCACTTTCAGTTCCAGCCGGAGGTAGCGCGAAACACCGGGCTCGCCGAAGGTGAACTGCCGCGGCGCGCGATTGGTGCTCGACTTGAAGTGCAGGTTGCCCAGTCCGCCGCTGCCGCCCTGTGCCAGCGTCACCTGTTCACCGTCACGCGCCAGATCGAACAGGATTTCCCCGGTTTCCTGGTCGCTGATCACGGTGCCCACAGGCATGCGCAGCACGATGTCCGGGGCGGCGCGGCCGAAGCAGTCCGAGCCCATCCCTTTCTGGCCGTTTTTGGCGCGGTGGATGCGGGCGTAACGGTAGTCGATCAGCGTGTTGATATTGCGGTCAGCCACTGCGTAGATGCTGCCGCCGCGGCCGCCGTCGCCTCCGTCGGGGCCGCCGCGCGGCACGAACTTCTCCCGGCGAAAGCTGGCGACGCCGTCACCGCCCTTGCCGGCATGTACTTCGATGCGCGCTTCATCAATGAATTTCATGGGGACGCCAAACAAAAAAGGCCCTGTCGTTCAACAGGGCCTTCAGGCAACAATGCCGGAAAAATCAGGCGGGAACGACACTCACGGTCTGGCGCTGCCGCGGCCCTTTGGCGGCGAACTGCACACGACCGTCAACCTTGGCAAACAGCGTATGGTCACGGCCGATGCCGACATTTTCGCCGGGGTGCACGCGGGTGCCGCGTTGGCGCACGATGATGCTGCCTGCGGGAATCAGTTCGCCGCCGAAACATTTGACGCCGAGGCGTTTCGATTCCGAATCGCGGCCGTTGCGTGAACTGCCGCCTGCTTTCTTGTGTGCCATGGTGCGTGCTCCTTAGCCTGCAATAGCGGTGATTTCGAGCTCGGTGAAGTTCTGCCGATGCCCCTGGGATTTGCGGTAGTGCTTGCGCCGGCGCATCTTGAAAATATGCACCTTGTCGCCGCGCCCCTGTGCGACGACCTTGGCTTTGACGGCTGCGCCGGAAAGCATCGGGCTGCCGAGCTTGACGTCGCCATCGCCGGCGATCATCAGCACCTGGTCCAGCGTGACTTCGGAACCCACGTCGCCGTCCAGCTGCTCGACCTTGATTTTCGTGCCGGCACTCACGCGATACTGTTTGCCGCCGGTTTTGACTACCGCATACATGATGAATCCCTCTGCTCGAACTGCGGAAAGCCGCGAATTATACAAGTCCGCCGGGTTTCAGTCAAAACCCATGATACCCTGGCGTGTTCCGGATAACCCTTAAAAATCATGTGGATATGGTCGGAAGCCAGCACTGGGCGGGTTAGCCGACAACGAATAGTGCGCGCGGAATTGCTATCATTCGGCTTTTTCCCTTGACCGTGTTCCTAGACGACCTCCGCCAGTTGCTTGCCACCGACATGCAGGCCGTGGATCGCGTGATCCGCGACCGCTTGCACTCGGAGGTATTGCTGATCAGGCAGGTGGCCGAATACATCATCGGCAGCGGCGGCAAACGCCTGCGGCCGGCCCTCGTGCTGCTGTCGGCCAATGCGCTGGGGTACCGCGGCACAGCGCATCATGTGCTCGCGGCCGTCGTGGAATTCATCCATACGGCGACGCTGCTCCACGACGACGTGGTTGACGAATCGGCGCTGCGCCGAGGGCGGCCGACGGCCAACCGGCTGTTCGGCAACGCCGCGTCGGTGCTGGTTGGCGATTTCGTCTACTCCCGGGCTTTCCAGATGATGGTGAATGTCGATGACATGCGGATACTGCGACTGCTGGCGGACACCACCAATGTGATTGCCGAAGGGGAAGTGCTGCAGCTGATGAACTGCCGCAATGCCGACATCGACGAGGCCGGTTATCTGCAGGTCATACGCTACAAGACGGCAAAACTCTTCGAGGCTGCCGGGCAGCTGGGCGCCATGCTGTCCGGGGCATCGCCTGAACAGGAAGCCGCGATGGCGGCCTACGGCGGCCACCTCGGCACGGCATTCCAGCTGATCGACGACGTGCTGGATTATTCCGGGGATTCCGGCGTCATCGGCAAAAACGTGGGCGACGACCTTGCCGAGGGCAAGCCGACCCTGCCGCTGATCCGCGCCATGCAGCACGGAACCGCTGCTGACGCGGCGCTGGTGCGCCACGCGGTATCAACGGGCGGACTGGCTGAACTGGACGGGGTGCTCGCGGCGATACGCCGTTCCGGCGCGCTGGAATACGCCCGCCGGCAGGCCGAAGCCGAGGCCAGGGCCGCGCAGGCCGCGCTGGAGCCGTTGCCGCACACGCGATTCCGGGATTCTTTGATACAATTGGCGTCGTTCGCGGTGACGCGGACTCATTGAAAGCAAGGGCACGTGCAGCGTGCCCTTCTTGTTTGTGGCATTCGGGGTGTAGCTCAGCCTGGTAGAGTACTGCGTTCGGGACGCAGGAGTCGGAGGTTCGAATCCTCTCACCCCGACCAGGATTTTCTGCGGGCCGTTCCTGCCATTTCGCCTGGAATGGCGCTTCCATTGTGCGGAAGCGGGGACGGCAGCCGCGGCCCTAATAGATCATGATGTGCGCAATTTTTCAGGATGCGCGTATTTCCTGCGTCCGCTCCGGTGCAATGCGGGCCTGCGCTTGCACCCTTCGGACAGTACAATCAGCGGCACGTGCTGCCGTCCGGCGCCCGGCATTCGGCAACAGTGCGGGTCAGCGCCCATTTTCACAATCGGGGAGGCGGGAAACTCGATGATGACCAAGATTCTGCTTGTTGCGGTCGTGATCGTCGCGGCTTTTTTCCTGGCGCGAGGCCTGCGCAGGCGTGTCGACGATGGCCGCGAGCAGCCGCCCCGGCAGGGCGGGGGCGACATGGTGCGCTGCGCCCGATGCGGCATCCACCTGCCGCGCGACGAAGCGCTGGGCTCGACGGAATCATATTTCTGCTCGGCGGATCACGAGCGGGAATTTCAGGACAACCACCGGGACCGCGGATGATTACCACGGAGCAGCGGATCCGCTACGCCGGGACGCAGCAGCAGGTGCCTGACGCCTACTGGCGATCCCTGCTGCTGTTCAACGGTTACCGTGCGGCGGCTGCATCCCTGCTGTTGCTGGCTGCCGTCTTCTGGGGCCCGACGCTGCAGTTCGGGTCGCGCGACATGCGCCTGTTCATCATCTGTGCTGCCGGCTATGTGGCGTTCGCGATCGTGATGTTCGTGGTCATCCGCACGCGCGAGCGCTTCAACTGGCAGTTGGCGATCCAAGTCGGTGGCGACATCGGATTCGTGGTGTTGCTGATGTACGCGAGCAGCGGGCTCTCGAGCGGCCTGGGCCTGCTGCTGCTGACGTCGTTGGCCGCAGCCGGATTGGTGACGCGGGGCCAGTTGACCCTGTTTTTTGCCGCCATAGCCTCGATCGCGATATTGCTCGAGCATACCTATGAGGTGCTGCGTTTTTCGGAAAGCGGCGCGCAGTACGCCCAGGCCGGCCTGCTGTCGGTGGCCTATTTTGCGATCGCCTGGCTTGCGCACACGCTGGCCACACGCTCCCTAGTCAGCGAACAGCTTGCGGCGCAGCGGGAAATCGACCTTGCAAACCTGGCCCAGGTCAACCAGCTGGTGATCCAGGACATGGAGCACGGCGTGATCGTCGTCGACGGCGAAGGCGTGGTGCGCCAGATCAACAGCGCGGCCGAACGCATGATCGGCGGGCTGCGCGGCAGCGGCCCGGTTGCGCTCAAGGACCACATGCCTCTCCTGTCTTCCCGTTTCGAGACATGGCTGAGCGACCAGCAGGGGCACGACATTGATGAATTCGAAATCGGTACCGGCCTGCGTGCGCGACTGGTGCCGGTGGCGCCGCGGCGCGGCGCCGGTGCGGTCATTTTCCTGGAAGACCTGGAGCGCATCCGCGCAGAGGCGCGGCAGATGAAGCTGGCGGCGCTGGGGCGGTTGACGGCAAACATCGCCCATGAAATCCGTAATCCGCTCGGCGCCATCAGTCATGCCGCGGAACTGCTGCAGGAGGAGTCCGGTGTATCCGCCGGCGCGCGGCGGCTGACCGCGATCATCCGCGACAATACGCGACGGCTGGACCGCATGGTCAATGACGTGCAGGCGCTGAACCGCGGCGAACGCGCAAAACGGGAGCGTTTCAACCTGGCGACCTATCTGCACAATTTTGTTGAGCAGTTTGTCGCTACCGAAAAGCTCGCGCCCGGCATCATTGAACTGCAGCTGGCGCTGGAGCCGCACGTCCTGTTCGATCGCGACCACCTGAACCAGGTGTTGTGGAACCTGTGCCAGAACGCGTTGCGACATTCGCGGCGCGTCCCGGGCAGCATCCGGCTGCTGGTCAGCCGTGCCGCCCGGGGCAATGCGGTAAGATTGGAAGTGGTTGATGATGGCCCGGGCATGCCGCCGGAATCGCGCAGCAAGCTGTTCGAGCCGTTTTTCACCACGTCGCCGGGCGGCACCGGGCTTGGACTCTACCTGGCGCGGGAAATCTGCGAGGCCAATGGCGCGTCGCTCGAATATGTCGAGGCTGCCGGAGGCGCGCGTTTCGCCGTGTCCTGCGCAGCCGGCTGAAGGGAGAACATTGGCAACCGGTCAGATACTGGTGGTTGATGACGAGGCGGACATCCGGGAGCTGCTCGGCATGACGCTGATCCGCATGGGCCTGGAACCGCACTGCGCCGGCAGTGTGTCCGAGGCGCTGTCGCTGCTCGGGCAGAACAGCTTCGAACTGTGCCTTACCGACATGCGGCTGGCGGATGGCGACGGGCTGTCCATCGTCGAACACATCACGAAGAATCATCCCAGCCTCCCGGTCGCGGTGATTACCGCCTATGGCAGCGCCGAAAATGCGGTGGCCGCGCTGAAGGCGGGGGCGTTCGACTACCTCGGCAAGCCGGTATCGCTGGACCAGCTGCGGGCGCTGGTGCGTTCCGCGCTGAAACTGCCGCGACCCGTCGTCGACCGCCGTGGCACCGATGCGGATTCCGCGCCGGTCCCGGGCGCCCCCCACCTGATCGGCAGTTCGCCGCTGATGCTGCAGGCGCGCCAGATGATCGACAAGCTGGCACGCAGCCAGGCCCCGGTGCAGATACGCGGAGAATCCGGCAGCGGCAAGGAACTGGCCGCGCGCCTGATCCACCTGAATAGCGCGCGCCGGGACAATGCATTCGTTGCCGTGAACTGCGGCGCGATCCCGGAAAACCTGATGGAATCGGAGTTTTTCGGGCACAAGAAGGGCGCCTTTACCGGTGCGGTTGCCGACCACGACGGTTTTTTCCAGGCGGCCAGCGGCGGCACGCTGTTCCTGGACGAGGTCGGTGACCTGCCGCTGCCGATGCAGGTCAAGCTGCTGCGCGCGATCCAGGAGAAACGCGTACGCAAGGTGGGTTCCACCAGCGAAGAGCCGGTGGACGTGCGCATCATCAGCGCAACCCATCGCCATCTTGCCGACGAGGTGCAGGGCGGTTCGTTCCGGCAGGATCTGTATTACCGGCTTAACGTGATCGAGTTGCGCATGCCGGCCCTGCGTGAATTGCGCGAGGATGTGCCGCGGTTTGCCGAGGCGATACTGGCGCGCCATGCGATTGACGGTCGCCGGCCCAGATTGTCGGCCCCGGCCGAGTCGGCACTGCAGGCCTACCATTTCCCCGGCAACGTGCGCGAGCTGGAAAACATACTCGAGCGCGCGGTGGCACTGGCGAGCGGGGACGAGATTACCGAGGAGGATCTCCAGCTTGCCGATGAGCGTCCGCAGGAAGTCGATGAGCAGATCGAAGGGCTGCCGCTGCCCGAGCGGCTGGAGGCCGTGGAGCGCAAGGCGATCATGGAAGCGCTGGAGCGCACCCGTTACAACCAGACGGCCGCTGCAAAGCTGCTGGGGATTTCCTTCCGCGCGTTGCGTTACCGCATCCAGCGCCTGGGCATCAAGCAGGAACTCGACGCCAGGCCCTGAGCTCCCGGGATGAACATCGATCCTGCCGGACTGGCCGCAGATACGCCGTACATTGCTTCGCCCAACTGCGACGGGCGGCCGCCGGACACTGCGGTCGAACTGATCGTCATCCACAGCATCAGCCTGCCCCCCGGCATTTTCGGCGGCCCGGAAATCATCGACCTGTTCCTCAACCGACTGGATGCGCGGGCGCATCCGTATTTCGCAGGCATCGCGGCACTGCGCGTGTCGGCGCACTTTCTGATCCGTCGCGACGGATCGTTGCTGCAGTTCGTGCCCTGTTCGCAACGCGCCTGGCATGCCGGTGAGTCGGCGTGGCGAGGGCGTCCTCGCTGCAACGATTTTTCCGTAGGCATCGAACTCGAAGGCAGTGACGAAACCGTGTTCGAGGATGCGCAGTACGACCGTCTTGCCTCCCTGGCGCGGGCGTTGCACGCGCGTTATCCGATTGCCGCCAGCGTCGGTCATTCCGACATCGCCCCCGGGCGCAAGACCGACCCCGGTCCCTGCTTCGACTGGTCGCGTTATGTGGCCGGATTACAAAAATAATAAAAACAATTAGTTAGATCGTTTCCGCGGCGTTTGCCGGGTTTTTCGTCTGTCGCCGTCGCCCCCGGCCGCTTTTCGGCCCCGACCTGCTCTCCACGAGGCGCATCCTGGCATTTGGGCTGCACAAATTTTGTGCAATTAATCCAATGCTTATCGTTGTTTCCTGCTGTTTCTCAAGAACTTTTAAAAAAAGCTTCAAAAGCTATTGCGGATTCAATATCGGGCTACTAGAATTCGTCGAAATTGACGTGCAAACCACTATATGTTGTGGTTTGCTGGTTCGGGAGGCGTCGCCCCCGGCAATTCAAAAATATAGAAAAATCAAGGAGTAACGATATGCACGTTGCCGCTGAAACCACCCAATTCCGCGCTGCTCCGCAAGCTGCTGCTGTCACCGAAGCGGAACGCGAAGCGGCCTACGCACAGTACAAGATCATCCGCCGCAACGGTTCGGTCGTCGGTTTCGAGCCTGCCAAGATCGCCATCGCGATGACCAAGGCGTTCATTGCGGTGAACGGCGGCCAGGGCGCTGCTTCGGCGCGCGTGCGCGAACAGGTCACGGCGCTGACCGAAAACGTGGTCGGTGCGCTGATGCGCCGCCAGCCGTCGGGCGGCACTTTCCATATCGAAGACATCCAGGACCAGGTCGAACTCGCGCTGATGCGCATGGGCGAACACCATGTCGCGCGCGCCTACGTGCTCTACCGCGAGGAGCGCGCCAAGGAGCGCGCCCGCCAGCGCGAGGCGCAGCCTGCAGCAGCGGCGCAGCGCGAGCACGTGGTCAACGTCATCGACGGCGGCGTGACGCGGCCGCTGGACGTGCCGCGGATTACGGCGCTGGTGGCCAGTGCCTGTTCCGGACTTGGCCACGAGGTCAGCACCCAGCCGATACTCGATGCGATGCAGCGCGATCTCTACGACGGGGTGCCGATCCAGGAAGTGCGCAAGTCGCTGATCCTCGCCGCGCGCGGCCTGATCGAGCAGGATCCCGGCTACAGCTACGTCACCGCACGCCTGCTGCTGCACACGCTGCGCCTGGAAACGCTGGGCGAAGAGGTTACGCAAGAGGAAATGGCTACGCGTTACGCGGAGTACCTGCCGAAGTTCATCGAGAAGGGGGTCGCCGCGGAGTTGCTCGACGAACGTCTGGCGAGCTACGACCTGAAAGCGCTGGGCTCCGCGATCGACGCGCAGCGCGACCTCAAGTTTGCCTACCTCGGCCTGCAGATTCTCTACGACCGCTATTTCCTGCACATCGAGGGCCGCCGCATCGAACTGCCGCAGATTTTCTTCATGCGCGTGGCGATGGGGCTGGCGCTGAACGAGCCCGAAGGCTCGCGGGAAGCGCGAGCGATCGAGTTCTACAACGTGCTGTCCAGCTTCGATCTGATGAGTTCGACGCCGACGCTGTTCAACTCCGGCACCCGCCGCTCGCAGCTCGCCAGCTGCTACCTCACCACGGTGTCCGACGATCTTGACGGCATCTACGAGGCGATCAAGGAAAACGCGATGCTGCAGAAGTACGCCGGCGGCATCGGCAACGACTGGACGCCGGTGCGTGCGCTGGGCGCCTACATCAAGGGCACCAACGGCAAGTCGCAGGGCGTGGTCCCGTTCCTGAAGGTGGTCAACGACACCGCCGTCGCGGTGAACCAGGGCGGCAAGCGCAAGGGCGCGGTGTGCTCCTACCTGGAAACCTGGC
>JBMTEY010000011.1:0-34654 GCA_049433545.1 Burkholderiales bacterium | reverse complement strand
GGCGAAGCGCTGCAGGCCTACTGCCAGTCGCTGCCGCCGGACACCGTGACGCTGGTCTACGTGCCCGATCTAGACTGGCGGGCCCAGAAAGCTGCGTGGTTCTCCGCTCTGGAAAATGCCGGCATCGCCGTCGAAGCCAAGGTCGTGCCGCGCAAGGCGCTGCCGCAATGGATCGCGGGACGGTTGAAAGACCAGCAGCAGGACGCCGACGCCGCGACGCTGGACTTCATCGCCGACCGCGTCGAAGGCAACCTGCTCGCCGCGCACCAGGAAGTGCAGAAACTGGCGCTGCTGTTTCCGCAGGGCCCGATCACTTTCGACCAGGTCAGCGCCTCCGTACTCGACGTTGCAAGATACGATGTGTTCAACCTCGGCGAGATCATGATCGAGGGCGACCCGCTGCGTGTGGCGCGCGTGCTCGACGGACTGCAGGGCGAAGGCACCGCGGCTCCTCTGGTGCTGTGGTCGCTGACCGAGGAAATCCGCGCCATCGGCAAGATCCTCACCGGCGTCAACACCGGCAAGCCGGCCTCGATGATGCTGCGTGAAGCGCGCATCTGGGGTCCGTCGCACCAGAGCGCGATGCAGAACAACCTCAGGCGCTTTACGCTGGGCCAGGTCACCGAAGCCCTGCGCCACGCCGCGGTCATTGACCGCATCGTCAAAGGCCTGGTGCGCGGCGACGCCTGGAATGAACTGCTGCAGCTCGCGCTGCGCTTCGCCCGCAACAGTCCCGGCGCGGTAAAAGTGACGCCAGCGCGGCGGGTTATGCCTGCGGCGTTTGCAGCCCATCCAGCACTGTTTTAAGCCTATTCGCACAGCCAGGTGCGAACCGCGCACTGCCAGGGTTCCCGGCTCATAACCGGCAGGCGTTCCCCTGCTAGAATCCCCATCATGGACGTCCAGACTTACATGCTCGGCATTGGCAAGGCCGCCCGCGCCGCATCGCGCGTGATGGCGGTCGCCGACACCCATGCCAAGAACGCCGCGCTGACCGCGATGGCGCTGGCCATCGAGCGCGCGGCGAAGGTGCTGCTGCGCGAAAACGCGAAAGACGTCGAGGCGGCAAAAGCAAAAAAACTCGACAGCGCCGCGATCGACCGGCTGACGCTGACCACCGAGCGCATCGCAGCCATGGCCGACGGCCTGCGCCAGATCGCGGCATTGCCGGATCCGGTCGGCGAGATCACCAATCTCAAGTACCGTCCCACCGGCATCCAGGTCGGGCAGATGCGCGTGCCGCTGGGCGTGGTCGGCATCATTTACGAATCGCGGCCCAACGTCACCGCCGACGCCGCCGGGCTGTGCCTGAAGTCCGGCAATGCGGCGATCCTGCGCGGCGGTTCGGAAGCGCTGCATTCCAACCAGGCGATCGCCGCCTGCGTGCACGAAGGCCTGAAGGCCGCCGGCCTGCCGGAAGCCGCGGTGCAGGTGATAGAGACCACCGACCGCGTCGCGGTCGGCGAACTGATCACCATGCACGAGTACGTCGACATCATCGTGCCGCGCGGCGGCAAGGGCCTGATCGAGCGGCTGATGCAGGAATCGCGGATCCCGATGATCAAGCACCTGCACGGCGTGTGCCATGTCTACATCGACGACAAGGCGGATTTCGACAAGGCACTGTGCATCGCCGACAACGCCAAGACCCAGCGCCTCGGCACCTGCAACACCATGGAAACGCTGCTGGTGGCGCGCGGCATCGCGGAAAAAATCCTGCCGCCGCTGTGCAAAATCTACACCGACAAGAAAATCGAACTGCGCGGCGACGACGAAGCGCGGAAAATCGTCTCCGGCATGAAGGCCGCGACCGAGGACGACTGGTACACCGAATACCTGGACGCGATATTGTCCATACGCATCGTCGACGGCCTCGACGCCGCGATCGAACACATCACGCGTTACGGCTCGCAGCACACCGACGCCATCGTCACCGAGGACATCAGCCGCGCACGGCGCTTCCTGCGCGAAGTCGATTCCAGTTCAGTGATGGTCAATGCCTCGACGCGTTTCGCCGACGGTTATGAATACGGCCTCGGCGCCGAGATCGGCATTTCCACCGACAAGCTGCACGCGCGCGGACCGGTGGGACTGGAAGGTTTGACGTCACTGAAGTTCGTGGTGCTTGGCGACGGCCAGGTACGCAGCTGACTGAACGCCGCCGCAGATTCCGGCTTTGCAGTGCATTATTGTAAATTATTGTTTTAAAACAACAATTTAAGAATCCCATGAGCAAACTCGTCGAGGTCAAGGTTCCGGATATCGGGGACTTCAAGAACATTCCGGTGATCGAGGTGCTGGTGAAACCCGGCGACACCGTGAACAAGGAAGATTCGCTGGTCACGCTGGAATCCGACAAGGCGACGATGGACATCCCCGCGCCGTCCGCCGGCGTAGTGAAATCGCTGAGCCTGAAACCCGGCGACAAGGTGTCCAAGGGGACGCTGATCCTGACGCTGGAAGAATCCTCGGGTGATGCCGCAGCAGCACCGGCGGCCAAACCAACTCCTGCACCGGTAGCAGCCGCACAGAAACCGTCGCCCGCCCCCGCAGCATCGGCGCCGGCCGCTGCATCTGCAGCCGCCGCGTCAACAAAAACGGACATCTCCGGCATCAAGGCCGACTTCCATGCCGAAGTGGTGGTGCTCGGCGCCGGTCCCGGCGGCTACACCGCGGCCTTCCGCGCCGCCGACCTTGGCAAGAAAGTCGTGCTGATCGAACGGTATCCGACGCTGGGCGGCGTGTGTCTGAACGTCGGCTGCATTCCGTCGAAGGCGCTGCTGCACATGGCCAAGGTCATCACCGAGGCCGACGAAGCCAGCCACGCCGGCATCACCTTCGGCAAGCCGAAGATCGACATCGACAAGCTGCGCACCTGGAAAGACGGCGTGCTGGGCAAACTGACCAAGGGACTCAGCGGCCTTGCCAAGCAACGCAAAGTACAGGTCATCACCGGGCGCGGCGAATTTGCATCGACCAACACCATCAAGGTCGAAACTGCCGAGGGCGTAAAAACCGTCGCCTTTGAAAACTGCATCATCGCCGCCGGTTCTTCGGTCGCAAAAATCCCGGGGTTTCCGTACGACGATCCGCGCATCATCGATTCCACTGGCGCGCTGAAACTGGCCGAGGTGCCGAAACGGCTGCTGGTGATCGGCGGCGGCATCATCGGCCTCGAGATGGCCACGGTCTACGATGCGCTCGGCAGCAAGATCACTGTCGTCGAACTGATGGACGGCCTGATCCCCGGCGCCGACAGGGACGTGGTGCGGCCGCTCGCCAAGCGCATCGAGAAACGCTACGAAAAAATCCTGCTCAAGACCAAGGTCGCAAAGATCGAGGCGCAGAAAGCCGGGCTCAAGGTTACTTTCGAAGGCGCGGACGGCACGACCACAACCGACACCTTCGACGCCGCGCTGATGGCGGTGGGCCGCCGCCCCAACGGCCGCGAGATCAAGGCCGAAGCCGCAGGCATCACGGTGAATGAGCGCGGCTACATCCCTGCCGACAGGCAGCAGCGCACCAACGTGCCGCACATCTACGCCATCGGGGACATCTGCGGCGAACCGATGCTCGCGCACAAGGCCACCCACGAAGCCAAGATCGCCGCCGAGGTGATCGCCGGCCACAAGGCCTTCTTCGACGCGCGCACGATACCGTCGGTCGCCTACACCGATCCGGAAATCGCCTGGATGGGCCTCACCGAAACCCAGGCCAAGGAGCAGGGCATCGATTACGAGAAAGCGGTGTTCCCCTGGGCCGCCAGCGGCCGCGCGCTGGCCATCGGCCGCGACGAGGGCATGACCAAGTTGCTGCTCGACAAGAACACCCGGCGCGTGCTCGGCGCAGCAATGACCGGCGTCAACGCCGGCGAACTCATCGCCGAAGCCGTGCTCGCGCTGGAAATGGGCGCCGACGCCACCGATCTCAGCCTGACCATCCATCCGCATCCGACGCTGTCGGAAACGCTGTTCTTCGCCGCGGAGATGGCCGAGGGCTCGATTACCGATCTCTACGTGCCGAAGAAATGAACTGAAACGGCCGCCGCTCCGAAACGCGGCAACAGCGTCCTTTTCTGCGGGGAGGTGGAACATGGGATGCAACATCCGTAATTACTGGCTGGCGCTTGCCGGGTGCGCGGCGGTGCTGCTCACCATCGTTGTGCCGGCACAAGCCCAGAACTATCCGAGCCGGCCGATACGCCTGGTGGTGCCCTACCCGTCCGGCGCAAGCTCCAACGACATCCTCGCACGGCAGGTGGCGCCCAGACTGGCTGACCGGCTCGGCCAGAACGTCGTCGTCGACAACCGCTCCGGCGCCAGCGGCAACATCGGCGCCGACATCGTCGCCAAGTCGCCAGCCGACGGCCACACCCTGCTCTACGGTACCGGCGGACTGTTCTCGATCGGACCGCATCTCTACAAGAAACTGCCGTACAGCCCGGAAAAGGATCTCGTGCCGGCCGCATTGATCGCCGTGGTGCCGTACATGCTGGTGGTCAACGCAGCACTGCCGGTGAAAAACGTGCAGGAGTTCATCACCTACGCCAAGGCACGCCCGGGCAAGCTGTCCTTCGCCTCATCGGGTGTCGGCGGCACGCCGCACCTGTGCCTCGAAATGCTCAAGATGGTTGCCGGACTCGACATGCTGCACGTGCCGTACAAGGGTGGCGCGCCGGCCGTGATCGACACCATCGCCGGACAGACCCAGTCCTACTGCGCCGGGCTCGCGGCGACCATGCCCCACGTCAGGGCCGGACGACTGAAGGCACTGGGCGTGACAACGCTGAAACGCTCACCGGGCGCCGCCGACATGCCGACGCTGGACGAGCAGGGCCTCAAGGGTTTCGACGTCAATTCCTGGGGTGCGATCTTCGTGCCCGCGAAAACCCCGAAGACCGTGGTTGACACCCTGCATCAGGCGCTGGCAGCGGTGATGAATACCGACGAGATGCGCAACACCCTGGTCAAGCAGGGCATGGATCCGGTGCTGCTCGGACCGAAGAAATTCGCGGCGCAGATCCGCGAGGAGTCGGCGCGCTGGGCAAAGGTCATCAAGAGTGCGGGCGTCAAGCTGGAATAGGAACCCGGCATGAACGGGCTGCGACGGATCGTTTGCCTGCTGGCCTGCAGCCTCGCCTTCAGCACCCCATGCGGAGCACAAGCGGCCGCGCCGGTATTTCCCGGCACCGACTGGCGGCACATAGCACAACCCGAAACGGCGGGGTATTCCCCGCAAAAGCTGGCGATGCTGCGCAATTACCTGTCATCGCTCGACACCACCGCGCTGATGGTGGTCACCGGCGGCCACGTGTTGTTCGAATACGGCGATCCGGCGCATGTCAGCGTGCTCGCCTCTGCGCGCAAAAGCGTGCTTGCGATGCTTTACGGCAAATATGTACACGATGGCACGATCAAACTCGACCGCACACTGGCGGACATCGGCTTCGATGACATCAAAGGACTATCTGCAACCGAGAAACAGGCAACCGTCGAACACCTGCTGACCGCGCGCTCCGGCATCTATCACCCGGCCGCGAATTCCGGTGACGACACCGCGCATGCACCGGAGCGCGGCAGCGTGGCGCCGGGCACGAAACACCTCTACAACAACTGGGATTTCAACGCCGCCGGCGCGGTGTTTGAACAACTGGCCAAACGCGACATCTACGACGCTTTCGGAACCGATCTCGCACAACCCCTGGGCATGCAGGATTTCGACCGCGCGCGGCAGCGCAAGACCGGCAATCGCGCGCGCTCGCAACACCTCGCCTATCACCTGCATCTGTCGACCCGCGACATGGCGCGCCTCGGCCTGCTGATGCTGCGCGAGGGACGCTGGCAGGACACGCAGGTCATGCCAGCGGGATGGAGCGCCAGGATTACGCGGGTGATCACACCCTACGACGAATTGATTCCCGAGCGCCGCCGCCGTCTCGGCGCCGGTGAACGCTGGGGCTATGGCCACATGTGGTGGACATGGGACACGCCGGCCGCGGATCCATCCGATGTCATGGCCGGCGCATACACCGCGCGCGGACTGGGCGGCCAGTACATCACGGTGATTCCGCGACTCGACATGGTGATCGCACACAAGGTCGACCCGCGACCCGATGGCGACCGGACGCAACCGCGCCGGCGCATTACCGCCACACAGTACGGCGTGATCATCCGCATGATCACCGGTGCGCGCTGCCCCAGCGCCAGCTGCAAATAAATTAATAAAATCAGATATTTGCATATTGACGGCGATACGTCCCGAATGGTTTTGCCAGATGCGCCGGACAACCCGGATGCAAAACCGTCCCCGCATCAGGGTTAACGCACAGCGCAGACAGCCACTTCTTCCGCGACGGGTTTCAACATCCGGTTTCGCGGTTTCTCCTCTGCCAGCGCCGTAAATTGCCCTTTTTTTCCCTGTCTCAAAGGCGTAGTATTTGCGACACTTTTGGTACACACCCGCCAAGAGACTGATTACACAAATAAAAACAACAAGATTTGGTGACACCAGTACGGAGCCATTTTGAAGCCCACCGATATTGCGCACCCCGATTACTTCCATAAAGTTGTCGATTGTCAGTGGGCCTGCCCGGCCCACACCCCTGTCCCCGAATACATCCGCTTGATCACCGCAGGCCGCTACGACGATGCCTACATGGTCAACTGGAATTCGAATGTCTTCCCCGGCATTCTCGGCCGCACCTGCGACCGCCCCTGCGAACCGGCCTGCCGCCGCGGCCGCGTCGAGGAAGGCAACGTCGAGATACGCAAACCGGTTGCGCACGAACATGGCCCGCAACCGGAACCCGTCGCAATCTGCCGCCTGAAGCGCGTCGCCGCCGACAACAAGGACGACATCAGCGCGCGGCTGCCGAAAGCGCCGAAGCAGAAAAACGGCAAACGCATCGCCTGCATCGGCGGCGGCCCCGCCTCGCTTACCGTGGCGCGCGACCTCGCACCGCTGGGTTACGACATCACCATTTACGAAGCCGACCCCAAGGCCGGCGGTTTCATGCGCTCGCAGGTTCCGCGCTTCCGCCTGCCCGAATCGGTGATCGACGAGGAAGTCGGCTACATCACCGGCATCGGCAACATCACGGTCAAAACCGGCACGCGCGTCGACAGCCTGAAAAAGGTGCTGGCCGAAGGCTACGACGCGGTGTTCGTCGGCACCGGCGCGCCGCGCGGCCGCGACCTCGACGTGCCCGGCCGCACCGAAGGCGCGAAGAACATCCACGTCGGCATCGACTGGCTGGCCAGCGTGTCCTTCGGCCACATCGAGAAAGTCGGCAAAAAGGTCATCGTGCTCGGCGGCGGCAACACCGCGATGGACTGTTGCCGCTCGGCGAAGCGCCTCGGCGGCGAAGACGTCAAGGTCATCGTGCGTTCGGGTTACGAGGAAATGAAGGCCAGCCCCTGGGAGAAGGAAGACGCCATCGAAGAAGGCATTCCCATCCTCAATTTCCTGGTGCCGAAATCGGTCAAGGTCGAAGGCGGAAAACTGGTCGGCATGAGTTTCGAGAAGGTCAAAGCCGAATACGACGCCAAGGGCCGGCGCAAGCTGGTGCCCACCGGCGAACCTGACCAGTTCTTCGAATGCGACGACGTGCTGGTGGCGATCGGCCAGGAAAACGCTTTTCCCTGGATCGAGCGCGACGCCGGCATCGAGTTCGACAAGTGGAACATGCCGGTGGTGGACAAGGTGACCTTCCAGTCGACCAACCCCAAGGTGTTCTTCGGCGGCGATTCGGCCTTCGGCCCGAAAAACATCATCTGGGCCGTCGCCCACGGGCACGAAGCCGCGGTGTCCATCGACAAAATGTTCAGCGGCGAGGAACTCACGGACCGCCCGCTGCCGGCGGTCACCGTGATATCCCAGAAAATGGGCATCCACGAGTGGAGCTACGACAACGACATTTCGGCGGCGCTGCGCAACAAGGTGCCGTGGCAGGACCAGAAGCTGACGCTGAAAAACATCAAGGTCGAGGTCGAACTCGGCTTTGACGCCAAGACCGGCTTCGCCGAGGCCCAGCGCTGCCTGAACTGCGACGTGCAGACGGTGTTCACGCCGCGGCTGTGCATCGAATGCGATGCCTGCGTCGACATCTGCCCGATGGACTGCATCACCTTCACCCCCAACGCCGAGGAAGCCGAACTGCGCACGCAGCTCACGGCCCCTTCGCTGCATCCCGACCAGGATCTCTACGTGTCGGAACCGCTGCGCATGACCGGCCGCATCATGGCCAAGGACGAAGACGTCTGCCTGCACTGCGGGCTGTGCGCCGAACGCTGCCCGACGGGCGCCTGGGACATGCAGAAATACCTGGTCAAGATGACCCACGCCGGCCCCGGTTGCCGCAAGCCGCAGCGCAAGGCCGCCTGAAAATCCCACATACGCCATGACATCCATCACTGCCGTCAACGATTTCGTCGTCAAGTTCGCCAACGTCAACGGCTCGGGCTCTGCCTCGGCCAACGAGCTGTTCGCGCGTTCCATCCTGCGCATGGGCGTGCCGGTCAGCCCGCGCAACATTTTCCCGTCGAACATCCAGGGCCTGCCAACCTGGTATGAAGTGCGGATCAACGAAAAGGGTTACCAGGGCCGTCGCGGCGGCGTCGATCTGATGGTGGCTATGAACCCGCAGACCTGGGACAACGACATCAAGGAAATCGAATCCGGCGGCTACCTTTTCTACGACAACACCAAGCCGCTGCCGAAATCGAAATTCCGCCAGGACGTGACGCCGATCGGCATGCCGCTGACCGAGATCTGCAACTCGACCTACAGCGACCCACGCCAGCGCCAGCTGTTCAAGAACATCATTTACGTCGGCGCTTTGTCGGCGCTGATCGAGATCGACCCCAAAGTCATCGAGCAGCTGTTCTCCGAGCAGTACAAAGGCAAGGAGGCGCTGCTGCAGTCCAACGTCAAGGCGCTGCACCTGGGCCGCGACTACGCGCTGAAAAACCTGCCCTGCCCGCTGGGCGTGCGCGTGCAGCCGTCGGACGGCGTCGGCGACCGTATCTTCACCGACGGCAACAGCGCAGCGGCGCTGGGCGCGGTCTACGGCGGCGCCTCGGTCTGTGCCTGGTACCCGATCACGCCGTCTTCATCCCTGGCCGAAGCCTTCATGGCCTATTGCAAGAAATACCGGGTCGACGCCGAGTCCGGCAAGAACAAGTACGCGATCATCCAGGGCGAGGACGAGCTCGCCTCGATCGGCATTGCCATCGGCGCCGGCTGGAACGGTGCAAGGGCGTTCACCGCCACTTCCGGCCCCGGCATTTCGCTGATGAGCGAATTCATCGGGCTCGCCTACTTCGCCGAGATCCCGGTGGTGCTGATCGACGTGCAGCGCGGCGGACCTTCCACCGGCATGCCGACGCGCACCCAACAATCGGACATCCTCGCCTGCGCCTACGCCTCGCACGGCGACACCAAGCACGTGCTGCTGTTCCCGGAAGATCCGACCGAGTGCTTCGAACTTACCGCGCAGGCCTTCGACCTCGCCGAGCGCCTGCAAACGCCGGTGTTCGTGATGACCGATCTCGACATCGGCATGAACACGCGGCTGTGCCGGCCTTTTGCCTGGGATGACACGAAGGAATACGACCGCGGCAAGGTGATGACCCACGACCGGCTCGAGGCCGGCGCCGATTTCGGGCGCTACCTCGACGTCGACGGCGACGGCATCCCGTTCCGCACCTATCCCGGCACCCATCCGACCAAGGGCGGCTATTTCACCCGCGGCACCACCAAGAACCGCTACGCGCAGTATTCCGAGGCCGGCCCCGATTACGTCGACAACATGCAACGCCTGATGCGCAAGTTCGACACCGCGAAATCACTGGTGCCGAAACCGCTGCTCTACCCCGCCGAAAAGCCGGCGCGCTTCGGTGCAATTTTCTACGGCTCGACCAGCCCTGCCATGCAGGAAGCGCTGGACGTGCTTGCCGAAAAGGGCATACACGTCAACGCACTGCGGGTGCGCGGCTTCCCTTTCGGCGACGAGCTCAACGATTTCGTTCGTTCGCACCCCTGGGTGTTCGTGATCGAGCAGAACCGCGACGCCCAGCTCAAAACCCTGCTGGTCAACGACGGCAAGATCAATCCGTCGCGGCTGATTTCACTGCTGCATTACGACGGCACGCCGATCACCGCGCGCTTCATCGTCGACCAGATTTCCCAGCATGCCGGCGCCCGCGCCGTAGTGCCGCTGAAAAAAGCGTCCTGACCTGAAAACGCCATGACCTATCTCGCCAAACCGAAACTGCACCACCCGTCGCTGGCTCCCAATGCCGCGGGCTACACCCGCCGCGATTACGAGGGCAAGATCTCCACGCTGTGCGCCGGCTGCGGCCATGACTCCATATCGGCTTCGATCATCCAGGCCTGCTGGGAACTCGACATCCAGCCGCACCGCGTCGCCAAGCTCTCGGGCATCGGCTGCTCGTCGAAAACCCCGGATTATTTCCTCGGCAACTCGCACGGCTTCAACAGCGTGCACGGTCGCATGCCGTCAGTACTGACCGGCGCCAACCTCGCCAACCGCGACCTGCTCTACCTCGGCGTTTCCGGCGACGGCGATTCGGCCTCGATCGGCCTCGGCCAGTTCGCCCACTGCATACGACGCGGCGTCAACATGGTCTACATCGTCGAGAACAATGGCGTCTACGGTCTGACCAAGGGCCAGTTTTCGGCCACCGCTACCAAGGGCTCGAAATCCAAGCGCGGCGTGTTCAATCCTGACGAGGCAGTGGACCTGGTCGGCATGGCCCTGCTGCTGCGCGCCACCTTCGTCGCGCGTGCATTCTCCGGCGACAAAAAACAGCTGGTGCCGCTGATCAAGGCCGCGATCAGCCACCCCGGTCCGTCATTCATCGACATCATTTCGCCCTGCGTGGCCTTCAACAACCATGAGGGTTCGACCAAGTCCTACGACTACGTGCGCCAGCACAACGCCGCGGTCAACCGCCTTGACTTCATCGAGTCTCGCGAGGAAATCACCGCTGACTACGCGCCAGGTGAAGTCATCAGCATCGCTCAGCACGACGGCTCTTTGCTGAGGCTGCGCAAGCTCGCGCCAGACTATGATCCGACCGATCGCATCAAGGCCATGAACCATGTCCAGGAACGTGCCGCGGCGGGCGAAATCGTTACCGGGCTGCTCTACCTGTCACCGGAAGCCGCCGACCTGCATCACTACATCAAGACCGTCGACACGCCGCTCAACCAGCTCGGCACCAAAGAACTGTGCCCGGGCTCGGCGACGCTGGAAAAGATCAACGCCGGCCTGCGTTAGCTTGCACCGTGCCATGATGGCCGGGGCGGCGGCGGGCCGAAACGGCCGGCCATGCCGCCATGGACTCTTTCCGCGCCTTTTCGATTACCCATGCGCTCGCAGTCGCCACGCTCGCACTGCTGATCGTCGTATGGATCGCGGCCACACGAAAGGCGCCGGCCTCCGCCGGTCCTTCTGCGGTTGAACGTGCGCTGGCCTGGATCAACCTCGCGATCTGGTTCGCGGCGCACCTGTGGTGGATCATCCCGCCGGCACTCGATGTACGCACCACGCTGCCGCTGCAGTTGTGCCATGTCGCCGCAATACTCGCGTCGGTAGTGCTGCTGACCCGACGGCGCTGGGCACGCACCCTGGTCTATTTCTGGGGCATCGGGCTGTCGACCCAGGCAATCCTGACGCCCAGCCTCACCGACCCGCCGGATTCGATCTGGTTCTGGGGTTTCTGGCAGCAGCACGGCTTCCGACTCGCCTGTCTCGCCACCTGTGCTTACCTGCTGGCGATCCTGCCGCTCAATCTGCTGCTGGGCGCCAACTACGGTTTCGTCGGCGACTCCACCCCGGAAACCCCCAGCATCGTTGACGTACTGGGCCCGTGGCCGCAGCGGCTGGTGATCATCATCGCGCTGGTTTTCGTGGCGTTCCTGATATTGAAACTGCTTGGCGGCGGATGGCGGCGCTTGCCCGGACATCGGTGACTGCAACTGCTATTTGCTGAAACGCCACAAGGTTCAAGATAATAACTATATGATTTTATTGATTAATTAATAATTTTCATTGATGTGTAAGTGGTTACTTTCATTTGCGCTTGAATTTTGTGCGGCGCAGCATCAGAATGCCGCTCTCTCCTTCGTGTAAAGGGCGACATGGATAACTCCGATCCTCGCCTCAAGCAGTCCCGCGCCGCCCTCACCCTCGGTGCCCTGGGCATCGTCTTCGGCGACATCGGCACCAGTCCGCTCTACGCGGTGAAGGAAACCTTTGCCGACGGCCACGGAATTGCACTAGCGCACGCCAACATCATCGGTGGCATCTCGGCAATCCTGTGGGCCATCACCCTCGTGGTTTCGCTGAAATACGTGCTGTTGATCATGCGCGCCAACAACCGTGGCGAAGGCGGCATCATGGCGCTGCTGGCGCTGGCCATTTCGACCGGCAAGGACCATCCGCGTCGTTATGCCACCATCCTGCTTGCCGGTCTTACGGGGGCCGCGCTGTTCTACGGCGATGCGGTGCTGACGCCGGCGATCTCCGTGCTCTCGGCCGTCGAAGGCCTGGAAATCGGCACCGCCGCGTTCAAACCCTACGTGCTGCCGATCGCGGTCGGCGTTCTGATCGTGCTGTTTTCGTTCCAGCGTTACGGCACCGGGCGCGTCGGCGCCTGGTTCGGCCCGATCGTCGTAGTGTGGTTCATCACGCTGGGCATCGCCGGCATCCACAACATCGTGCAGGCGCCGGCGATCCTGCAGGCGCTGGATCCCCGACACGGCCTGGCCTTCGTCACCGAACACGGCGTGGCCTCGTTCCTCGTGCTGGGCGCGGTGCTGCTGGCTTTCACAGGTGCCGAGGCGCTGTATGCCGACATGGGGCACTTCGGCAAGGCCGCCATCCGCACCGCCTGGTTCGGCCTGGTGTTCCCGGGGCTGGCGCTGAATTACCTGGGGCAGGGTGCCCTGCTGATGATGAATCCCGAGGCGGTACACAACCCGTTCTACCTGCTGTTTCCGCAATGGGCGCTGTACCCGATGGTGGCACTTGCCACCGTCGCCACGGTTATCGCATCGCAGGCGACGATTTCGGGCGCGTTTTCCCTGACACGCCAGGCCATACAACTGGGCTATCTGCCGCGAATGACCGTGCTGCACACCTCGGCGAAGGAAATGGGCCAGATCTACCTGCCCGCAGTGAACTGGACCCTGCTGGCCGTGGTGATCGCGGCAGTCATCGGTTTCGGTTCCTCGTCGGGCCTGGCGTCGGCATACGGCGTTGCGGTCACCGGCACCATGCTGATCGACACCTTCCTGACGTTTTTCGTGATTCGGTTCGTCTGGCGCTACAACCTGCTGCTGTGCATCGCCGCGACCGGATTTTTTATCCTGATCGACCTCGCATTCTTCTCTTCAAGCCTGGTCAAGGTGGCCCAGGGCGGCTGGCTGCCGCTGGCGCTCGGCGCTGCGATGTTCACGGTGATGCTGACCTGGGCGCGCGGCCGGCGGAGCGTCGTCGACCAGTTGCGCGCCTCCGCCATCCCGCTGTCGACCTTCCTCAAGTCATTGTTTGAATATCCTCCTCATCGCGTATCCGGAACCGCCGTGTTCATGGTGGCCAATCCGGATGCGGTACCACACGCGCTATTGCACAACCTGTCGCACAACAAGGTGCTGCACGAGCGAGTTGTCTTTCTCACAGTGACCATCAAGGACGTGCCGTGGGTGCCGTTCAGCGAACGCGTTTCGGTAACCTCGCTCGGCAACGGTTGCTGGCAGGTGATCATCAACTTCGGCTTCAAGAACCAGCCCGACGTGCCGCAGGCACTGGGGCTGTGCCGCGAACACGGGCTCGTGTTCGAGATGATGGAAACCTCGTTCTTCCTCAGCCGGGAAACGCTGATTCCTGCCGCCAATGGCGGCATTGCGCTGTGGCGTGAACGCATGTTCGCCGCCATGGCTCGCAACGCCAGCAGCGTGGTCCATTATTTCAACCTGCCGACCAACCGGGTAATCGAACTGGGCACCCAGATCGAGATCTGACCGGTCAGCGCCTGACGCCGGGGGTTGCGTGCAAGCCGATGATTCATGTGGCGTTTCCGGATGTCTCCAGCCGCAACTAGGGCAACCGCGCGCCGTTCATGCGCGCCATTATGGTCTGTGTGCGCTGCTGCAGGTAGGCGGTATTGCTGCCAGGTCCGTAGCGGCGCGGGCTGGGCACGATGGCTGCCAGTCGTGCCGCCTGCCCTGCGTCCAGCGCCGCTGCGCTGATGCCGTAATGATGGCGTGACGCCGCTTCCGCGCCATAGACGCCTTCGCCCCACTCAATGACATTCAGGTAGATTTCGAGGATGCGCCGTTTGCTCATGATGGTTTCGAGCATCACGGTGACCGCCGCTTCCTGGGCCTTGCGCCACCAGGCGCGCTCCCCGGTAAAGAACAGGTTCTTGGCGAGTTGCTGGGTAATGGTCGAGCCGCCGGCGACGATTTCGCCTTCACGCAGGTTTCTTTCCAGTGCGTAACGGATGCCGTCCCAGTCGAATCCCCGGTGGGTGGAGAACTTGGCGTCCTCCGAGGCCACCACTGCGCGCTTCAGGTTTGCGGAAATGCGCTGGTACGGCACCCACTGCCGGCGCAGTCTTGCCTGGGGATTGTCCTCGCGCAGGATTTCCAGGCGCGCGCGCATGAAGGCCGTGGTCTCGGGATTATGGTCCACCCAGTACCAGACGTGCACCAGGAACCAGAACTGCACCGCAGCCAGCAGGATCAGCGCCAGCAGCAGCCCGCGCCAGGTCCAGCGCAGCAGCAGGCGCAACAGCGTCGGTCGCGCGGCGGCTTTGGCCTTGGCCATGGTCAGTACAGATCAGGCTGTCGGATTCAGCGGGGACCGCGTAACAGCGCAATCACCGATGCCGTATCCGGACGCACGCCGCGCCAGATGAAAAAGGACTCCGCCGCCTGCTCGACCAGCATGCCGAGGCCGTCGACGGCGCGCGCGCCGGCCTCGCGTGCAAACTCCATGAAGGGCGTGTCGCGGCCGTAGACCATGTCGTAGGCAAGTGCACCTGAAGCGAAAATACCCGGGGGCAGTGGCGGCATTTCATCGCTAAGGCCAGCGGATGTTGCATTGATCACAATATCAAACTGCTCGCCGGCGAGTCCGCTGTACGGTTTGGCTTTCAGGCCTGTCCCTGTTACACCCTGATGATTCTCGACTGTCTTTACCAGCCTTTGTGCTTTCTCAAGGGTCCGGTAGGCAAGTGTCAACGCTTGATTCTCGCGTAATAACGGGAACATTACGCCATATGCAGCACCGCCCGTGCCCAGCAGCAACACCCGTTTGCCAGCAATTTCGATCCCGATATTTTTCTTGAGATCGTTTACCAAACCTGTGCCGTCGGTGTTGTAACCGATGAGTTTTCCGGCCTCAGCTTTGATGGTATTCACCGCTTCCGCATCCAGCGCATCACCGGCATGTGTATTGACCATATGCCATGCTCCGCGCTTGAACGGCACCGTGACGTTCAGCCCCTTGCCACCCTCGTCGAAAAACTTCCGCACCGTCACCTCGAAGGCATCGAGTGGGGCTGACAACCTTTCATAGGAAATATCCTGCCCGGTCTGCCGCGCAAACTCCGCATGGATCTGCGGCGATTTGCTGTGTTCGACCGGATTGCCGATGACTGCGTAGCGGTCGGTCATGGGTCACTGGCTGACGAACTGGTCCGCCCGCGTGAACGTCCAGGTCCGGGTGATATGCAGGATGTCGGTGTCGCGGGCGATGTTGGCCGGGAACGCCGCGTAGGGTGCGGCCAGGGTCACGATGCGTATCGTCGCATCGTCGAGCAGCTTGTGCCCGGAGGAACGGTCGATCTGGACTTTTTCCAGGGTGCCGTTGGCCTTGATCGACACCGTCGCCACCAGGCTGCCGTAGATGCGCTGGTCGCGCGCCGTCTGCGGATAATTCAGCTCGCCGATGCGTTCGATTTTCTGCCGCCAGTCCTCGACATAGCGGGCAAAACGGTATTCCTGCGCGCGCGCGCCGATGAACTTGCGGCGCGGGCGCTCCTGGTAGCTGTTCCAGTCCTTGCTGATCTGGGCCTCTAGCCGCGCAATCGCCAGGCTGCGCTGCAGCAGTTCGGTGCTGTCCGCCACTGGTGCCACTTCGGGCGGCGTCAGGGTTTCAGGTTTCACCGGGGCGTTGTTCACCTGTGGCTTGCCCTTGCGCGCCAGCAGCCGCTGCGCCTCCTGCTCTAGTTCGGCCACCCTTTTCTGCGCAAGTTGCAGCTCGGTGGTCTGGGTATCCCGGGTGATCGCCGGCAGCGGGCTTTTGGCGCGCTGTTTGGCGTCGGTATTGCCGCCGCCGTCGAGATTGTGCTGCGCCAGGGCATCGGCCTTGCTCGGCTTGGCCGGCGACTTGGTGTTGACCAGCACCACTTCCAGCGGCGGCGTCAGGTTCTGCAACCCGCGCAGTTCGGGCATGGTGAAGGTCAGGCCGAAGATCACAAAGGCATGCACCAGCAGCGACAGCACGCCGGCAGCGCTGAAACGCGCGCGTATCGTCATCTGCGCGTAACGCCGGTCGAAATCGGCGATGCGCCGTTCCAGTCGGCGACGCGTACATCCAGCCGATCCACCGCGCCGGCCCACGATCCGCGGCGCGGATGCTTCGCGCGCCGCGGCAGGGTCACGACATTGGCGACAGGCTTGGACTTCATGGGCTTATTCTAGACAAGCTCCTAAAAATAGCAATAAAAACATTATTTATCATGTAATTATGATCATTGCTTAAAGCAGACTCTAGGTTATGCCTGGTGTCAGCATCTACTCACGTTCGGCGGCCGGCAACGCCGCCGCAAATTCGAGATGCACCCCCAGTTCCAGCAGGTCGACGTCGCCCACGACCAGTTCGACCCGCGCACCCGGCGCCACGGTCGCCGGCAGGGACGGTACGCGCTGGGTGACCGGCAACACATCCAGCCGCACCAGGTTCTCGCGCAGCACGACCCCGGCCACCCGGGCGGTTTTTTCCTGCAGCAGCCAGCGCAGGCTCCAGTAACGTTCCATGGTGCGCTGGTATTCGGCATAAGTCTCGTACGCCGCTTCGAAATCGCGCATCGCCGCCAGCAGCGCGGTGTCCTTCGCCTGGTAGACCGGCGATCCGCCGCGCGCTTGCGCGATCAGCTGCCGCTGGTTGACCAGGTCGGCGTAACGGCGCAGCGGCGAAGTCGCCCACAGGTAGTGCTCCACGCCCAGTCCGTCGTGCGGTCCCGCCACGGTGCTGGTGCGCACCTTGCCGCCGCTCTGCACGCGAAACAGCGCGGCATGGCCGCTGTCGCGCAGATCCGCGGCCCAAGTGCTGTTGGCGAGGATCATCAGCTCAGCGACGACCTGGTCAATCGGCGTACCGCGGCGGCGGGGTGTGATCGATACCCGCCCGTCGCTGACGCGGAATACGAACTCGGGACGATCCTCGCCGCGCGGCGCATCACCCTTGCGCACCACCAGGCGATGTCCCGCAAACTGCCACAACCATGCCAGTGCGGCGCCCTGCGCATGATCCACGCTGCCGCGCGCCAGCGTTTCCGCATTGAACACCGGTTCCAGCGTCTCGTGCCGCAGGTTGTCGGCGATGAACACGCGTTCGACGCGCGTCTCATGCCCGCGCACCGAAAAATCCGGCGCGATGTCGAAATAGACCGAAAGCGCAGGACAGGCGCGCCCCGCCGCCAGCGTGTATGCCGCCACCGCCTCGTCCGGCAGCATGGTGATCTTGCCACCGGGGAAATACACCGTCGACAGGCGCTCGCGCGCCACCGCGTCCAGCGGTGACTGCGGCGCAATGCCCAGCGCCGGCGCGGCGATATGGACGCCGAGGCGGCGCAGGCCGCCAGGCAGTTCCTGCAGCGAAAAGGCATCGTCGATTTCCGTCGTTTCCGCGTCGTCGATGCTGTGGGCCTGGACATCGGCCAGCGGCAACTCCCCCGGCGCATCGGCCGCGGGCAACTCCGGAAAGCCGGCGCCGCGTGGAAAATGCTCGAACAGAAAACGGTTGAGATGATAGGCGTGGGTATCCTGCAACGCGCCGCAGCGTTCCAGCAGCCGCACCGGTGTCACCCTGGCTGCAGCGCTGGCTTCATCCAGCGCCTTCCATTCGATGCTGTTTTTGTCCGGCTTGTAGAGCAGCGTATCCAGTTGCGGCCGGAATGCTTCCGGCAAACGTCCGGCGGAAAGTTCAGCGATATAAGCGGCTTTGGCCACGGCCTGCAAACGCTTGCGCTCGACACTGGCCAGTGCCGCTTTCAGCGATTCTTCAGGTGCGGCCCTGTAGCGGCCGCGGCCCTTTTTGTAGAAATACATCGGCGCGCCGTGCAGGCGCATCAACACTCCGGCGGCTTCGAATGCGCTCGGGGCATGGCCGTAGTACTCGCGCGCCAGCACATCGTAGGCAAATTCATCAGAACCGCAACATTGCCACAGAAAATCAACATCAATGGCATCGGCCTGTGCCTGCGCCTCCTGCATGAATGCGGTATGCGCGGGCACTTCAAAACGCAGGAGCACCGCCGACGACTTCACCTTGGAGCGTTTGCCGTGCGGCGCCTCGACCTGCAGCGAGGTGTCGTTGTCGGCGAGCACGGCGCCGACCCTGAACTCGCCGTCTTCTTCGTAAAAAACGTTCATCGGAATGGTGAAACCGCGGGGATTGCGCGACCATGCCGCGCAGGGGAGGAATGAGGCGGAATTATACGCGCCCGCGCTGCCAGAACGCGACGACGGTGTCGAGGTAATCGGCGAATTCGCGGAAACCGTGATCGCCGCCCTCGAAGATGATCTGCGCGCAGCCGGCATAACGTTCGACCCCGTCGCGGTAATCGAGCACCTCGTCGCCGGTGGCGGTGATCAGCAGATAACGATCAGGGCTGATGCGGCCGACTTCCAGCGCGCGCAGATCATCGAGATGTGCCGTCGTGAATTCATAGGCGGCGCCGGTATAGAGGTTTCTTTGCGGCTTCAGGCAACCGGTCAGCAGTTCATATGGACGCACCGCGGGATTGACCAGCACCGCGCGTGCACCGAAACGTTCGACCAGCGAAGTCGCATAAAAGCCGCCGAGGGAAGAACCCACCAGTGTCACCCCGCCCGGATCGAGGCCGGTGAGCAGCGTTTCGAGTTGCGCCATCGCCTGCGCCGGCCTATGCGCCAGTTCGGGACAGGCGTAGTGCTGCGCCAGGCCCAGCTTGGCCATGTGATCGCGCAGCAGGCCGGCCTTGTACGACAGCGCCGAGCTGTTGAAACCATGGATGTAGACCAGCACCCGCGGTTCACCCGGCGATGCGCCGCGCCAGCGCCAGCAGCAGCGCGTCCGTGCCGCGCCCGCCGATGATGGAGACACCGAACGGACAGCCGTGCAGGGTTGCCAGCGGCATGCTGATCTGGGGCAATCCCGCCAGTCCGGCGATGCACAGCAGGCTCATCGCCTTCGCGCGGAAGTCGTCGAGCGCGGCGGCGGGCGTGTTCAGCAGCGGCGCGATGTCGGGCAGCGTCGGCAGCACCAGCACGGCATTGCCGGCGAGCAGCGTATCCATGTGCGCGC
The DNA here is from genome assembly GCA_049433545.1 of Burkholderiales bacterium. Taxonomy (GTDB): domain Bacteria; phylum Pseudomonadota; class Gammaproteobacteria; order Burkholderiales; family SG8-41. The sequence goes on along the minus strand of JBMTEY010000011.1, from coordinate 15,051 downwards.
GCGCCGCATCGCGCATGCGCTGCGCCTGTGCGACGTCTGCGGGCCGGATGGTCGCGGTCCACTCAATGCGTTCCTTCACGCCGGGACCGAGTTTCGGTTTTACCCGCGCCACCCAGTCGCCGTGCTCGGCGTGGATTTCCGCGCCCTGCAGCACGCGGAAGGCCTGGAACCACTGCGGCAGTCCTTCACTGCTGACGGTGACCGGATGCAGCGGTCCGCAGACGGCGCGCACGGATGCCAGCGCCGCATCGAATGCTTCCGCCGCCGCACTGTCGAGCAGCGCGACCGCGTCTTCGGCCAGCATGAACCTTCCGGGCGCAGGCGCAGTCTCCATGCCCAGCAGCACCTGCCCGACACGTTCCAGCAATGCCGCATCGCGCGCAAACCAGCCCGCGGTGTCGAAACTTTTCGCCAGCGGGCAGGCTCCCTCCAGCGACACCCGCCCGTGCGTCGGCCGCATGCCGTAGATGCCGCAGAAACCCGCCGGCGCGCGCACCGAGCCGCCGGTGTCGCTGCCGAGCGCGAAATCGACCAGCCCGCCGGCAACCGCCGCCGCCGATCCGCTGGACGAGCCGCCGGGAATGCGCCCGGGCGCGTTGACGTTGACCGGCGTGCCGTAATGCGCGTTTTCGCCGTTGAGGCTGTAGGTCAGTTCGTCGGTCTGGGTTTTGCCCGCCATGTCGGCGCCGGCGGCGAGCAGCGCCGTGACGACCGGCGCAGTACGCGTCGCCGCGTCGTGTGTGGCCAGCCAGTCGGGGCTGCCAAAGCCGGTGCTGTGCCCGGCAATGTCGTAGATGTCCTTGACGCCGAAGGTCAGGTTGGCGAGCGGGCCCAAACCTGATCCGGAAAGCGCGACATGGGTATGCCGGCAGAACGCGCCCAGCGCGTCGTCGGGAATATTCACCACGGCGGGAACACCATCACGCCGCCAGGCGCTGCAGAAGCTTGTCGTGGATGCCACCAAAACCGCCGTTGCTCATGATAAGCACGTGGTCACCCGTCCGCGCAGCGGAGGCTACGGCGTCGATCAATGCCGCGAGATCGCTGTGCACCTGTGCCTTGTCGCCCAGCGGCGCCAGCGCTTCGGCGGCATCCCAGTTGATGCCGCCGCTGTAACAGTAGACGCGGTCGGCCGCAGAGAGGCTACCGGGCAGCGCCTGTTTCATCACGCCCAGCTTCATGGTGTTGGAACGCGGTTCGATCACCGCGAGGATGCGCGCAGCGCCGGCCTTGCGGCGCAATCCCGCGACGGTGGTGGCGATCGCCGTCGGATGGTGCGCAAAATCGTCGTAGACGGTGATGCCGCGCACCGTGCCGCGGGTTTCCATGCGCCGCCGTACGCCCTGGAACTGGCCCAGCGCATCGACGGCGCCGACTGCCGGTACGCCGGCATGTCTTGCCGCGGAGATGGCGGCCAGCGCGTTCATGCGGTTGTGCTCGCCGGGCAGCTCCCACATCACGCGGCCGCGCGACGCGCCTTCGTGGGTCACTTCGAAAGCGCCGTGCGCATCGGCCTCGCCGGCCTGCCATGCGCCCTTGCCGCCGAAATGCTCCACCGGCGTCCACGCACCGCGCGCCAGCACACGCTCCAGCGCCGCATCGGCGCCGTTGGCCACGATCAGGCCGTTGCCGGGCACGATGCGCACCAGGTGATGGAACTGGGTTTCGATCGCCGCGAGGTCGGGAAAAATATCGGCGTGGTCGTACTCGAGGTTGTTGAGCACCAGGGTACGCGGCGCGTAATGCACGAACTTCGAACGCTTGTCGAAGAACGCAGTGTCGTATTCATCGGCCTCGATCACGAAAAACGGCGTTTCGGTCAGGCGCGCCGACACGTCGAAATTCTGCGGCACGCCGCCGATCAGGAAACCGGGATTGAGCCCGGCGTGTTCGAGGATCCACGCCAGCATTGCACTGGTGGTGGTCTTGCCGTGGGTGCCGGCGACAGCCAGCACCCAGCGGCCCTGCAGGACATGGTCACGCAGCCATTGCGGGCCGGAGACGTGCGGCAGGCCGCGGTTGAGCACGGCCTCCATCAGCGGATTGCCACGCGTGACCACGTTGCCGATGACAAACACGTCGGGCCTGAGGTCGACCTGGTCGGGTTCGTACCCCTGGATCAGCGTGATGCCCTGCGCTTCGAGCTGGGTGCTCATCGGCGGATAGACGTTGGCATCGCAGCCGGTCACCCGGTGGCCGGCGGCACGCGCCAGCACGGCAAGCCCGCCCATGAAGGTTCCGCAGATGCCGAGTATGTGGATATGCATGTTCAGTCTTTTGAATTCGGGGCAAATGATACGCGATCCGCGCTGCAAAGCCGCTGCCCCGCACCCGGAACTGTGCGAAATCCGCTTCAGTACCAGGCGGTGATCGGCCGGCTCAGCCTGGCGCGCCCGCACCCAGCGCAAGCTCGCGGCGGATAGCCTCGTAGCGCGTATGCAGGTCGGCGGCGTCGCGGCCGCCGAGGTTGAGCACCGCGTAGCGGTGGCTGCCCAGCCATTTCATTTCACGTGCAAGACCCATGCCGCGTTTCAGGTAAAGCATCAGCCGTGCATCCGGATAACGGCGGTGGATGGCCTCGATCTGAGCCAGCGACAGCACGCGCTCAGGCGCGCGGCCGTCGAAACGGCGGAACACAAAACTCGCCGCGGCGCGGAATTCGCCGGCACCCCGCACCGGCTGCGGCGCCTCACCCGTCGCGAGGTCCAGCAGCATGGCATAGGGATCGCAGCCTTCTACGCGCCGGTACAGGTTCATGATCTGCGAGGCCATACGCGGGTTGATCTCGACGATGCGGATGGCGCCGGATTCGCGGTCGATGACCATCTCGACGTTGAAAAAGCCGTGGCTGTAGTCAAATCCCGCCAACAGTTTTTCCGTCAGCGCCGTCACGCGCCGGCGCATGCCGTCATCCAGCCGCGAAGGATATTCAAAACGCATGAAGGCCTGAGTGCCGGGATACATCACTTCGTCGACCATGCCCAGCACCGTCACCCTGCCCTTGTGCACGTAACCGTCGATGTTGATCTGGTCGCCGCGCAGGATTTCCTCGGCGATCATCGCGCGCGCGCCGATCGAAAACGGCGTGTACAGCGGCATCAGGTCGTCAAAAGGCTGCACCAGCTTGCGCAGGATCAGGCGTTCCAGCGGCGAAAAAGCGAGCAGCGCCCGCAACTGCCCGAGATTGTCGACACGACGCGCCAGCACGGAATAGGTCGCCTTCACCGGTTTCACGAAACAGGGAAAGCCGATTTCCGGCCCGCGGTCGATGTGTTTCGAGTAGGGCAGCACCGAAAACCGCGGCGTCGCCTCAGGAACGATTTTCTGCTGCAGGCAGCGCGAATAGTACTTGTGCTGGGCGGCGATGATGACCGCCGGATCCATGCCCGGCAGCCCCAGTCGCCGGGCCACCACCGCGGCGATCAGCGCACCGAAATGTTCATTGTTGCTGACCACGCCGTCGATGCGGCCGCGGTAACGCCGCACCAGCAGGTCGACATAACGCCGTGCATCAAAGGTCAGCAGGCGCGCATTGTCAGGAAAACGGAATAGATCAAACCCTTCGTAAAAAAACCGGTAGCCGGCCTGGTAACGCGGGTGTTCGAGCTCCACCCGGTCCCAGTCCTTGGGAAACAGCATCAATATACGTCTGGTCGTCACGACATTCTCCGGAATTGTCCATCACTGACATCAACCTCCGGATATCAGTCGCCGCTGCCGCAATAAACATACACCGGCGCGGTTTATTCCGGCGCGCCGCGATAACGGCCCCAGGCGATGAAGCCGGTGCCCAGCAGCGTACTCTCGACCCGCAGGTCCGGCACATACGCCAGCAGCCGGTCCCAGGGGGTCTCCAGCCCTTCCATGCTGGTGTAACAGCCGCGCGACTTGAAGCGCCGGTACAAACGGAACGGATCCAGCCAGCGCGGCGGATGTTTGATGCCGGCAACCGCCACGCGCGCGCCGCCCTGCGCTTGGCGGAACACGCTGGCCAGCGCTGCGGGCGACCGGATCACGTCATGCGCATAGTTGAACAGCACGGCGTTCACTGCTGCGGGCCAGTGCGCCGTTTCCATCGCCGACCCGATCAGGGTAACGTTGCGCCATCCGCCTGCGGCCACCCGCGCCCGTGCGAGCGCCAGCATTTCGGGGCTGTGCTCCACTCCGATCACGGCGCCGGCGCTGCCTACTGCTTCCAGCAACAGCGGGAAACTCAGGCCGGTGCCGCAGCCGGCGTCGAGCACGACGTCGCCAGGCTGCAGCGCCAGCCGGGAAATCGTGCGCCGGCGCAGCGCCATCGTGCGCTGCGCGCTGGCGTCATAATTCCCGGCATGATCCCGGTAATGATCGATGCTGTTGCGTCGGGCCATGGCCGGGAATCATAACCGCATGCGATACTGGATCAGGGAATTTTATGCACATGAACGATCAGTCTCCGTCCACCGCAAATGATCCGCACCGCATAGTCATCGTCGGCGGCGGCGCCGGCGGACTCGAACTGGCGACACGGCTGGGTGACAGCGTCGGCCGCCGCGGCCAGGCACAGGTCACGCTGATCGATCGGTCGCGCACCCACTTGTGGAAACCGCTGCTGCACGAGGTCGCTGCGGGCAGCATGGACATCGACCAGCACACGCTGGATTACCTGGCGCAGGCGCGCTGGCACCATTTCCGCTTCCGCCTCGGCAGCATGGCGGGGCTGGACCGCGAACGCCGCGTGGTGCGGGTCGCGCCCACGCACGACGAAGAAGGCAGGCTGCTGATCGGCGAGCGCGAGATCCGCTACGACACACTGGTCCTCGCGGTGGGCAGCGGCACCAACGATTTCGGTACGCCGGGTGCGCAGGAACACGCCATTAGCCTCGACACGCCGCTGCAGGCGGAACGTTTCCATAACCGGCTGATCAACGCCTGCATCCGCGCCAATGCCCAGCGTGAACCCCTGCGGCCCGAACAACTGCATGTCGCGATCATCGGCGCCGGCGCCACCGGCGTCGAACTCGCCGCCGAACTGCATCACACCACCCGCGAACTGGTGGCCTTCGGGCTGGAGCGCATCGACGCCGAGCGCGACATCCGCATCACTCTGATCGAAGCCGGCCCGCGCGTGCTGCCGGCGCTGCCCGAACGCCTGTCGACATCGACTACCGAACTGCTGGAAAAACTGCGGGTGCAGGTGCTCACCGGCGCGCGCGTCACCGCCGTCGAACACGACGGCGTGATCCTCGCCGATGGCCGCAAAATTCCGGCGGAACTGACGGTGTGGGCCGCCGGCATCAAGGCTCCGGATTTCCTGAAGGACATTGCCGGCCTGGAAACCAATCGGCTCAACCAGCTGGTGGTGACACCGCAACTGCAGACCACGCGCGACCCGGACATTTTTGCGCTCGGCGACTGCGCGGCCTGCCCGTGGCCGGGGCGCGACCACAACGTGCCGCCGCGCGCACAGGCCGCGCACCAGCAGGCCACGCTGCTGACTTCCACGCTGCGACGCCGCCTCGCCGACAAACCGCCGCGCCCCTTCGTCTACCGCGACTTCGGCTCGCTGGTATCGCTGGGCGACTATTCCACCGTCGGCAGCCTGATGGGCGCGCTGATCGGCGGCAGCCTGTTCATCGAAGGCCTGTTCGCGCGAATGATGTACATCTCGCTTTACCGCATGCACCTCTACGCGCTGCACGGTTTCGCCAAGGTGTTTTTCGACACGCTGGCGCGGCTGATCACGCGGCGCACCGAGCCGCGCGTGAAGCTGCACTTAAATACCGTTTAAAAACAAATACTTACAGATTAACCTCGGGCAGGCCAGCGGAACGCGAACCGGGCAGCGGCAAATTGTCCAGCGCGCGGTAGGTGTACACCACGGAAAATTTGGTGTGCGCGGCGCGGTTATGCCCCGCGGCGTGAAACAGCCGGCAGTGAAAAAACAGCACATCGCCGGGATCCAGTTCGGCGCATACCTGCGTCTGCAGCAGAGCCGCATTTTCGGCAGCATCGGTGCGCAGGAACTGCGCTTCATCCAGCCGCGTTGCATCGAAATCCATCGCGTGCGAACCCGGCAGCAGCAGCAGGCATCCGTTATCCCTGCGTTCTTCTCCCAGAGCCAGCCACACCGAAACCAGCTCCGGACGCTGAAACGACCAGTAACGGATGTCGCGATGCCAGCTGGTGACGCTGCTGTAACGCGGGTCCTTGGTCATGACGCAGTTGTGATGCGCCTGCGACAGTGCGATCTGCGACCCCAGTAGCTGCCGCAGCCGGCTGACGATCGGAGTCGCGGTCGCCCATTCCCGGAACTCAGCATCACGCGCATAGGCTTGCAGCAGGCGTCGTACCGTGCGACCGCCTGGCGCATCCAGCGATTGCGGCGCCCCGGGATAACGGGTTTCGGCTTCGTATTCGACGGGAGGCCTTGCCTCGGCGAGATCGCGTTCGGCAAGTGCGCGCAGGCGCGCGCAGGCGGCCGCCGGCACCAGGCCGCGCACCACTTGGTAGCCGTCGCGCAGAAAATCCGCGACTTCCGCAGCGGAGAACCGGTCACTCATGGCGGATCGCAAACCTCCTGAAAACCCACAGGTGAAACAGCATCATGCTCAGCAGCAGCGTCACCAGGGAATATACGGGATCGAGCACCCCCGCCGTGAACACCGACTCGGTGCGGAATACCGAATCCTCATAATTGATGAACACTGCGAGCAACAGGTTGTTTCCCGCGTGCGCGCCTATGGCCAGTTCCAGCCGTCCGTCGCGCAGCGCGACGCTCGCAAGGAAAAACCCCATCACGAAATAATTGGCTGCCATGATCGCCAGTCCGTAGGCAGCGACTTCCGGGTTGTAGAGATGCGGCGCTGTGAATATCGCGCTGCTCAGCACCGCCAGCAGCGCGGGATGGCGCAGCCAGCGGCCCAGCGCCTGCACCAGGTAGCCGCGGAACACCAGTTCCTCGGCGGCACACTGCAGCGGGGTCAGCAGCAGCGCGGCCAGCAGGAACGGCAGCCAGCGCTGCAGATCCAGGCTCCACGCATAACGCCCCGGGTAAAGCAGGCTTTCCACGACCGCGAACGCCACCGCGAGCACGGCCCACACCACGGCGCCTTCGGCGATGCGCCCCCAGTCCAGCGCTTGCCGCGGCGTGACCAGCGTGCGCCAGCCACGGCGGTGCAGCAGATGGACCGCGATGAGGACGCCGGCGAGCAGCATCAGCACGCTCGCGTTGACCGCGACAAACTCGGTGACGCGGCCCAGCGGCAGCTGCAGCGCCAGCACATAGGCGATGTTGCCGCCGACCAGCCAGGCCGCTGCGATGAAGGAAATGCCCACCAGGTAGCGCCACCCGGCGTTGCGACCGGCGTGGGCAAGCGCAAGGAACTGCGCGGCAGGCGCAACGGAAAGCTGCGTCAAGCGGGGTCGTAACCGAGCGCCGGTGCCAGCCAGCGTTCGGCATCAGTGACGGACATGCCTTTGCGACGCGCGTAATCCGCCGCCTGGTCGCGGTCGATCTTGCCGATCGCAAAATACTGCGACTCGGGATGCGACAAATAGAATCCGCTGACCGATGACGCCGGCAACATGGCGAAGGATTCGGTCAGGCGCATGTCGATGCGGCCGGCCTGCAGCAGTTCGAACAGAGCGCCTTTTTCGGTGTGATCCGGGCACGCCGGATAACCCGGTGCCGGGCGTATGCCACGATACTTTTCAGCGATCAGCGCATCGTTGTCCAGCGCCTCGTCTTTTGCGTATCCCCAGAATTCCCGGCGCACCCGCAGGTGCAGCAATTCGGCGAAAGCCTCGGCCAGGCGGTCGGCCAGGGCCTTGAGTAGGATCACCGAATAATCGTCGTGCTGCTTCTCGAAAAGTGCGATCCGTTTTTCGATGCCGAGCCCGGCCGTCACCGCGAAAACGCCGGCGTAATCGGCAACGCCCGATTCCTGAGGTGCGACGAAATCGGCGATGCACAGGTTCGGCCGCCCGGTCGGCTTGCGGTTCTGCTGGCGCAGGTTGTGCCAGGTCATCAGCTTCTTCGTGCGCGACTCGTCGGCATAGATAGCGATGTCCTCGTGATCAACGCGCGCGGCGGGAAACAGGCCGAACACGCCGTTCGCCGTGAGCCAGCGGCCTTCGATGATTTTCTTCAGCATGGCCTGCCCGTCGGCGAGCACCTTGCGCGCCTCTTCGCCGACCACCGGATCCTTGAGGATCGCCGGATACGGCCCGGCCAGGTCCCAGGTCTGGAAAAACGGACCCCAGTCGATATGGCGGGCGATTTCGGCAAGGTCGTAGTTCTTCAGCGGCTTCAGCCCGATCATCTCGGGCTTCGGCGGCACGTAGCGCCGCCAGTCGGTGGCATGCGCATTGGCCCGTGCTTCGGCCAGCGAAATCAGTTCCCGGCCCTTCTTGCCCGCATGCTGCTCGCGGATGCGTTCGTATTCAGCAGCGACATCGTTGAGATAACCCTTGCGCTGGTCATCGGAGAGCAGGCTGGAACACACGCTGACGCTGCGCGAGGCATCCGGCACCCATACCACCGGCCCGGAATAATGCGGCGCAATTTTCACCGCGGTATGCACGCGCGAGGTCGTCGCACCGCCGATCAGCAGCGGAACGCTCATGCCCGCGCGCTGCATTTCTCGCGCGTTGTGCGCCATTTCCTCCAGCGACGGCGTGATCAGCCCGGAGAGGCCGATGATGTCGGCCTTTTCCTTCTCCGCCACCTCGGCAATCTGCTTCCACGGCACCATCACGCCGAGGTTCACCACCTCGTAGTTGTTGCACTGGAGCACGACCGCAACGATGTTCTTGCCGATGTCGTGGACATCGCCTTTCACCGTGGCGAGCACGATCTTGCCTTTGGCGCGCACGTCGCCCAGGCGCGCCTTTTCCGCTTCGATATAGGGCACCAGGTGGGCCACCGCCTGCTTCATCACCCGCGCCGACTTCACCACCTGGGGCAGGAACATCTTGCCGGCGCCGAACAGGTCGCCGACCACGTTCATGCCGTCCATCAGCGGACCTTCGATGACCTGGATCGGACGCCCGCCTTCGGCTTCGATCTTCAGGCGCATTTCCTCGGTGTCTTCAACGATCCAGTTGGTGATGCCCCTGACCAGCGCGTGGGTCAGCCGCTCGGCTACCGGCGCCTCGCGCCAGGCCAGGTCTTCGACGGCCACCCTGCCCTTGCCCTTGACGGTTTCGGCAAAAGTCACCATGCGCTCCGCCGCATCGGGTCGGCGGTCAAAAAGGATGTCCTCGACATGCTCGAGCAGGTCCTTGGGAATCTCGTCGTAGACGCCGATCTGGCCGGCGTTGACGATGGCCATGGTCAGCCCGGCCTTGATCGCGTGATAGAGGAATGCCGTATGAATCGCCTCGCGCACCGGGTCGTTGCCGCGGAACGAAAACGACACGTTCGACAGTCCGCCGCTGACCCGCGCGTAACGCAGGTTCTGCCGTATCCAGCGCGTGGCCTCGATGAAATCGATGGCGTAACGGTTGTGTTCCTCGATGCCGGTGGCGATCGCGAAAATGTTCGGATCGATGATGATGTCTTCCGGCGGTAAGCCGATTTCATCGACCAGGATGTCGTAGGCCTTCTTCGAAATTTCGATGCGCCGCTGCAACGTATCGGCCTGACCCTGCTCATCGAAGGCCATCACCACCACCGCGGCGCCATAGCGCCGCGCCAGCCGCGCCTGGTGCTTGAAGGGCGCCAGGCCCTCCTTCATGCTGATCGAGTTGACGATGGCCTTGCCCTGTACGCACTTCAGCCCGGCTTCGATCACCTCCCATTTCGAGGAGTCGATCATCACCGGCACCCGCGAGATGTCCGGCTCGGATGCGATCAGATTGAGGAAGGTGGTCATCGCCGCCTTCGAATCGAGCATCGCCTCGTCCATGTTGACGTCGATCACCTGCGCGCCGCTCTCCACCTGCTGGCGCGCCACCGCCACCGCCTCGGCGTAGTTGCCGGCGAGGATCAGCCTGGCGAAGGCGCGCGAACCGGTGACATTGGTGCGCTCGCCGACGTTGACGAACAGCGAGTCGTCGCCGATGTTCAGCGGCTCCAGCCCCGACAGCCGGGTTTTTTTCTCGATCTGCGGCACCCTGCGCGGCGGCAGGTCTTTCACGATCTGTGCGATCGCGCGGATGTGCGGCGGCGTCGTGCCGCAGCAGCCGCCGACGACGTTGACGAAGCCGCTTTTGGCGAAGTCGAGCAGATACGCCGCAGTGTCGTCCGGCAGTTCGTCGTATCCCGTAGGCGCCAGCGGGTTGGGCAATCCGGCGTTGGGATAAGCGCAGATGAAGGTATCGGCCACCGTCGAGATTTCCTCGATGTACGGCCGCATCAGCTTCGCGCCCAGCGCGCAGTTCAGCCCGACCGTGATCGGTTTCGCATGGCGCACAGAGTTCCAGAACGCTTCCGGCGTCTGGCCCGACAGCGTGCGGCCCGAGGCGTCGGTGATGGTGCCTGAGATCATCACCGGCATTTCGAGCTTGTGCTCCTCGCAGTACTGGTCGATCGCGAACAGCGCCGCCTTGGCGTTCAGCGTGTCGAAGATGGTTTCCACCAGGAACAGGTCGGCGCCACCGTCGACCAGCCCGCGGATGGCCTCGGTGTACGCCGCCACCAGCGCATCGAAGCTGGTATTGCGGAAACCCGGATCGTTGACGTCCGGCGAAATCGACGCCGTGCGGTTGGTCGGCCCCAGCGCACCGGCGACGAAGCGCGGCCGCGCTGCATCCTTCTTTTCGTAGACATCAGCCGCTGCGCGTGCCAGTTTTGCCGCTTCGACGTTCAACTCGTAGACCAGGTCTTCCATGTGGTAATCCGCCATGGCGACCGAGGTCGAATTGAAGGTGTTGGTCTCGATGATGTCGGCGCCGGCATCGAGATACTGCTCGTGGATCTCGCGGATGATCTGCGGCTGCGTCAGCACCAGCAGGTCGTTGTTGCCTTTCACTTCATGCGCGAAATCCCGGAAGCGTTTGCCGCGATAGGCCGCCTCGTCCAGCTTGTAGTTCTGGATCATGGTGCCCATGGCGCCGTCGAGGATCAGGATGCGGCGCGACAGGAGTTCGGGCAATTGCCGGATACGGGAGTGACTCATGGATTCACGCAGCGCCTGATGACGGCCCGGAAGGCCGAAAAAGCGCGAATTTTATCATGGGCTTAGTGCACACCCCGGCTTCTGGCCCGGAATGCGGCGCGCGCCTATAATGCGCCTTCCCCGACGACCTGCGATGCGCCATGAAACATCTCGAACCCAAGGAAGCCCACGAATTCCTCAAGAAGAACCCGAACTCGGTATTCATCGACTGCCGCAGCGAGATGGAATACCTGTTCGTCGGCCACCCGGTGGGAGCCATCCATGTCGCGTGGAATGACGGTCCGAACTGGGACATCAATCCTCACTTCGTCGCCCACGTCAAAAAAGCAGCCAGTGTCGACCGCCCGATCATCGTGATCTGCCGCAGCGGCAACCGCTCGCTGGACGCGGGCCACGCGCTGGAAGAGGCCGGCTTCACCCAAGTCTACAACGTGCTGCACGGCTTCGAGGGTGAACTCGACGAAAGCCATCATCGCGGCTCGAAAACCGGCTGGCGTTACGACGGCCTGCCCTGGGAGCAGTGCTGAAATAGCCGGCGCGGGTCAAACAACCGGCTTGACCCTTACGTCGGGCAGGACTGCGGCCGCGATCATTCGCGGCCGTGCCGGCTCCCCCGGACATACAATGTCCACGCGCTTGCCCCCGCCAGCAACAACAGGCTCATGGCCAGGCCGAGCGTCAGCGCGCTTCCTGAAACCAGCGGGGAAATCACCCCCGCCGTGATCCCCGAAAAAAGGCTGTGCGCAAATCCCTGCAACGATGCAGTCGTGCCGCGCAACTGCGGATACAGATCCAGTGTCAGCAGGGTCACGCTGGGCATGGTCAGCGCCATCCCCACGGTGTAAATCATCACTGGCAGCACGGTCCACGGCAGCGCCGGCGGTAGCGTGGCGCAGTAGGCAATATTCAGCACGGCCGCGCCACCCATGGTCAGGTATCCCGCCAGTACCGTGCGCTGCGGCGTCAGCTTGCCGGCAAGTTTTCCGGACAGGAATGCGCCGAGCATGACGCCGCCTATGGCCGGCACGAACAACCACGGAAAATCCGTCGCCGTGAGTTTGAGCAGGTCGTAGATCACGGCCGGCGCGGAAACGATGTAGAGAAAAAAACCCGAAAAATTGAATGCCACGACCAGACACAGCAGCACCAGCTTCGGATTGCCACCCAGCCGCGCGTAGTTGCGCAGCAGCGGCAGCGCCCGGAACGGCTGTCGCGCGGCCACCGGATGCGTCTCCGGCAGGCGCCGCCAGGCGGCAACAAACATGGCTGCGCCATACAGCGCAAGGAACCAGAAAATCGAGCGCCACCCCGACGCCGCCTGCAGCCAGCCGCCGATCACCGGCGCAATAGCCGGCGCGATGCCGAAAATCATGGTCACCAGCGACATCAGGCGTTGCGCCTCATGTCCCTGCTGGCTGTCGCGAATGATCGCCCTGCCGATGATGATGCCGGCGCCTGCCGACAGTCCCTGAAGCGCACGCCAGAACAGCAGTTGCGGCAGCGTAGTGGCCAGCGCGCAGCCAACCGCAGTCACCACGTAGAGCATCAGGCTCGCCAATATCACTGGCCGTCTTCCAAACGAATCCGACAGCGTGCCGTGGAACAGGGTCATCAGTGCGACTGCAAACAGGTACAGGCTCAAGGTCTGCTGCATCTGGGCCGGAGTCCCTTGCAGATCAGCGGCAATATAGGGAAACGCCGGCAGATAGGTGTCGATCGTAAACGGGCCGATCATCGCCAGGCCGGCGAGTATCGTTGCCAGTATAGGCAGCGCGATCGGTGCCGCGTGCCGCGGCGTGGCGCTCATGCGTGATCCAGACGGCGGTACTGGATGGCTTCCGCGATGTGCGTGCCGGATACCTCGGGTTCGCCTGCTAGGTCGGCGATGGTGCGGGCCACCCTGAGAACACGGTGATAGGCACGCGCCGACAGGCCGAGCCGCGACACCGCCCGGCCGAGCAGGGCCTCTCCCTTCGCATCCGGTTTGCAATGACTTTCGGTATCGCGTGCCGCCAGCAGTGCATTGGGCTTGCTCTGTCGGCGCAGGGCCAGGGTGCGCGCTGTGGCCACGCGCTGGCGTACGGTGGCGGAGGATTCTCCAGAGGTGCGACGCAGCAGGTCATCCTGGGGCAGGGCCGGCACCTCGATCTGCAGGTCGATGCGGTCGAGCAATGGTCCGGAGATGCGCGAACGATAACGCGCCACCTGGTCCGGTGTGCAGCGGCAGCGCGCGTTGTGATGACCGAGGTAACCGCAGGGACAGGGATTCATCGCTGCAACCAGCTGGAAGCGCGCCGGAAAATCGGCCTGACGCGCGGCACGCGACACCGTGATTCGCCCCGACTCCAGCGGTTCGCGCAGCACTTCCAGAACCTTGCGTTCGAACTCGGGCAATTCATCAAGGAATAATACGCCATGCATCGCCATTGAAATCTCGCCGGGCCGCGGATTTCCGCCGCCGCCCACCAGCGCCACCGCCGAAGCCGTGTGATGCGGCGCGCGGTAAGGTCGCCGCTTCCAGTTGCCGACATCAAAACCGCTCGTTCCCACCGACTGTATCGCCGCCGATTCCACGGCTTCCTGCTGCGTCATCGGCGGCAGCAACCCGGGAAGGCGTTGCGCCAGCATGGTCTTGCCCGTACCGGGCGGTCCGGTCATCAGCAGGTTATGCGCTCCGGCGGCGGCTATTTCCAGCGCACGCCGCGCCTGCAGCTGCCCCTTGACGTCGGTCAAATCAGGATACGGCCGTTCTTCAACACAATTGACGGGCAATGTGCGCGGCAACCCGCTGCGGCCCGCCAGATGCGCGCAAACATCGCCCAGGGTCGCGGCGGCATAAACCGTCGCCCCTTCCACCAGAGCGGCTTCCGCGGCATTGGCCGCGGGCAGCACGAATGCCCTGCGATCCCCTGCCACTGCCAGCGCCATCGCCAGTCCGCCGCGCACCGGGCGCAGCGCACCGGTGAGTGCCAGTTCGCCGGCGAATTCGTAATCGCCGATGTTTTTGCAATCAAGCTGTCCGGACGCAGCAAGTATGCCCAGCGCGATCGGCAAGTCGAAACGGCCTGACTCCTTGGGCAGGTCGGCAGGGGCCAGATTGACGGTGATCCGGCGCGCGGGAAATTCGAACTGCGCGTTCTGCAGCGCTGCGCGTACCCGGTCCTTGGCCTCCTTCACTTCGGCTTCGGGCAACCCGACGATCGTAAAAGCCGGCAGGCCATTGGCAAGATGCGCCTCCACTGTAACCAGCGGGGCATCCATGCCCGAGAGGGCGCGACTGTAGAGCACGGCCAGGGACACGCGAAATCAGCCATTCCGGAATCGGTGGAAACCGGTACAACGGCCACGGCCGGGCCGCGGCTGACGGAAACCCGGAATGCAGGGCTATGACGTCCGGGTGGACGCGGCTTCCAGTTCCGCCACCTTGCGCTCGAGTTCATCCAACCGGGCCCGGGCCCGGGCCCGCACTTCGCTCGGGATGTCAAATTCCTCCCGGTTGACCAGGTCGAGCCGGTTGAACCATGCAGAGAGCATCGCACGCAGGTTTTTCTCGAGATCTGCCGCAGGGCTTTGCGCCAGCACGGCACGCAACTTTTGATTGATTTCGTCCAGCAGCTTCTGGTCCATGCGGCCTCCGTTCGGGCTCCAAGTGTAGCAATTTCGTCTGCCTGCCCGGATTGTTTGCCGGTGCTTCAAGCCGGGGCAAGCATGCAATCTCATGGTGCAACGTCCGACATTTATGCACCTCAATAGGGCGCCGACAATTTTGTTACGGCCAAGTCTTAATTATAAATATATGTTTTTAAACAAAATTTTATCTGGCACGGTACCTGCTGATAAAGCCTCGCAGATTTATTGCACATGTGCCAACTACGAAAGGGAATCAACATGTTTAAGAAGACCATCATCGCTGGACTCGTCGCCACCGCATTCGTGCCCGCGCTGGCCT
>JBMTEY010000010.1:0-36616 GCA_049433545.1 Burkholderiales bacterium | reverse complement strand
CATTGCGCCAGCTCGATCCGCGGATCACGGCCGGGCGCAAGCTGACTTTTTTTGCCTACGGCATGGGCGCAGCCGAAGGCTGGGAGTTACCTGAAAAACTGTCACAACTTATTGATTATATTGAGAAACTAGGATTTCGCGTGGCCCGCGAACGCGCCCTGGTCCAGGGCTTCACCGGGCTGCTCGATTATTACGTACGGATCGGTGAGGCACGCCCCGGTCTGCCGTATGACATCGACGGCGTGGTCTACAAGGTCAACGCTCTTGCCGATCAGCAGCGCCTGGGTTTTGTCTCCCGCGCACCGCGTTTCGCCGTCGCGCACAAGTTTCCTGCTGAAGAAGCCGTAAGCCAGATTCTGGAAATCGACGTGCAGGTCGGCCGCACCGGCGCGCTGACACCGGTAGCACGTCTGCATCCGGTGTTTGTCGGCGGCGTGACCGTGACCAATGCCACGTTGCACAATCTTGACCAGGTGCGGACGAAAGATGTGCATATCGGCGATACGGTTGTCGTTCGGCGCGCGGGCGATGTGATACCCGAGGTTGTGCGTGTGGTGCCGGAAAAACGTCCGGCGCAGGTGCGGCAGTTCGAAATGCCGGAGAAATGTCCGGTATGCGGGTCCAGGGTGGAGCGCATCGAGAGTGAGGCGGCCTACCGCTGCACGGGCGGACTCTATTGCCCGGCGCAACGCAAGCAGGCCCTGCTGCACTTTGCATCGCGCCGGGCAATGGATATCGAGGGGCTCGGCGAAAAACTGGTAGATCAACTGGTCGACAAGGGCCTGGTCAACACGCCGGCAGATCTCTATCAGCTGCAGACCGATCAACTTGCCGGCCTGGACCGCATGGCGGAAAAGTCCGCTTCAAATGTGATCGAGGCGATAACCAGCAGCCGGAAAACGACACTGGCGCGGTTTATCTATGCCCTTGGCATCTATCATGTCGGTGAGGAGATTTCACGCATACTGGCGCGTCATTTCGCCAGCCTCGATGCGCTGCTGGCTGCCGACTGGGATGAACTGATCGCGGAAAAAGAACGTGTGCAGAAGGAGAATACAAAGCGTCGCGCGAAAGGATTGGAGGAGGATGAGCCGTTGTTGTCCGGAGTCGGACCTGAAATCATGCGCAGCGTGGCCAATTTCCTGCGACAGGTCCACAACCGCGAGGTCATTGATCAACTGATCGCACGCGGTGTAACGTTCAGGCAGGAGAAAGCTGCTAAGGGCGGTGTGTTTTCCGGAAAAACTTTTGTGTTGACCGGGACCTTGCCCGGCATGAGCCGTGATGAGGCGAAGGCGCGGATCGAAGCTGCGGGTGGCAAGGTATCCGGCAGTGTCTCGAAGAAAACGGATTATGTGGTTGCCGGCAGCGACGCCGGAAGCAAGCTCGACAAGGCGCGTGCGCTCGGAGTGACGATCATCGACGAGGCCCAATTGCTGGAACTACTTGATCACTGAAGGAGTAGCAAATTTTGGAAATCCCGGTTCGCAAGGCGGTGTTTCCGGTAGCAGGTCTCGGCACGCGGTTTCTGCCTGCGACCAAGGCCAGTCCCAAGGAAATGCTGCCGGTGGTCGACAAGCCCCTGATCCAGTACGCGGTCGAGGAGGCCGTTGCCGCCGGCATCACGGAACTGATATTCGTCACCGGACGCGGCAAGCGCGCCATCGAGGATCACTTCGACCAGGCTGTCGAGCTTGAACAGGCGCTGGCGCAGGCTGGCCGCAAGCAGTTGCTGGCGGAGGTGCGCGGCATATTGCCGTCGAGGGTGAACTGCATTTTCGTGCGCCAGGCCCAGGCACTGGGCCTGGGCCATGCCGTGTTATGCGCGCAGCCTGCCGTCGGCAACGAGCCATTCGCAGTCCTCCTCGCCGATGACCTGATCGATGCCCGTACACCGGTACTGGCGCAGATGACCCGGCTTTTCCGCAGGCAAGCGGCGGCCATGGTTGCGGTCGAGCGCGTTTCTCGTGCTGAAATATCGCGTTATGGCGTGGTCGCCATTCCGCCCCGCTCGAAGTCACCCCATGTCATCAGTGGCATCGTCGAAAAACCGCCGGCCAGTCGTGCGCCGTCCCTGCTCGGTGTCGTAGGTCGCTATATCCTGACGCCGCGGATTTTCAGCGAGCTTGCGCGTTCAGCCGCTGGTGCCGGCGGCGAGATCCAGTTGACCGATGCGATTGCGCGGCTGCAGCGCCTAGAGCCGGTGCTGGCCTATGAGTTCGAGGGGCGGCGTTTCGATTGCGGCAACAAGCTGGGTTATCTGCAGGCCAATGTCGAGCTGGGAAAAAAACATCGCGAAATCGGCAGTGCGTTCCGCCGTTATCTGCGGCGGGCGGGCGTCTGAAGCGAGTATGGAGGCCTCAATATTACCGTGTGCTAATATTCAATTTCGACTCAAATGCGAGGTTCGATATGGCAAATAAACTGCTGATCATCATGGTCAATACCGATCCGTCGAACGGACCGGAGTTGGGGGCTCCCTTTTTTCAGGCAACTGTGGCCGCGGCCATGGACTACGAAGTCGAAGTGATTCTGACCGCACGCGCCGGCGAACTGGCCAAAAAGGGCGTGGCCGAAAAACTCTACGTCAAGGAAGGCTCGCCGAAAAGCGTGTACGACTTCATCAAGGATGCGCACGAGGCCGGTGTGCAGTTCAAGGTTTGCACGCCGACGCTGGACCTCTGGGGCGATGATCTGATCCCCGAAATCGGCGAGACCGTGGGCGGCGCCTACGTGATCGAGCAGGCCATGGACGACGACGTCGTCACGTTTACGTATTGAAGAAACCCACCTCAGCGGAGGCGGACGCGCTGCTGGCGCGCGCAGAGCAGATACTGCCGCCGCCGGCCGTGGCCGCTGCGGTACGTCGCATGGCCGCGGAAATATCAGCCGCGCTGCGGAAGGAGTATCCGCTGGTGCTGGCGGTGATGCGCGGCGGAGTGGTGTTCGCCGGGCAATTGCTGCCACTGCTGGAATTCCCCCTGGATTTCGACTATGTCGATGCAACGCGTTATGGCGCGGCGACAACCGGCGGTGAACTGCATTGGCGCGTTGATATGCCGGATGTCCGCGAACGGGTGGTTCTGGTCCTCGACGACATTCTCGACGAAGGCCACACGCTGGCGGCAATCCGCGACCGCCTGCTCGGAGCTGGCGCATCCAGGGTCCTGCTTGCGGTTTTCGCCGAAAAGGAAACGGGGCGCGGAAAACCGGTGGCAGCGGATTTTGTCGGCACCGTCGTCCCTGACCGGTTTGTGTTCGGTTTCGGCATGGACGTGAAGGGCATGTGGCGCAACCTGCCGGCGGTGTATGCTCTGAATCCGGACGACTGAGGCGGGTACAGCCTATGCTGGGCATCATCGGCGGCAGCGGTCTTGACCGCATCGCTGAACTGGAAATTCTGTCGCGACAGCAGGTATCGACGCCTTATGGTGCGCCATCGGCGCCGCTGGTTTCCGGGCTGCTGAACGGCAAGCCTGTGGTTTTCCTGCCGCGCCATGGCGAGGCGCACACGATTGCCCCTCATCGCATCAATTATCGGGCCAACCTGTGGGCGCTGCACGCCCAGGGCGTGCGTGATGTCGTCGCGGTTTCCGCGGTCGGAGGCATCAGCGCGGGAATGGATGCCGGCGTGCTGATCGTTCCCGACCAGATCATCGATTACACGCACGGTCGCGAATCGACTTTTTTCGACGGCACGGGCCGGCCCCTGGCGCATGTCGATTTCACATTGCCGTTTTGCCGGGACCTGCGTGCGCGCCTGCTGAGCGCGGGGGCTGCCGCCGGCGAAGACGTCTGCGATGGCGGTACGTACGGCGCCACCCAGGGTCCGCGGCTTGAAACCGCCGCGGAAATCGATCGCATGGAACGTGACGGGGCGCACATCGTGGGCATGACCGGGATGCCGGAGGCCGTCCTGGCCCGCGAACTGGATATCTGCTATGCGATGCTTGCCGCCGTGGTCAATGCGGCCGCGGGGCGCGGCAACAATGCCGACGGCGTATCCATGGCGGACATTCATGCAGCAGCCGATTCGGCCATGAAGCGGGTCTGCAAGCTGCTCGCGGCGCTGGAATAAGGCATGGCGGTCCGTACGGTGCTGCGCATGGGGGATCCACGGCTGCTGCAGGTGTCGCGGCCGGTCGAGAAACCGGACTCGCCCGAACTGCACGCATTGCTCGAGGACATGCATGACACCATGCGCGCGCTCAACGGCGCGGGACTGGCCGCACCGCAAATCGGTGTCGGCCTGCGCGTAGTCATTTTCGGCATCAACGCCAATCCCCGTTATCCGGATGCGGAGCCGGTGCCGCAGACCGTGCTGATCAACCCGCAACTTGAGCCGCTGGGCGATGACTGGGAGGAGGATTGGGAGGGCTGCCTGTCCGTGCCGGGAATGCGCGGGGTGGTCCCGCGTTACCGCCGCCTGCGTTATCAGGGACTGGATGCCGGCGGTGCGGTGATAGATCGCACCGTCGAGGGTTTCCATGCGCGCGTGGTTCAGCACGAATGTGATCACCTCGACGGCATCCTCTATCCCATGCGCATGCGCGACATGAGCCGTTTCGGGTTTACCGAGGAAATTTTCCCCGGACAGGCGCCTTCTGACGAATGAGGGGCTGCGGCCTCAGATCTGCAGTTGCGCCAGCAGATCACTTTCGAAACGCACCGTGCTTTTGGGGTTTTTCAGCGTTTCGCCGCTGACGACGAAGGTATCCTCGGCGCGCGCTCCCAGCGTGTTGATGCGGGCCGAATGGAGGTTGATGTCGAACGCGGTCAGCGTCCGCGAAATCCGCGACAGCAGGCCGGGCCGGTCGCCGGCGACGATGGACAGCATGCGATAGTTACCGCGTTCGTCAGTCTGTATGCTGACCTCGGGGGTAATCGGGAAATGCCGCAGTTGCCGGCTCAGCCTGGGCCTGGTCAGAGGCGGCAGCGGCGACTTGCCCTTCAGCCGGTCGGTCAATTCATATTCGATGTAGCTGATCAGGTCGCGGTATACGGGCTGGCGGTTGGACGCATCCTGGATGTGGAAGGTGTCCAGGGCATAGCCATGCCGCGTGGTATGGATTTTGGCCTCGAAAATGTCAAAGCTGATGCCGTCGAAGAAACTGCATATTCTCGAAAACAGTTCCTTCTGGTCCCGGACATAGACCATCACCTGCAGTCCTTCGCCGATCGGGGACAGGCGTGCCCTGACCACGGGTTCCGGGGAATGCACGTGCTGGTAGAGCTGTCGCGTGTGCCAGGCGATTTCCTGGGGTTCGTGCCTGAGGAAATACGCGGTATCCAGCTGTTGCCAGAGTTCGCGGTAATCAGCTTCGGCAATGGCGTAAAGGCGGAGGCGCACTATCGCGTCCTCCTGGCGGGCGCGCTGGCCGTCCTGGCGCTCGCTGCGTTCACCGGTCAGCATGCGGCGGGTGGCATGGAACAGGTCCTCCAGCAGTTTCGCCTTCCAGGCGTTCCAGACTTTCGGACTGGTGCCGCGGATGTCGGCGACGGTCAGCAGGTAGAGGGCGACCAGGTGCCGTTCATCACCGACCAGCCGGGCGAAACCGCGCACCACTTCGGGATCGCTCAGATCCTGCTTCTGTGCGGTGGCGGACATCACGAGATGCTGCTCGACCAGCCAGGCCACCAGTTCGCCGTCGGCGGCAGAGAGGCCGTGCGCCTTGCAGAAGCGGAGTGCATCCGCCTTGCCCAGCTGGGAGTGGTCTCCGCCGCGCCCCTTGGCGATGTCGTGGAATATTCCCCCCAGGTAAAGCAGTTCAGGCGTGTCAAATTCGCTCATCAGGCGGCTGCACAGTGGAAATTCGTGGGCCAGTTCGGGAACGGCAAACCGCCGCACGTTGCGCACAACCTTGAGAATATGCTCGTCTACGGTGTAGACGTGATAGAGATCGTGCTGCATCTGTCCTACGATGCGGCCGAATGCGGGTATGTAGCGACCGAGAATGTCGTATTGATGCATGCGACGCAATTCCCGGATCATTCGCGTCGGGCTGCGCAGTATCGCCATGAACTGGGCGCGCATGCGCGGATCGCTGCGGGTCGACGGGTTGATTCGCCTGCGTGCGCGCCATAAGGCGCGCAGTGTAACGGCGCCGATGCCTTTGATTTCACCATGCTGTTGCAGCAGCGCGAAAACCTCGAGTATGGCGCAGGGATCGCGCTCGAAAATTTTCTGATCCGGCGCCGAAAGCAATTCGCCGCGGATGATGAACCGGCTGTTCAGGGGGGTCACCAGGGTCCGGTTCGGCGGCGGCGATATCCGCAGCGCGAGGTTCTGCAGCAATATCGTATTCAGCTGCGAGACCGACTTCGCGGTCAGGTAATAACGCTGCATCAGGCGCTCGCTCGCCCGTTTTGCGGAGCGGTCGGCGAACCCGAGTTGCTTGGCCAGGGCAGTCTGGTGGTCGAACAGCAGGCGGTCTTCGCGGCGCCCCGAGAGATAGTGCAGGCGGATGCGCAGCAGTTCCAGTACCCGCTCGTGGCGACCGATTGCAGCAGCCTCGGCACGGGTGATGAAGCCCCGCCGCGCCAGCTCCAGCCAGGTGCGGCCCAGACGGGCGGCACGGGATATCCAGAGTATCGTATTGAGGTCGCGCAGCCCCCCCGCGCATTCCTTAATGTTGGGCTCGAGGTTGGTTTCTTCGTGCCGCGAATGCCGCTCCTGTTGTTCTATGCGCTTGGCGCGCAGAAAGGCGACGGGGTCGATGGCCTGCTGCAGTTTCCGGGTAAAACGCCGGTAAAGTTCGCGGCTTCCGCTCAGCAGCCGGGACTCGAGCAGATTGGTCTGCACGGTAATGTCCCCGGCCGCGATATCGACGCATTCATCCAGCGTGCGCACACTGTGCCCGACCTCCAGGCCGATGTCCCAGAAGGTTCCGATCAGGGATTCAAGCTTCGACTGCAGGTCGTCATCAGGCGGCCCCGGCAGCAGTATGAGCAGGTCGACATCCGAATCCGGGAACAGCTGTTTGCGGCCATATCCGCCTACCGCGACCAACGCAAGTTCAGGCGGCATGTGTTGTGTTTTCCAGACCAGGCGCAAGTGCCGGTCGGTCATCAACGCCAGGCGCTGCAGCAGTTCACGGCCCAGTTGCCCCGATTCAAAGCGTTTTTGCAGTTTTGCGCGCTCATCCGCCAGCGCGGCGCGCTGGCTGTCCCGGGGAGACGTCTGGCGGGACGCCGAATTGGTTGCGACTGAAGTGCGCATTGCGGCAGCGGCTTGCGGGACGTCTGTTCAGGCCGGAGCCGGAGGGGTGCCGGCGGAAAGGGTCAGCACCTCGTAGCCGCTGTCGGTCACGAGGACGGTGTGTTCCCATTGCGCCGACAGGCTGTGGTCCTTGGTCACGATGGTCCAGCCGTCAGCCAGCTGGCGGATATCGGCCTTGCCGGCATTGATCATGGGTTCCACGGTGAAAATCATTCCGGCTTCGAGGCGCATGCCCATGCCGGGACGGCCGTAGTGCAGGATCTGGGGTTCTTCGTGAAATTTGCGGCCGATGCCGTGCCCGCAGAATTCCCTGACCACGCTGAACCCGTGTTTTTCGGCATGGCTCTGGATGGCATGGCCGATGTCGCCCAGGGTATTGCCGGCGCGTACCGCGCGAATGCCTCGCCACATGCATTCGTAGGTGACATCCACCAGTCGGCGTGCCTGTATGGCTGGCTGGCCGACGTAGAACATACGGCTGGTATCACCATGAAAGCCGTTCTTGATGACCGTGATGTCGATGTTGACGATGTCGCCGTTTTTGAGGCGCTTTTCCCCGGGTACGCCGTGACAGATGACGTGATTGACCGAGGTGCATATGGATTTAGGGTAGGGCGTGTACCCCGGCGGCGTGTAATTGAGCGGGGCCGGAATCGTGCCTTGTTGTTCCACCATGTAATCGTGGCACAGACGGTCGATTTCGGCGGTGGTCATGCCGGCGCGGATCAATGGTCCTATGAAATCAAGCACCTCTGAGGCCAGGCGGCCTGCAATGCGCATTTGCTCGATTTCGTCCGGGGACTTGGGTAATACGGCCATGACAGCGCTTTCGGTGCGCGCCATCGGGGGCTGCGCCGCTTCGGTTGGTGCGTGGAGGGGGCGATTCTAACAGGTTGGTAGTGCTGGATTAATCGGCAATTCCGGACTCCTGCCGGCGCAGCCGGAGCCTGGGCTCGGGATGCGGTGCGCGGCTTGAGGCGACGGGTGTTTACGTGCTAAAATAACTAGTTAGCTCGATCGTGTGGCCGGCTTTATAGCAATGGCGCGGTCCTTCGGGCAATACACACACCTGCCGACGTTAAGGGTGCCCGTTTTCGGGTCGTCACGGGCGGGTGGCGGATTAACCCTAACAGGAGATTTGCATCATGTCAGTCACCATGCGCGAAATGCTGGAAGCCGGCGTCCATTTCGGCCACCAGACGCGTTACTGGAATCCGAAAATGGCTCCGTACATTTTCGGTCACCGCAACAAGATTCACATCGTCAATCTCGAAAAGACGATGACCCTGTACCACGACGCACTCAAGTTCGTGCGCCAACTGACCTCGAACAAAGGCAACATCCTGTTCGTCGGCACCAAGCGGCAGGCCCGCGAAATCGTCCGCGAAGAAGCGGTGCGCTGCGGTTCGCCGTATGTTGATTACCGCTGGCTGGGCGGCATGCTCACCAACTACAAGACCGTAAAGCAGTCGATCCAGCGCCTGAAAGACATGCTGGCGATGCGCGAGGATGGTTCGTTCGAGAAGCTGTCGAAGAAAGAGGCGCTGCAATACGAGCGCGAGATCGTGAAGCTTGAACGCAGCCTCGGTGGCATCAAGGACATGAACAGCCTTCCGGACGCGCTGTTCGTGATCGACGTGGGTTACCAGAAGGGCGCCATTTCCGAGGCCAAGAAACTCGGAATCCCGGTGATCGGCATTGTCGATACGAACCATTCTCCCGACGGAGTGGACTACGTCATACCCGGCAACGATGATTCCAGCCGCGCGATCAAGCTTTATGCACGCGGCATGGCGGATGCCGTGCTGGAAGGTCGCAACACGAGCATCAAGGAAATCGTTAACGGCGGGTCGGACGAATTCGTCGAAGTCGAGGATGGCGAATCGGCAGGCGCCTGACCAGGCGTAAACAGATACTCAAGGGGCGCGCAGCCCCTTTTTTTTAATTGGCGCAAGAGGACAGGCAGCAATGGCAGAGATTACGGCAGGCATGGTGAGGGAATTGCGTGAGAAAACCGATGCCCCGATGATGGAGTGCAAGAAGGCGTTGACCGAGGCTGAAGGCAACATGGCCAAGGCCGAGGAAATCCTGCGGGTCAAGCTCGGAAACAAGGCAAGCAAGGCGGCTTCACGCATCACCGCCGAAGGCGTGGTGGCGGTGCATATCTCGGAAGATGCCAAGACTGGCGCCATAGTCGAGATCAACTGCGAAACGGACTTTGTCGCCAAAAACGAGGATTTTCTGGCTTTCGCCGGTGCGGTGGCAAAGCTGATCGCGGAGAAAAATCCGTCTTCGGTAGACGAGCTTGTGGCGCTTGCCCCCGATGGCGGCACGGTGGAGGATCGCCGCAAGGCCCTGGTCGGCAAGATCGGCGAGAACGTTTCGATCCGCCGTTTTGTCCGCACCGCGGCCAAAGGGCGCCTGAATTCATACATACATGGCGGAGCCAAGATCGGCGTGCTGATCGATCTGGTCGGTGGTGATGACGCGCTGGGACGGGATCTGGCCATGCATATCGCCGCGAGCAAGCCCAAGGCGCTGGACGCTTCCGGAGTGCCGGCTGAGGCCGTGGAAAGCGAGCGCCGGGTTGCCGCCGAGAAGGCTGCGGAGGATGCCGCCAAATCCGGCAAGGCGATCCCCCCGGAGATCATGGCTAAACGCGTCGAAGGTTCGGTGCAGAAATTCCTCAAAGAGGTGACGCTGCTGGGCCAGCCCTTCGTCAAGAATGACAAGCAGACCGTGGAGCAGTTGCTGAAATCGGCCAATGCACAGGTCGGCGACTTCACGCTCTACGTGGTTGGCGAGGGCATCGAGAAAAAGAAGGATGACTTTGCCGCGGAAGTCATGGCACAGGTCGGGCAGGCACGGCAGGCATAAATTATTATTAATAATCAATAACTTACATAACATTTTATGGCCCAGGCCCCGGTCTACAAGCGCATCCTGCTGAAACTGAGCGGCGAAGCCCTGATGGGTGATGATGCCTACGGCATCAATCGCGAGGTGATCGGCCGCATCGTGGCCGAAGTGGCTGAAGTTTCAAGACTGGGCGTGGAAATCGCCGTAGTGATCGGCGGCGGCAACATTTTCCGCGGCGTTGCGCCGGGTGCTTCGCACATGGATCGCGCGACGGCAGATTACATGGGCATGCTGGCGACGGTGATGAATGCGCTGGCACTGCAGGATGCCATGCGCCAGATCGGCCTGTTGAGCCGCGTCCAGTCGGCTCTCAATATCGAGCAGGTGGTGGAACCGTACATCCGTGGAAAGGCGATGCGCTACCTTGAAGAAGGCAAGGTCGTTATATTCGCCGCGGGTACCGGCAATCCATTTTTCACCACGGATACCGCAGCTGCGCTGCGCGGCATGGAAATGAACGTCGATCTGGTGCTCAAGGCAACCAAGGTCGACGGTGTCTACACGGATGATCCCAAGACGCATCCTGACGCAATGCGCTACCAGCGGCTGACTTTTGACGAGGCAATAGTCAAGAACCTGAAGGTGATGGATGCGACGGCACTGACGCTGTGCCGCGACCAGAAGCTGCCCATCAACGTGTTCAGCATTTTCAAGCCGCAGGCGCTGAAGCGGGTGGTGATGGGTGAGGATGAAGGCACAATGGTGCATGTCTGACAGGAGGTAGTCATGATTGCAGACGTCAAGAAAAACGCCGAACAGAAGATGAAAAAGACCGTCGAGGCGCTCAAGGCCGATCTGGGCAAGATCAGGACCGGCCGCGCGCACACCGGCTTGCTGGATCACGTAATGGTCGACTACTACGGCAATCCGACCCCGCTGCCCCAGGTCGCCAATGTGACCTTGCTCGATGGCAGGACCATCAGCGTCAGCCCGTGGGAGAAAAAGATGGTTTCGGCCATAGAAAAAGCGATACGCGATTCCGATCTTGGACTCAATCCGGCAACCCAGGGCGAAATCGTGCGCGTACCGATGCCGGCGCTGACCGAAGAGCGCCGCAGGGACCTGATCAAGGTTGTCAAACAGGAGGGCGAGGGTGCAAAGGTCGCGATACGGAATGTCCGCCGCGACGCCAACACCCACCTCAAGGACATGCTCAAGAAAAAGGAAGTAGCCGAGGATGACGAGCGGCGAGCCCAGGACGATATCCAGAAACTGACGGATCGCTCGATCGCCGAGATCGACAAGCTGCTGGAGGTCAAGGAAGCCGACCTCATGGCGATCTGATCGCGCGTACGTGGCAAGTTCAACGCAGGAAATCCCCCATGTCGGCGCCGTGCCACGGCACGTCGCCATCATCATGGATGGCAACGGACGCTGGGCCAAGCGCCGTTTTCTGCCGAGGGTGGCGGGCCACCGCAAAGGAGTTGAGGCGGTACGCAATGTCGTCAGGGCATGCGCCGAGCGCGGCGTCGAAGCGCTGACCCTCTTTGCATTCAGCAGCGAAAACTGGCGCCGTCCTGCCGAGGAGGTTTCGATGCTGATGCAGCTTTTCGTCAGCGCGCTCCAGCAGGAGGTCGAACGCCTGCACCAGAATGGCATCCGTTTCCGCGTAATTGGCGACATTTCCCCGCTCGACGCTTCGTTGATCGAACTGATCCGCAATGCCCAGAAACTGACGGCCGCCAATACCGGCCTGACCCTGACCGTTGCCGCCAATTACGGCGGCCGCTGGGACATCATGCAGGCAGTCGAAAGCCTGCGTCGTGAACACGGTGTGAACGGGCCGCCATGGACTGAAGCGCAGCTGCTGTCGCACCTCTGCCTGGGCGATCTGCCGGAGCCCGATCTTTTCATCCGTACCGGCGGCGAGCAGCGAATCAGCAATTTCATGTTATGGCAGCTGGCGTACACGGAACTCTATTTCACCGATACGCTGTGGCCGGATTTCGACGCGGCTGCCCTGGACCTGGCCATTGCCTCCTATCGCGGCCGGGAGCGCCGCTTTGGCCGCACCAGCGAACAGGTTGCGGCAACGGATGGTGCAGTGGATCGCACAGCGCGAGCCTGACCGGCGTCCCTGGCATGTTCATAACCAGGGTCATCACCGCCGCAATATTGCTGCCGCTGTTCATCGGTGGAATTTTTTACCTGCCCACGTCGTGGTGGGTGCTGGCGTTGGCTCCGCTGGTATTTGCCGGTGCATGGGAATGGGCCGCGCTGTCCGGTATTGGCCGGCCGGCTCGCTGGATGTACTGCCTGCTCATCCTGGGGACAGGGCTGGCAGCCATCGCCGCAGCGCATCACTGGCCCTTGCCGTTTGCAGAGCAGTCCGTGCTGTGGGCCTCGGCACTGTTCTGGATAGTCTGCGTTCCCGCCTGGCTGCGACTGGGCTGGCGTCCCCGCCATCCCTTGCCCTTGCTGGTGGCCGGCTGGATCCTGCTGGTTCCCACATGGGTGGCGCTGGTCCGGCTGCAGCAGGCGCCATGGGTTCTGCTCGCCGTCCTTGGTGTGGTCTGGATCGCCGACAGCGCAGCCTATTTTGCCGGACGTACCTGGGGACGTCGAAAACTGGCGCCGTCCATAAGTCCCGGAAAAACCTGGGAAGGCGTGGCAGGGGCCGGATTTGCTGTCGCGGTGTATCATGTGCTGGTATGGAATTACGGATTTGGTGACTTGGCGCCGCATGGCGGCTTTGCCGCCGCCGCCCTGGTGGCCGTGCTGTTTCCGCTGAGCATTCTTGGGGATCTTTTCGAGTCGTGGATCAAACGCCAGGCGGGGGTCAAGGACAGCGGCAGGCTGTTGCCCGGCCATGGAGGCGTGCTGGACCGCATTGATGCGCTGACTTCGACGCTGCCCCTGGCTGCGCTGACGATTCCCTGGATGATGCCGCCTTCCTGATCATGCAATATCTGACCATACTCGGATCAACCGGCAGCGTAGGCGTGAGCACGCTGGATGTCGTGGCGCGCAATCCGCAGCGCTTTTCGGTGGTTGCGCTGACTGCCCGGTCGCGTTTCGACATTCTCCTGGAACAATGCCGCTGCTTCACGCCCAGGTATGCCGTGGTCATGGATGAAAAGGCTGCGGAAAAGCTGAACCGGCAACTGCGGACAGAAAACATTGCCACGGAGGTTCTCAGCGGATTGCCCGCCCTGGAGCGCGTTGCAGGATTGCCCGAGGTATCCACCGTGGTTGCCGCCATCGTCGGCATTGCAGGCCTTCGGCCCACGCTGGCCGCGGCACGGGCAGGCAAAAAAATCCTGCTCGCAAACAAGGAATCCCTGGTCACTGCCGGTGCACTGTTCATGTCGATCGCGCGCGCAAGCGGAGCCGAACTGTTGCCCATCGACAGCGAACACAATGCGATATTCCAGGCGCTGCCGCCTTCACGGGCAGAAGGGATGGCTCGCTGCGGGGTCAGGCGCATATTGCTGACCGCCTCCGGAGGACCGTTCCGCACACTGCCTTCGGAAAAACTCGCGGAGGTGACACCTGCGCAGGCGGTGGCCCATCCCAACTGGGTGATGGGCCGCAAGATTTCCGTGGACTCCGCAACCATGGTGAACAAGGGACTGGAAGTCATCGAGGCGCACTGGCTGTTTGCCGCAAGTCCGGAAATCATCGAAGTCGTCATCCATCCTCAGAGCATCGTGCATTCGCTGGTGGAGTATTGCGACGGATCCGTAATTGCACAGCTGGGCAATCCCGACATGCGCACGCCGATTGCGCACGCGTTGGGGCATCCCGAACGCATCACCTCCGGCGTCGATTTTCTGGACCTGGCTAAAATCGGCCACCTGCATTTCGAGGCTCCGGATCCGGGACGGTTTCCCTGCCTGCGCATCGCTTACGAGGCGTTGCAAGCGGGCGGCAACGCCATTGTTGCGCTGAACGCCGCCAACGAAGTGGCGGTAGCCGAATTTCTCGAAGGCAGGATCGGTTTCCTGGATATTCCGCGACTGATAGGGCGGGTGCTGGACAAAACACCGGCAGGACGCATCGATTCGATTGAAGATGTGGAGCATGCTGACCACCTGGCGAGAACGATTGCCCTCGAAGCATGCGCAGGGCAGGGCGCGCGACGCGCGGCGGGGGCTGGCATATGAGCATATTGCTGACAGTGATCGCTTTCGTTGTGGCGCTGGGCCTGCTGATCATCGTCCATGAATACGGTCATTACTGGGTGGCGCGGCGCTGCGGCGTGAAAGTCCTGCGTTTTTCAGTGGGTTTTGGCAGAACGGTCTGGTCCAGAACCACGGGCGCAGACCGTACCGAGTGGTGCGTCGCCGCGATACCGCTGGGCGGCTATGTGAAGATGCTGGACGAGCGCGAGGACGATGTCGCTTCTCACGAACTCGATCGGGCATTCAACCGCAAGTCGGTATGGCAGCGTTTCGCGATTGTCGCGGCAGGTCCGGTCGCCAATTTCATTGCCGCCATTTTTCTCTACTGGTTCCTGTTCGTTTACGGCGTTCCCGGCCTGACGCCGGTAATGGCCGAACCGCCCGCCGGAACTGCTGCGGCGCGCGCCGGTTTTGTTGCCGGCGAAACAATACTCAGGGTTGAAGGCGAAACAGTCCGGTCCTGGCAGGATTTCCGCTGGATGATGTTGCAGCGCGCGCTGGACCGCAAGCCGGTACGCATTGAACTGGCAACGGGCGGACAGCCGGCAATCGTCCGCGAGCTGCGTTTTGATGACCTGTCGCCCAGGGACATCGAAGGGGATCTGCTGGGCGCTCTCGGCCTGGCGCGTCTGCGCGAGCCGATGCGCCCGGTCATCGTCGAAGTGACTGCCGGGGGGGCGGCGGCCCGGGCCGGACTCAGGGCAGGTGACCTCGTGGTCAGCATCGATGGCATACGCATGGACAGCTGGGACATGGTCGTATCCGCGGTGCGCGCCGCGCCGGGGCGCGCCCTGCAGTTTCAAGTGGCCAGGGAGAGCGCGGGACCGATGGCGTTGTCAGTGACACCCGATGTCATCGGCCGGGACGACAAACAGTTCGGTCGCGTGGGGGCGATTCCCAGGATGGACGAAGCGGTGATGCAGCGCATGCTGACCAGGGTCAGCTATGGGCCGCTGGAAAGCCTGGGCAAGGCAGTCGCCAAGACCTGGGAAACAGCCTTGTTCAGCTTGCGCATGCTGGGCAAGATGGTGGTCGGGGAGGTTTCCCTGAAAAACCTGAGCGGCCCCATCACCATAGCCGATTATGCGGGGCAGTCTGCGCAAAACGGCTGGATTTCCTACCTGCTTTTTCTCGCCCTGATCAGCATCAGCCTCGGCGTGTTGAACCTGCTGCCGGTGCCGTTATTGGATGGCGGACACTTGATGTATTATTCGATCGAGATTTTTACCGGGAAACCGGTGTCTGAAAAGGTCATGGAAGCGGGACAGCGGGTCGGTATGGCCCTGCTGTTTGCCTTGATGGCCTTTGCCTTGTACAACGATATCAATCGCCTGATCAGCGGCTAACAAGCAAAGCATATGGCATTTCTCCGTTGGATGTTCGCGGCGTCGGCGTTTTTCGCCATTCCGGCTTTTGCCATCGATCCGTTTGTCATCAGGGATATCCGGGTAGAGGGTATACAGCGCATCGAGGCTGGAACCGTTTTCGGCTATCTCCCGGTAAAGGTCGGTGACACCATGACCGATGAAAAAGCCGCGCAATCGATCAGGGCACTGTTCGGCACCGGATTTTTCAAGGATGTGGCGATCGAAGCCGAAGGCGGGGTTCTGGTGATTGCACTGCAGGAGCGGCCGTCGATCGCGCAAGTGGAGTTCTCCGGGGTCAAGGAATTCGAGAAGGATCAGCTGATCAAGAGCATGCGCCAGGTCGGCCTCGGCGAGGGACGGATTTTTGACCGCTCGCAGCTGGACCGCGCGGAACAGGAACTGAAGCGCCAGTACCTGGTCCGCGGCCGTTACGCCGTGGTGGTGACGACGACAGTCACCCCCCTCGAACGCAACCGGGTCGCCATCAATTTCAGCGTCGATGAAGGCGATGTCGCAAAAATCAGGCAGATCAGCATCATCGGCGCCAAGGCATTTCGCGAAAAAGAACTTATCGACCTGTTCATCCTGCGGACGCCGGGCTGGATGACCTGGTGGAGCGGACATGACCAGTATTCGCGCCAGAAACTGTCTGCCGACCTGGAAGTCCTGCGCTCGCACTATCTTGACCGCGGTTACCTCGAATTCAACATCGATTCCACCCAGGTGACGATTTCGCCTGACAAGAAGGATATCTTCATCAGCGTCAGCGTGACCGAAGGCCCGAAATACACTGTTTCGGGCGTTAAGGTTGCAGGCGAGATGCTGCTGCCGGAAGACGAAATTCTCAAACTGATAACGGTAAAGCCCGGCGAAACGTTTTCACGGACGCGGATCGCGGAATCCACAAAAAACATCAGTGACCGGCTGGGTAATGACGGTTATGCCTTCGCGAACGTCAATGCCTCCCCGGACCTGGATAAAACCAAAAACCAGGCAGCGTTCACCTTTTTCATCGATCCGGGCCGGCGGGTCTATGTCAGGCGGATCAACATTGCTGGAAACAACAGGACACGGGACGAGGTCATCCGTCGGGAAATGCGGCAGATCGAAGGCGGCTGGTATTCCGCCGACCAGATCAACCGCTCACGCAGCCGGGTGGACAAGCTGGGGTATTTCAACGAAGTAAACGTAGAGACGCCTTCGGTTACCGGTACCACGGACCAGGTTGACGTCAATTTTTCGGTAGTCGAAAAGCCGACCGGCAACATATTGCTGGGTGCTGGTTTTGGCAGCGGCGAGGGCGTCACCCTTTCCGGGTCGGTTGCGCAGCAGAACATTTTCGGCTCCGGCAAATACGTCGCAGTGCAGCTCAATACCAGCAAGGTCAACACCACCTACGCGCTTTCATATACCGATCCTTATTTCACGGTTGACGGCGTCAGCATGGGCTTCGATGTCTATTCCAGGGAAATAGACGGCACGCGCGGTGGATTGGGCAGATATATAACGAAGACGCTGGGCGGTACCGCCCGGTTCGGCGTTCCGATATCGGAACTCGATACCATCACTTACGGTCTTGGCTACGAAGATACCGAGATCACGACATTTCCCGACAGTCCGCTGTTCTATCTGAATTATGTAGCCACGTTCGGCAAAAGCAATGACGCGATTGTCGGCAGCGCAGGATGGGTTCGGGACGGCCGGGACAGTCTGATCTATCCGACCAAGGGCACGATGCAGCGGGCTTTGGTAGAAGTGGGCCTGCCGGGCGGTTCGCTCAAATATCACAAACTGACTTATCAGTATCAGCGTTATTTCCCGCTGACCAGGCACTATACCCTGATGATCAACGGGGAGGCGGGATATGGCGATGGCTCGGGCAGCAAGCCCTTGCCGTTTTTCAAGAATTATTTTGCCGGAGGTGTAAACTCCGTCCGTGGATTCAGGAATTCCACCATCGGCCCCAAGGATCAGAATGGCGATGCGCGGGGCGGCAGCCGCCGCCTTGTCAGCAACGCGGAGTTCCTGTTTCCGTTTCCCGGACTGCAGAATGACAGATCTGTGCGGTTGAGCGCATTTGTGGATGCCGGCATGGTTGACGACAAATATGATTCCCAGGAATTCCGCTACTCCACCGGACTCGGGGTATTCTGGTCATCCCCGATAGGACCGTTGAAAATCAGCGTGGCCATGCCGCTGAATGACAAGGCGGGCGACAGGAAACAGGCGTTCCAGTTCACGTTTGGCGGCGCTTTCTGATGAAGCGGGTCGCGATCGTAACGAGCATGAGTGCAAGGAGAGCAAGTTGAAACGAATTGTTTTGGCAGGTCTGTTGACCGTGGCTGCCGGAATGCCATGTGCGGGCGCAGCCGAACTCAAGATCGGTTTTATTGATCAGGAACGCATCACCCGGGAAAGCGCCCCGGCCGAGCGCGCCAGCAAGCAGCTGGAAAAGGAATTCGCGCCGAGGGCACAGGAACTGCAACGGCGTGAAGCCCAGATCAAGTCACTGCAGGGGCAACTTGAAAAGGATGCGCTGACCATGGCCGAAGGTGACCGGCGCGCCAAGGAACAGGAGCTCGGACGGCTGACTCTTGATTTCCAGCGCATGCAAAGGGAATACCGGGAAGACCTGAATCTGCGGCGCAACCAGGAACTGGGCTCGCTGTTTGAGCGCGCAAATCGCGTGATCAAGCAGATTGCGGAAGCGGAGAAATACGACATCATTTTCCAGGAAGCCGTTTACCGGAATCCCAAGATCGATATTACGGACAAGGTGCTCAAGGCTCTGGCCGAGGCCAAGTAGGCTGGTACGCCGACACCGCGGCGCCCGGCATTTTTCCCGCCTCAACCGCACGCGCCCCATGAACCACCGGACCTCACCGATACTTTCCCTGGGCGACATCGTCGCCAGACTGGGCGGCGAGTTGGTCGGTGATGCCTCCACGCAGGTGCGGCAGGTCGCCACCCTGGAAGCCGCCGCACCTGACACCATCGCTTTCCTGGCAAACGATCGATATCTCGCACAGCTGGACGACACCCGCGCCGGAGCAGTCATCGTCGACGAAAAACTGCGTGGAACCCTGAAAATTGCCCACATAGTCACCGCGAATCCGTATGCTTATTTTGCCCGCGTGTCGGCCCTGTTCAATGCCGTTCCGCCGCACAAGGACGGCACACACCCTAGCGCTGTCGTTCACCCCGGGGCTGAAATCGGCCTGCGAGTTCATATCGGTCCGCTGGCGGTGATCGAGGCAGGTGCAAAAATCGGCGATGGCAGCATGGTCGGCGCCGGAAGTTATATCGGCACCGATGTCAGGATCGGCGAAGACTGCCTGCTGCATCCAAATGTCACCGTCTACCGGCAATGCCTGCTTGGCAACCGCACCGTGGTGCATTCCGGTGTGGTAATCGGTGCGGATGGTTTCGGCATAGCCATGGACGAAGGGCGGTGGATCAAGGTTCCCCAGATCGGCCGCGTACGCATTGGCGATAATGTGGAAATCGGCGCGAACACCACCATCGACCGCGGTGCCATCGACGAGACGGTCATCGAGGACGGCGTCAAGCTGGATAACCAGATCCAGGTCGCACACAACGTCAGGATAGGTGCGCATACCGCAATCGCTGCATGTGTCGGCATTGCAGGTAGTTCCCGCATCGGCAGCTATTGCCGCATCGGTGGCGCCTCCGGCATTGCCGGGCATCTGACCATAACCGATCACGTGGAGATTTCGGCGCACACGCTGGTCACGAAATCAATCACCAGGGCAGGTACCTATACCGGAGCCTATCCGTTCGAAGCCAATCGCGACTGGCGCCGCAATGCCGCCAGCCTGCGCAACCTGGGCGACCTGTTTGACCGGGTGCGCAAACTTGAATCAGCGCTGAATCTGCGCAAAAAGGATGAATCATGAGCAGCATGGACATCAAGGAAATCCTGAAATACCTGCCGCACCGGTATCCCTTCCTGCTGATTGATCGTGTGCTTGCCTACGAACCCGGCAAGGAAATCGAGGCGTTGAAAAACGTCACCATCAACGAGCCATTCTTCACAGGCCATTTTCCGCATCATCCTGTCATGCCGGGGGTGCTGATCATCGAAGCAATGGCTCAGGCGGCCGCCATACTGTCATTCGTCACCATGGGCGCAAAGGCTGACGAACAGTCCATCTACTATTTTGTCGGCATAGACAAGGCGCGTTTCAAGCGGCCGGTGAGCGCGGGCGACACCCTGCGCCTGCACGTGACGCTGGCGCGGCACGTTCGCGGCATCTGGAAGTTCAATGCCATTGCCAGGGTTGGCGATGCCGTGGCGGCCGAGGCCGAATTGATGTGCACCGTGCGCGATCTTCCGCCTTCCGCTTCCGGGGGCTGATCTTGGCGGACCGCATCCATCCTTCGGCGATCATCAACCCAAAGGCGAAGCTCGCCGGCGATGTTGAAATCGGACCTTACGCCGTCATCGGCCCTGACGTCGAAATAGGGCCGGCGACACGGATCGGCCCGCACGTGGTCATCGCTGCACATACCACGATCGGGGCGCGTAACACCATTTACCAGTTCTGCTCGATCGGCGAAGCGCCGCAGGACAAGAAATACGGCGGAGAACCGACGCGACTGGAGATCGGCAATGACAACACGATCCGCGAATTCTGCACCCTGAATCGCGGTACTGTTCAGGATGCCGGCGTGACGCGGATCGGCAGCCATAACTGGATCATGGCCTATGTGCACGTGGCGCATGATTGCCAGATCGGCAATCACACGATCTTCGCCAACAACGCCCAGCTTGCCGGGCACGTGCAAGTCGGCGATCACGCCATACTGGGCGGGTTCACCGTCGTGCACCAGTTCTGCCGCATCGGCGCGCACAGCATTACCGCCATGGGCACGATACTGCTGCAGGATCTGCCGCCTTACGTGACTGCATCGGGAAACCCGGCCGAGCCCCACGGCATAAACGCCGAGGGCCTGAAGCGCCGGGGCTACGCAGCGGGCGCGATTGCCGCTGTCAAGCGTGCCTACAGGACGCTCTACAAATCGGGGCTGTCTTTTGACGTTGCACGGTCGCAGATCACAGCGGACGTCGCCAGCCATCCCGAGCTGAAAGCGCTGGCCGATTTCCTTGCGACCCCGGGTCGCGGTGTCATTCGCTGAACGACATGCCGTCGACGGCAATGCCGGAAGGTCCGCTCGTCGGGGTCGTCGCCGGCGAACCTTCGGGTGACCTGCTGGGCGGTGCGCTGATCGAGGCGCTGCGCCTACGCCTGCCCGGAATCAGGTTCATCGGCATCGGCGGTCCGCGCATGATCGCCGCGGGCATGCAATCCCTGTTTCCGATGGAAAAACTGTCGGTCCGCGGTTACGTCGAAGTGCTGCGCCATTACCGTGAAATCACCGGCATCAGGCGCGAGTTGAAGCGTTATTTCCTCGATGCTCGCCCTGCGGCATTCATCGGCATCGACGCCCCTGATTTCAATCTGCAGCTCGAGGAAAAACTCAAATCGGCAGGCATCCCCACGGTGCATTACGTCAGCCCGTCCATCTGGGCGTGGCGGGGCGGCCGCATACGCGGGATCCGTCGTGCGGTTTCGCACATGCTGGCGGTCTTCCCTTTTGAAGCGCCGCTCTATGAGCGGGCCGGCATACCGGTGACCTATGTCGGCCATCCGCTGGCCGACATGCTGGCGCAAGCACCGTCGAAAGCGGAGGCGCGCGCCGGATTGAGACTCCCGCAGTCGGCGCCGGTGGTTGCATTGCTTCCGGGCAGCCGGGTCAGCGAACTGGAGCAGCATGCCGATGTTTTCGTCGGCGCCGCCGAACGCATTGCGGCTGCGGTGGCTGGCGTGCGCCTGCTGGTGCCGCTGCTCAACCGCCAGACCCGCGAACTGTTCGAGGCTGCGCTGTACCGGCGCAAGCAGGGGGAACTGGACATCAAGCTGCTGTTTGGTCATGCCCACGATGCGATGGCTGCGGCAGATGTCGTATTGCTGGCCTCCGGCACGGCAACCCTGGAAGCGGCGCTGCTGCAGCGACCGATGGTCATCACCTACCGCATGCCGCGGTTGAGCTGGTGGATCATGAACAGCAGACGCTACCAGCCGTGGGTCGGTTTGCCCAACATCCTTGCCGGAGAATTCGTGGTGCCCGAACTGCTGCAGGATGCGGCGACGCCGGATAACCTTGCCGCTGCGGTCATTGAACTGTTGGAGGACGGTGATAAACGCAAAGCCATAGAACAGCGTTTTGCGCGCATGGCAGCGGAATTGCGCCAGGGCGCCGCACAAAAAGCCGCCGCGGCGGTGCTTCCGTACCTCGCGACGGCACAATGAACTCCTGCATCTGCGGCGTCGATGAAGCAGGGCGCGGCCCGCTTGCAGGCCCGGTTTACGCTGCCGCGGTCATTCTCGAGGATCCTGCGCCGATTGCCGGGCTCGCCGATTCCAAAAAACTTTCGGCAATGCGGCGCGAGGCCCTGGCAACCGCGATCAGGTCAAAAGCGGTCTGTTGGGCCGTGGCCAGTGCGAGCGTTGAGGAAATCGATCGCCTGAATATCTTGCAGGCCAGCCTGCTGGCCATGCAGCGTGCCGTTGCGGCATTGTCGCCGCAGCCATCCGCAATACTCGTCGATGGCAACCGGCTGCCGAAAGTCGCAATGCCGGCCAGGGCGATCGTGCGGGGTGATGCCACGGTGCCTGCCATATCGGCGGCCTCGATACTGGCCAAGGTCGCCCGCGATGCGGTGATGCTCGAATTGCACGCGGCATATCCGGATTTCGGATTCGACCGCCACAAGGGTTACGGCACGGCCCTGCATCTTGCGGCACTGCGGCGCCTCGGACCCACGCCGGCGCATCGCCGGAGTTTTGCGCCAGTACGGGAAGCTGAAAATAATAAATAAAAACAAATACTTACGAATTATTCCTGGCAAACTCCAGAAACAACTCCCGCAAGCCTCTGCGTTCACTGACGCGGCTGATAAGCCTCCGCCGCACTGCGCATTGCTGTTGCAGCATGGCAAGAAAATCTCCATCACTCTCGATCCGCCACAACAGGCGTGCCAGCGCACGCGCATCGCCGGGGCGGTAATAACCCCGATAGTCCTTGCCCAGCATGCCGATGTTGCCGGGAATGCGGGAGGCAATGACGGGAACACGCGCAGTCAGCGCTTCGCTGATCACGTTTGCGCCGCCTTCCATGCGCGAACTGAGCAGCATGGCACGGCCCCGCGCCAGGGTATCCAGGGCCCTGTTCCGCGCCAGTTCGTCCAGCCAGACGTAGCGGGGCTGCTGTCGCATCCAGCGTTTGGCTTCCGCCGCCAGCAGCGGATCCCGCGCCCCGCCGATGTGGGTGATGCGGATCCGGCTGGCCGCAGGCAGATACTCCAGCGCGGCAGCACCGCGGAAAGGATCTTTTTCCTTCCGCAGATGACCGCTGATGATGATCTCGAAGCAGCATTTGACTGGCGGCCTGCGCGGGATCGGTGCGCACGACTGGTAAATGACCCGGGTTTTGCGACGCAGGCGCAGGGCGAGTTCCTGCAGGCCCATGTCCTGCAGCACGATCAGCCGGGTCGCCAGTTCCAGGGATTCCTGCGCGTTGGGATCATGCCTGATGTCGCGATACAGATCGGTTCCGGTCAGCGCGACGACCAGCGGCCGGTCAGGCCAGCGTTCGGCAAAACGCACGATGGAATCGTGGCTGCGGCGCGCATGCAGGGCCAGCATGGCATCGGCATCGCGGCCGTTCCATGATTCCTGGACGACGACCCGGTGGCCGAGCCCGTGCAGCAGATCTGCCCAGCGCATGGCGGTATTGCGATTGCCGTATCGCGATTTCGGCGCGGCGGGTGTGATCAGCGCAATTTTCATCAACCTGGTATCCGGCTACACTTCGGGCCAATATAACAAAACGGTACCACCGTGGGCGACACTTTCTCACCGGCAAATCCCGATCCGCTGTCCATGCTGGCGGCAGCGCGCGAACGCACGCTGGCGCTGGCAACCCTGCTTGAACCGGCACAGTGGCTGGGGCCGCGTCTGCGCATCGTCAATCCGCCGTTGTGGGAAATAGGCCATCTGGGCTGGTTCGAAGAACGCTGGTGCCTGCGCCAGCACGGACGCAGCAGCGGCAGCCTGCCGGGCAATGCCGACGCGCTGTATGACTCCGCAGCAGTGGCGCACGACATGCGCTGGGATTTGCCGCTGCCCGATGTCCCAGAAACCCTGCGTATGCTGGCAGGAATCCGTGCAGCAGTGGAAGAGCAGTGCAGGCGCAATGGTGATGATGCCGGCCTGCGCTATTTTGTCGAGCTTTGCGCGCTGCACGAGGAAATGCATTGCGAGGCACTGACCTATACCCGGCAGACGCTGGATTATCCCGAACCACATGCGAAAACGGCAGCGGTCCGGGCAGGGGTGTGCACAGGTGATGTGGAGATCGAGGGCGGACGTTTCATGCTCGGTGCCGTCGTTGATGGCCAATTCGTATTCGACAACGAGAAATGGGCGCACACCGTGGACATCCGTCCTTTCCGCATGTCCCGCACCGCGGTGAGCAATGCCCGGTTCGCCGAATTCGTCGAAGCCGGCGGCTACGTCAATCGTGACTGGTGGGACGATGATGGCTGGTCATGGCGCTGCTCGATCGATGCGCAGCAACCTCTCTATTGGCATCGCGCGGGCGGCGGCTGGCTGCGCCGGCGCTACGGTCGCGAGGAACCGCTGATGCCTGACGAACCGGTCATCCATGTCAACTGGCATGAGGCCTCGGCGTGGTGCCGCTGGGCCGGCCGGCGGCTGCCGTCGGAGGCGGAGTGGGAATTCGCAGCATCGACCGTACCGGGGCAACCTGGCCTGAAGCGACGTTATCCCTGGGGCAATGGCCCCCCGGAGGCGGGGACCGCCAACCTGCACGGCGTTGCTGGAGATGTCGTTCCGGCTAGCGCACTGGCGGCCGGTGACAGCGCCTGGGGAATCCGGCAGATGATCGGCAACGTCTGGGAGTGGACCGCGGACTGGTTCCAGCCCTATCCCGGTTTCGTGCGCGATCCCTATGCCGAGTATTCCGAGCCCTGGTTCGGCAATCACAAGGTTTTGCGCGGCGGCTGCCATGCCACGCGCGCCTGCCTGATCCGCAACACCTGGCGCAATTTCTACACGCCGGACCGGCGCGATGTTTTTGCCGGTTTCCGGACCTGCGCCCTGTGAAAGCAGTCACTTCGGCGGAAAATCCGCGATTTCGCGCGCTGCTGAAGCTGGCGCAGTCGTCGCGTGAGCGCCGCACCGCCGGCTTGTCGCTGCTCGAAGGCATCCATCTCGTTGCCGCCTATGCCGAACACATCGGGATCCCGCAGGAAATCGTGCTCAGCCGCAGTGGAGCGGACAATACCGAAGTCATGGAGTTGCTGTCCAGGCTGGGCAACTCCGCGACCGTGATGCTCGCCGACGCCCTGTTTCGCGAACTGTCCGCGCTGGCCACGCCGGCAGGCATCCTCGCCGTGGTGCCGACGCCGCGCATTGCCGTTCCGGGACGCCTGCAGGGCGCCAGCGTCTGGCTGCATGACATCCAGGATCCGGGCAACCTGGGATCCATCCTGCGTTCCGCAGCCGCATCGGCTGTACCGACGGTCTGCCTGTCGAAACATTCGGTGCATGCCTGGTCGCCCCGTGTACTGCGCGCAGGCATGGGCGCCCATTTCGCCGTGCAGATCATCGAAGGCGTGGATTTCAGGTCGCTGGCCGCAGCATACAGCGGACGCATCATCGCCACCGCGGTCGGGACGGGACGGGCGGTTTTTGACGCCGATCTGGGGGGGGACGTGGCGCTGGTCTTCGGCAACGAAGGCGCCGGCCTGCCGGACGCCGTGGCAGAGCTGGCCCATGAAACCGTGCACATACCGCTGCCCGGCAGGGTCGAATCACTGAACGTAGGCGCCGCCGCCGCGGTATGCCTTTTCGAACGCGTGCGGCAGATGCGCCATCAGTAAATGCGACGTTCGAGTTTTGCTTCCTGCAGGATGGTGGTCGCCAGTTCTTCAACCGACTTGCTGGTGGCGTCGAGGTAGGGAATTCCCTCCTGCCGCATCAGGGCCTCGGCTTCGCGGATCTCGAACTCGCAGTTGTCCAGCGTCGCGTACTTGCTGCCAGGCCTGCGCTCGGTGCGGATCTGCTGCAGGCGGTTGGCCTTGATCGTCAGTCCGTAGAGGCGGTTGCGAAGGGATTTGATCTGCGAAGGCAGCTGCATGGATGCAAAATCCTCGGGTATCAGCGGATAGTTGGCTGCGCGGATGCCGAACTGCATGGCCAGGTAGAGGCAGGTGGGCGTTTTGCCGCAGCGCGAAACGCCGACCAGGATGATGTCGGCCTCGGACAGGTCGCGCTTCGATACCCCGTCATCATGCGACAGCGCGTAATTCACGGCCTCGATGCGGTGGTGGTAGGTCACGAAGTCATCGGTGCTGTGCGACCGACCGACCGCATGCGAGGCCTTGACCCCCAGTTCCATCTCCAGCGGCGCGATGAAAATCTCAAAGGAATCAAGGAACAGCGCATTGGCGGTGGCAACAATTCCGGAAATCTCGGTGTTGACCAGGGTGCTGATGACGATGGGCTTGCTGCCGTCCGCAGCTGCCGCGGCGTTGATCTGGCGGACGAAATCACGGGCCTTGTCCCCGGTGTCTATGAACGGCACCGTGATTTCCCGGAAGCGGACGCCGTCGAACTGGGTCAGCAGGCTGTGGCCTAGCATTTCCGCGGTGATGCCGGTACGGTCGGATACAAAAAATGCGGTGCGGATCGCGCTCATGCTCGGTACCGGTATTGGGATTCGGTAAAATATCCCCTTTTGACGCGGCATACAATCAAGGAAACGGCATGAGCGGCAGCGATTTGGTGGTCGAGCTCGGTTCACTGCGCATGAGCGATGTGGCGCGCGTCGGCGGCAAGAACGCGTCCCTGGGTGAAATGATCAGCCAGCTCGCCGGTGCCGGTGTCCGGGTGCCCGGCGGTTTTGCGACTACCGCGGAAGCCTACCGCCGGTTCCTGTCCGAAGACGGGTTGACGGGCCGCATATCCGCACGACTGGCGGAACTCGACGCCGATGACGTTTCGGCGCTGGCTGCGGCGGGCCGGGAAATCAGGGGCTGGATCACTGCTCAGAAATTCAGCCCGGCGTTCCTCACGGCCATCGAAAAGGCCTATTCGCTGCTGGTGAAGGACTCAGGGTCTGATGTCACCTTTGCCGTGCGTTCGTCGGCTACCGCCGAAGACCTGCCGGACGCTTCTTTCGCCGGCCAGCAGGAGACCTACCTCAACGTTCACGGGCTGGATAACCTGCTGGAAGCGATCAGGCATGTTTTTGCTTCGCTCTATAACGACCGGGCAATTTCCTATCGCGTGCACAAGGGATATGCCCACGATGACGTCGCGTTGTCGGCGGCCGTGCAGCGCATGGTGCGCAGTGACAAGGGTTCCAGCGGTGTGATGTTCACCCTGGACACCGAATCCGGTTTTGACCAAGTGGTGTTCATCACTTCGGCCTATGGCCTTGGCGAAACAGTGGTGCAGGGCCAGGTCAATCCCGACGAATTCTATGTCTACAAGCGCGGCCTTGCCGAAGGCAAAAGCGCCATCCTGCGCCGCGGTCTCGGTTCCAAGGCGCTGCGCATGGTGTTCACCGACAGCCGGCAGGCGGGCAAATCGGTGCAGACCATCGATGTTCCGGAAACCGAGCGCCGCCGTTTTTCGATCACCGACGCCGAAGTCACCGAGCTGGCCCGTTACGCGGTGACCATCGAAAAACATTACCAGCGTCCGATGGACATCGAGTGGGGCAAGGACGGCAATGACGGCAAGCTGTACATCCTGCAGGCCCGGCCGGAAACCGTGAAGGCCAGCGAGAAGGTGGATACCCTGCGCCGGTACCGGTTGAAGGAGCGCTCGGAAGTGCTGGCGACTGGACGTGCCATCGGCCAGCGCATCGGCAGCGGCCCGGTCAGACTGGTCAAGAGCGCCGCGGAAATGGATCGTGTCAAACCCGGCGACGTGCTGGTCACCGACATGACCGATCCGGACTGGGAGCCGGTCATGAAGCGCGCCTCGGCCATCGTCACCAACCGCGGCGGCCGCACCTGCCATGCGGCGATCATTGCCCGCGAACTGGGCATACCGGCGGTGGTGGGCTGCGGCGATGCAACTCAGGTGCTGAAAGACACGCGGCCGGTCACGGTGTCATGCGCCGAGGGTGACACCGGGTTCGTCTATCGCGGGGAACTGCAGACGGAAATCATCGACCTTTCGCTGTCGAGCATGCCGCCGTGTCCGGTCAAGATCACCATGAACGTCGGTAACCCCGAACTGGCGTTCGAATTCCAGCGCCTGCCGAACGAGGGCGTGGGCCTTGCGCGCCTGGAATTCATCATCGCGCGCATGATCGGCGTACATCCCAAGGCCGTTCTGGCCTATCCCGACCTCAGCGCGGACCTGAAGCTTGCCGTTGAAGAACACAGCGCTGGCTACCCTGATCCGGTAACGTTTTATGTAGACAAGCTGGCGGAGGGTGTGTCCACGCTAGGCGCCGCCTTCTGGCCGAAACCGGTCATCGTGCGGCTGTCGGATTTCAAATCCAACGAATATTCCAGCCTCACCGGTGGTTCTCGCTACGAACCGCACGAAGAGAATCCGATGCTGGGATTCCGCGGCGCCTCGCGCTACATTTCACCGGCATTCCAGGACTGCTTCGAACTCGAATGCAGGGCCATGAAAAAGGTCCGCGACGAGATGGGACTGACCAACATCGAAATCATGGTGCCGTTCATCCGCACGGTGGAAGAGGGCAAAAAAGTACTCAGGCTGCTGGCCGACAACGGTCTGGAACGCGGCAAGAACGGCCTGCGCATCATCATGATGTGCGAAATTCCTTCCAATGCCATCCTGGCCGACCAGTTCCTCGAGCACTTCGACGGCTTTTCCATCGGCTCGAACGACATGACACAGATGACGCTGGCTCTGGACCGGGACTCCGGAATCATCGCCGACGCGTTTGACGAGCGCGATCCGGCGGTCAAACACATGCTGCACCTGGCGATTGCCGCCTGCCGCAAGGCCGGCAAGTATGTAGGCATCTGCGGTCAAGGCCCGTCGGACCACCCGGACCTGGCGGAATGGCTGGTGAAGGAGGGCATCGGCAGCCTGTCGCTGAACCCGGACACCGTGGTCGAAACCTGGCTCTACCTGGCCCGCGGCGGCAAGCCGGCGTGAACCGGCGTAATTGGACGAGTGCCGGAATTGCGATAAAATAGGAAAACGTCGGCTAATATGAGATGACCAAATATATCTTTGTCACTGGTGGTGTAGTTTCCTCACTGGGCAAAGGTATCGCTGCCGCCTCCCTCGCCGCAATCCTCGAATCCCGCGGTATCAGGGTTTCGATGCTCAAGCTGGATCCCTACATCAACGTGGATCCCGGCACCATGAGCCCCTTCCAGCATGGCGAAGTCTTCGTCACGGAAGACGGCGCCGAAACCGATCTTGACCTGGGGCATTACGAGCGCTT
This sequence comes from Burkholderiales bacterium, assembly GCA_049433545.1. Taxonomy (GTDB): domain Bacteria; phylum Pseudomonadota; class Gammaproteobacteria; order Burkholderiales; family SG8-41. Next base: position 7,430 of record JBMTEY010000010.1, on the reverse strand, counting down.
CATCGACGCCCGCATGGGCAAGCGCAACAATTTCACCACCGGCCAGATTTACGAGAGCGTGATCAAGAAGGAGCGTCGCGGCGACTACCTTGGCGGCACGGTGCAGGTCATCCCGCACATCACAGACGAGATCAAGCAGTTCATCAGGCGCGGCGCCGGCGACGCCGAGATCGCGCTAGTCGAGGTCGGCGGCACCGTCGGCGACATCGAATCGCTGCCGTTCCTTGAAGCCATTCGCCAGATGGGCATTGAGGACGGGCGGGACAATGCCTGTTTTATCCACCTGACGCTTGTGCCCTATATCGCGTCAGCGGGCGAGATCAAGACCAAGCCGACCCAGCATTCGGTCAAGGAACTCCGTGAAATCGGTATCCAGCCCGATGTCCTGCTGTGCCGGGCCGACCGTCCACTGCCGGACGGCGAGCGTCGCAAGATAGCCCTGTTCACCAATGTCAGCGTCGACGCGGTGATATCGGCCGTCGATGTCGACAGCATCTACAAGATTCCGGGAATGCTCCACGAGCAGAATCTTGACGACATCGTCTGCAACAAGCTCGGAATCAATCCGCGGCCGGCGGACCTGTCGAGCTGGGATCGGGTGATCCATGCATTGGAACACCCCCAGCGGGAAGTCAGCATTGCGCTGGTCGGGAAATACGTCGATCTGACCGAGTCGTACAAGTCGCTATCGGAAGCATTGATCCATGCCGGCGTGCATACCGCCTCGAAAATACACATTCATTACGTCGATTCGGAAAGCATCGAAACCAGCGGTACCGGCTGTCTCGAGGACATGGACGCCATTTTGGTGCCCGGCGGTTTCGGCAAGCGTGGCGTCGAAGGCAAGATACAGGCGATACGCTACGCCCGGGAACACGGCGTGCCTTACCTGGGCATCTGCCTGGGCATGCAACTGGCTGTCATAGAATGCGCGCGCCACCTTGCCGGTCTCGACGGCGCGCACAGCACCGAATTTGATCCTGAGACGCCGCACCCCGTGGTGGCGCTGATCACCGAGTGGCAGGACCGCGACGGCCGTGTCGAGCGTCGCGACGCCAAATCGGATCTCGGCGGCACCATGCGCCTGGGCGGACAGGAATGCGCGCTGGCAACGGGAACACTGGTGCGGCGGATCTACGGCGCCGACCACATCGTCGAACGCCACCGCCACCGCTACGAAGTCAACAATCATTATCTGCCGCGGCTGAAGGAGGCCGGTCTCGCGATCAGCGGCCGGTCACTGACCGGGGATCTCTGCGAAATGATCGAACTGCCCGGCCACCCCTGGTTTGTCGGCTGCCAGTTTCATCCAGAGTTCACCTCGACCCCGCGCGGCGGACACCCCTTGTTCAAGTCTTTCATCGAGGCGGCACTGACCCGTGCCTCTCTGCAGCATTCCGCGTCTGCGTCGCGTCCGGCCACGGCTGCGATCGCCGCCGGCGCCGCATAACGAACCGCGATTCGTTCCATGAAACTCTGCGGATTCGAAATCGGACTGACCCGCCCCATATTCCTGATTGCCGGGCCCTGTGTCGTCGAATCCCGGGCCATGGCCATGGACACCGCAGGGGAACTCAAGCGCATTTGCGCCGAACTGGACATTCCCTTCATCTACAAGTCTTCCTACGACAAGGCCAACCGCAGTTCGATCAAGTCCTTCCGCGGCCTGGGCATGGACAAGGGTCTGGAAATCCTTGCAGACGTGGGCAAGACGATCGGCGTGCCGGTGCTCACCGACGTGCATGCGATCGAAGAAATCGCACAGGTTGCCGCCGCGGTCGATGTGCTGCAGACACCGGCGTTCCTCTGCCGGCAGACCGATTTCATCTGCGCGGTTGCTGCCGCGGGCAAGCCGGTCAACATCAAGAAGGGCCAGTTCCTGGCGCCCGGCGACATGGTCAATGTCGTCGACAAGGCACGGGCCGCCAGCAATGCCGACAACATCATGGTCTGCGAACGTGGCGTTTCCTTCGGATACAACAACCTGGTGTCCGACATGCGTTCGCTGATGATCATGCGCAATACCGGGTGCCCGGTGGTATTCGACGCCACGCACTCGGTGCAGTTGCCCGGCGGCCAGGGCACCAGCAGCGGTGGCCAGCGCGAATTCGTGCCGGTGCTGGCACGCGCCGCCGTCGCCAGCGGAATATCGGGGCTGTTCATGGAAACGCATCCCCAGCCTGAGAAGGCGCTGTCGGATGGCCCCAATGCATGGCCGCTGCAACACATGAAAACGCTGCTCAAGACACTCACCGCTATCGACGCGCTGGTCAAGCGCGACGGTTTCGCGGAAAACAACCTGTAAACCAGACTGACCCACTCAGGAACCGGAAATGAGCGCTATCGTTGATGTGATCGGCAGGGAAATCCTCGATTCCCGCGGCAATCCGACTGTGGAGGCTGATGTACTGCTGGAATCCGGCATTCTGGGACGCGCCGCCGTACCTTCCGGTGCATCGACCGGCAGCCGCGAAGCCATTGAGTTGCGTGACGGCGACCCGCAGCGTTACGGCGGCAAGGGAGTGCTCAAAGCGATAGAACACGTCAATACCGAGATCTGCGAAGCGGTGATCGGCGTCGATGCGACCGAGCAGACGTTTGTCGACCGTACACTGCTGGATCTCGACGGTACCGAGAACAAGTCGCGACTGGGCGCCAACGCGATGCTTGCAGTTTCGATGGCGGTCGCCCGCGCCGCCGCGGAGGAATCCGGCCTGCCACTGCACCGCTACCTGGGCGGGGCGGGCGCGATGGCGATGCCGGTGCCGATGATGAACGTGATAAACGGCGGGGCGCATGCCGACAACGGCCTCGACATGCAGGAATTCATGATCGTTCCTGTCGGCATGTCGAGTTTTCGCGACGCCCTGCGCTGCGGCGCGGAGGTTTTCCAGGCCTTGCGCAAGCTGCTCACGGATCGCGGACTGGCCACTGCGGTGGGCGACGAGGGCGGTTTTGCTCCGCGGCTGCCGAAACACGAGGCCGCGATCAAGATCATCCTCGAAGCGGTCGAGGCGGCGGGTTACCGGCCCGGCGACGACGTCGCATTGGCGCTGGATTGCGCCAGCTCCGAGTTTTTCGAAGACGGGGAGTACACGCTGAGCTCGGAAGGGTTGAGCCTGAAAGCCCCCGAATTCGCCGATTACCTGGCTGCCTGGGTCGACAAGTACCCCATCATCAGCATTGAAGACGGCATGGCCGAAAACGACTGGGACGGCTGGAAAGTTCTCACCGAAAAACTTGGTGGCCGCGTACAGTTGGTGGGTGACGACCTTTTCGTGACCAACACGCAATACCTCAGGCGCGGCATCGAGCAGGGCATTGCCAATTCGATCCTGATCAAGGTCAATCAGATCGGCACGCTGACGGAGACCCTCGCGGCCATTGAAATGGCCAAACGCGCACGGTACACCGCGGTAATATCGCACCGCTCGGGGGAAACCGAGGATACGACGATCGCTGATATCGCAGTGGCCACCAACGCTATGCAGATCAAGACCGGATCGCTGTCGCGAACCGACCGGCTGGCAAAATACAACCAGCTGCTGCGCATCGAGGAGGATCTCGGTGATACCGCCAGCTACCCGGGGCGTGGTGCGTTCTACCAGTTACGCTGACCGGGAGTCCCGGGGCGATCCGCCGGGTTGACGCCATGCGTCCGCTTGCATTGGCGCTTTTTATCCTGGTTCTGCTGATTCAGTACCCGTTATGGCTGGGCAGGGGAGGAGTGCTGCGGGTATGGGAAATGGAGCGCCAGATCGAGGCCCAGCGCGCATCCAACAGCCGGTTGCAGGCCCGCAATTCGGCGCTGGATGCGGAAGTCAGGGATCTCAAGCAGGGACTGGAGGCTGTCGAGGAGCGGGCGCGCAGCGAGCTCGGAATGATCAGGAATGACGAGATTTTCTTTCAGCTGGTTGAAAGTCCGGCAGCAGGGAAGACCGGCAAGGCGCCTTGATCGTAAAGACCGCAGGAAACTGAACGGATGAGTGCAAAGATCATTGACGGCAGTGCGATGGCGCGCGGGCTGCTGGGAGAACTGCAAGGCAGGGCAGCGGAGCTTGCGCGCCAGGGCCGGCCGGCCGGCCTTGCCGTATTGCTGGTCGGCGACGATCCGGCTTCAGCGGTTTACGTGCGCAGCAAATCACGAGCTTGCCATGATTCCGGCGTGCAGACTTTCGATGCCCGCCTGCCATCGGATACCAGCGAACAGGAACTGCTGCGCCGGATCGACGGGTTGAATGCCGATCCGCGGGTCAACGGCATCCTGGTGCAGCTGCCGCTGCCCGGACACATGGACGCTATGCGCGTCATGCAGCGCATTGATCCGGCAAAGGACGTCGACGGCTTCAACTGGCGCAACCTCGGCGCACTGCTCGACGGCCACACGCTGCTCGCGCCGTGCACGCCTTCGGGCGTGATGATCATGCTCGAACGGGCCGGCGTGCCGATTGCCGGCAGGCATGCCGTGGTCATCGGCCGCAGCAGCATCGTCGGCAAACCCGCCGCGCTGATGCTGCTGGAGCGCAACGCCACGGTCACGATCTGCCATTCGCGCACAACGGATCTTGCGGCGTACACCCGTGATGCCGATATCCTGATTGCCGCCGTGGGACGGCCACGCATGATCGGCGCGGAGATGATCAAGCCCGGCGCTGCGGTCATCGACGTCGGCATCAATCGTACCGCTGAGGGCAAACTCTGCGGGGATGTGGATTTCGAACCGGTGCGCGAACGTGCCGGTTGGGTCACCCCGGTTCCCGGCGGCGTCGGCCCGATGACGGTGGTCATGGTCATTGCCAACGTCGTTACCGCTGCCGAACGCGCGGCCGGCTGATTTTCCGGCCGCTGTGCCGGTCATTTTATGTGCACGTCCTGACCTGACGCACCGGCACGGTGCGGCGGCGCCGGTCATGACTCTTGCTTAATATTATAACTATATGTTTTTATAATATTTCTGTAATTCCAAGCCATTCTACTCTGGCATGGCTCGTGCAAGTGTTTTCAGCGTTGCAACCTTGTGCGTCCCCAGTCACCCTTGAATCAGGCCGACGCAACTCCCGATCACAGCGTCCCTCCTTCCTCCGGGGAAGGGCGCCGCGTTCCGTTGCACGCACAGGTCTGCAACAGCCTGCGCGAACGGATACTGTCCGGTGATCTCGCCCCGCATGCGCGCCTGCCCAGCGAGTCCAGCCTGATGCAGGCCTTCGGTGTCAGCCGAGTCACCGTGCGCCAAGGCCTCAAAGACCTCGCGGCAGAAGGACTGGTCTACAGCCAGCAGGGCAAAGGCAGCTTTGTCAGCGCGCCGCATGCCACTTACAACCTCAGTGCGCTGCTGGGATTTCACGAGGCGATGCAGGGAAAGCCGTTTGTCGCCACCTCGCAGTTGCGTTCCATCCGCGATGTCGCGGCTTCCCGCGAAATTGCCGCGGCGCTCAATCTGAAGCGCGGCGATGACGTGTTCGAGGTCAAGCGCATCCGCTGCCTCAATACCCGACCGGTGTCCGTGGATCTGAGCTATTTCCCTCCTGACATCGGCGACCGGCTGCGTGATCAGGACCTGAACCAGGACATTTTTCCACTGCTGGAAACCCGCGGCATCAGCCTTGGACGTTCGCGGATGTGGATCGAAGCTCAACCCTGTCCTGCGGAATTTGCCGGTGATCTTGCCGTGGCAGCGGGAGAACCGGTGCTGCACCTGGCACGCCTGACTTACAGCGCCTTCGACCGTCCCGTCGATTTCGAACATCTCTATTGCCGCGGCGATTCGTACCAGTACAAGGTCGAACTGCGCCGCCGGCCCGGCTGAAGGCCGGCAACAGGTTTTTTGCTGCGCCATGCCGGTGCGGAACCGCGCTGGCCGCACTTCTCCGGCGCACCCTGCTTAATACAAGTTGTACCTCCCGGGATGGCCACACACTGTCCGGGCACAGGTTCGCTGATGCCGGCTTGTATCGTGGCATGGCGGTTGCTCTATCCAGTTCAGCAAACAACGGCCCGGCGTCGCAGGAAACGATGAGCCGCCCGGCATGACCGCAGTGAACCGGAGAGCGACTTGAGCACAGGCGAAACGATCACGATGGAAACCGACGTGCTGGTGGTCGGCGGCGGCACCGCGGGCCCGATGGCTGCGGTCAAGGCCAAGGAAAAAAATCCGAAACTGCGGGTAATGCTGCTGGAAAAAGCCAACGTCAAGCGCAGCGGCGCCATCTCCATGGGCATGGACGGCCTCAACAATGCGGTCATCCCCGGACACGCGACGCCTGAGCAGTACACCAAGGAAATCACCATCGCCAACGACGGCATCGTCAACCAGAAAACCGTCTATGCCTACGCCACCAACAGCTTTCGCACCATAGAGGAACTTGACCGCTGGGGAGTCAAGTTCGAAAAGGACGAAACCGGTGATTACGCGGTACGCAAAGTGCACCACCTCGGCACTTACGTGCTGCCGATGCCCGAGGGGCATCACATGAAAAAGATTCTCTACCGTCAGCTGAAGCGGACGCGCGTCGAAGTGGTCAACCGGGTGATCGGAACACGGATCATCACCGACCGGCAGGGAAGGGCGGCGGGGTTGATGGGCTTCGACTGCCGTACCGGGCAGTTTGTGGTGATCCGTGCCAAGGCGGTGATTTTGTGCTGCGGCGCTGCCGGACGCATCGGCCTGCCGTCTTCCGGTTACCTGTTCGGCACTTACGAAAATCCGACCAATGCCGGCGACGGATATGCAATGGCCTACCACGCTGGAGCCGAGCTGGCCAATCTTGAATGTTTCCAGATCAATCCGCTGATCAAGGATTACAACGGTCCGGCCTGCGCCTACGTGACCGGTCCCTTCGGTGGCTACACCGCGAATTCGCATGGCGAGCGCTTTATCGAATGCGATTACTGGAGCGGACAGATGATGTGGGAGTTCTACAACGAACTGCAGAGCGGCAAGGGACCGGTGTTCCTGAAGCTCGATCATCTGGCAGAGGAAACCATCGCCAACATCGAGGTCATCCTGCACACCAACGAGCGCCCGAGCCGCTGACGCTTCCATGACGGTCGTGGCACCAATTACCGCAGGAAGATGATTGAGATGCACATTTCCGAGATCGGCTTCTGCAGCGGTCACAGCGCCTCCGGGGTCTGGGTCAACGAGAAAGCCGAGACCACGGTGCCCGGCCTGTATGCCGCCGGCGACATGGCCAGCGTGCCGCACAACTACATGCTCGGGGCGTTCACTTATGGCTGGTTCGCAGGGGAAAACGCGGCCCAGTACTGCACCGATACCGCGCCGCCTGAAATCGACCAGGCGCAAATCGATGCCGAACGCACGCGCGTGCTGGCCCCGCTCGCCTGCAGCGACGGAATTCCTCCCGCGCAGCTTGAATGGCCTGACTGGTTTTTTGTGCCAAGTTCATTGACGCACTTTACTGCATAGCCGC
>JBMTEY010000009.1:0-37522 GCA_049433545.1 Burkholderiales bacterium | reverse complement strand
CCCCCCCCCGCGGTGCTGCTGCTGCCGCTGCTCGGCGTGGTGCTGCAGGGCACTTCGTCCGTTCTTTATGCAACCATCGGCGATCTGATCGCGCCGGAAAAACTGCCGCGCGCCTTCGGCCTGTTCTACACGCTGGGATCGATCTGCGGCATCGCCGCGCCGCTGGCCTACGGGCTTGCCGGCGACCATCTTGGCGTGCAGACCGCCATCGCCATCATGGGGGTTGCAGTGCTGCTGACCCTGCCGCTGTGCACGGTGCTGCGACCCACGATCGCCGCCGAACCGGTCAGGATCTGATGCCGGTATCCGGCTTGCCCCTGCCGGCGCCGCAAGCATACTATGCCGCTACGCACACCGCGAGGAGACGCAACGATGGCGAAACAACGCATCAGTTATGTGCCGCTGGAAAAAATGACGCCGGAAATGCGTGCCGAGATGGAGCGCTGCGCGCGCGAAGGCACGCCGCGCCCGGAAAGCACGGCGGTGCGTGCCCACGTGCCGGCCTGTTTCTGGTTTTTTGCGGAGTCCTGGCAGAACGTGTTCCGCACCGGCGTGCTCGACCACACGATCAAGGAAGTCTGCCGCCTCTACGTGTCCCGCTCCGTGGTCTGCGAATTCTGCGGCAACCAGCGCTCGATCAAGGGACAGCAAGCGGGCGTCAACGAAGCACAGGTCGACGATCTGATGAATTTCGAGAAATCCACGAAATACGACGAACGGCAGAAAGCCGCCCTCGCTTATGCCGAAGCCATCGTCTGGCGCACCGACACCGACGACACCTTCTGGGAACGCATGTACAAACACTTCAATGAAAAGGAACTGGTGGAACTCGGTTGCGCCATCGGCCTCACCTTCGGCCAGCAAAGCTGGCTGCGCATGCTCAACATCGACCATCACCAGATCATGGCCGGCACCGCGGCTTTCATGGCCCCGGGATTTGAAACTGCCGAAGCCCTGGCCCGTACCAAGGCCGCGCCCGACTATTGGGCGAAGCAGGCCTCTTCCGCAAAGAAAAACGCAGCCTGAGATTCCTGCCGCTTTACCCACGGCGCCCGTTTAGGGCGCTTTTTTTGTCCCTAGGAGCCTGAATCAGCACTTGACAGGAGGCCACGCCCTGCATATATTGATAATGATTCTCATTTATATACACCAATCTACTTAAATACTCTCCACATGACCCCGGAAGACTCCCCGACCCCGCCCACGCTAGGGCCTGTCGAACCGCCGCCGGCCCGCAGCAGCGAGCTGTTGCGTGACGGCGTGCTGCGCATCGAACACCAGGGCGCCGTCTATACGCTGCGCGCCACCAGCAAGGGGGGATTGATACTGACCAAGTAGTTGCAGCACCCACTGCCAGCCCCGAGTCCCTGAGACCCGACGCAAGCCCGCCCCGCGTGATCAATCAAACAGGAGAACTCGCATGCAGAAAACAAATCCACCTGCCTCAGGCCCCGCCATCGCGGATGTTTGCACCGCCGCCGCCCTCTATCTGATGACGCAGTATGCACGCCGCCCCTGCCCGCTGGTGGCGCACGCCATCGCAGACCAGCTGGCGCGGCTGGGCTCCCCGCACGACGACCAGATTGCAGCGGTGGTACGCGACCTCGCGCGCTCCTTGCTGCCGCAATGGCGCAAAACCGCCTGCGACAGCGGCATTGTCCGTCACTGAAAGCATGAGATGAACACGGGATCCGGAAGAAAAATTCTGTCTCGGGGACTGGTGGCGGAGGTAGAGCACTGCGCGGAATGCGAAATCATGCATCTGCACATCGGCGCCTTCACGCTGCGCCTGAAACCCGCGGTATTGAACGATCTGCGCGACACCCTGAGTCGCGCGCTGGCAGCTTTTCCACAAGGCAGCAGTTCAACGGACAAACTCCCGCACGCACCTGCACGACCGGCGCGGGGATCATGCCACTGAATCCTCACGCAGCCGCATTGCGGACCTGATCCTGCGCTGCCAGTATTGAGCATACCCGGCGATTTGCGGCAATAATCGAAGTTTCCGCAACAGCAAGGGGAATGGCATGTTGAGTCTCAAAGGCAAGGTGGCATTCGTTGCCGGCGCCGGCAGCATCGGCGAAGGCTGGGGCAACGGCAAGGCTACCGCGGTGCTGCTCGCGCGCCAGGGCGCAAAGGTCTACGGCACCGACCGCAATCTGCAGGCCGTCGAGGAAACCCGGAACATCATTGCCGGCGAAGGCGGCGCATGCATCGTGCAGTCCTGCGACATGACCGATTCTGCGGCAGTGAAGGCAGCGGTCGATGCCTGCCTGAAACAGTACGGCCGCATCGACATCCTGGTCAACAATGTCGGCGGCTCCGCTCCCGGCAGCCCGGTCGACATGCCCGAGGAAGTCTGGGACAAACAACTCGACCACAACCTCAAGACCGCCTTCCTCGGCTGCAAGCATGTACTGCCGATCATGGAAAAACAGGGCGGCGGCGCGATCGTGAACATCTCCTCGGTTGCCGGCTTTGCTCACCAGGTCGGCGGCCGCGTGCATGTCGCCTACAGCACCGCCAAATCCGGGCTCCTTGGTTTCACGCGTTCGACCGCCATCGCCTATGTGCAGAAAGGCATCCGCTGCAACCTGGTCGTCGTCGGCACCATGCACACGCCGCTGGTCGAAGAACGACTGATGAAGCAGCTGGGCCCTGACGCCGCGAAGGACCTCGTGGCGAAACGGCACGCCGCAGTGCCGATCGGCCGCATGGGTGAAGCCTGGGATACCGCGCATGCCGTGCTGTTCCTCGCCTCGGACGAAGCGCGTTACATCACCGCCACCCATCTCGTTGTAGACGGCGGATTGACCGCGGCGCGCCCCGGCTGAACATCCGCAACAACGGGCAAAAAACGGGCGCCCATGGCGCCCGTTGCGGTTTATTATAAGTTATTGTTTTTATTGTTATTTTTATGCCGCCTGGCGTTTGCCTGCGGCAATCAGGCCCGGCACGCGTGAAGCGCGCACCAGCACCTGGCCTTCGAACATGCGGCGCTGTGTACGGTAGAACGCCCCCTGTTCGGCAATCCATTTTCCATCCCGCTGCTTCACCGTGGCCGCCACGGTCAACACGCCCGAGGGCATGCCGATGCGCACCGGCGCCTCGGCGTCACCGCCCTTGCGCAGTACTGCGTTGACCAGGCTGCCTTCGATGCGCGCAGCCACACCCATGCACAATGTCACCGTCAGCGGCAGCGCGCGGTGCGGCTGGCCGTTGGAAATCACGCGGCCGGTGAGATCGACTTCGGTCACCGGGATCGACGCGCCCGACAGCAGCCTCGAATCCTGCGGCGGCGACACGAAGCCGATGAAGGGTATGGACTTCTGCTGCAGCGCTGCTTCGAAACTGGGTGCAATACCTATCGCCACCGAACCGGCGGCGCGGATCGCCGACAGTTTCTGCATGGCCGCCGCATTGGCTTCGAGCGCTTCCGGCAGTTCGGTGCCGGTGAGTCCAATGTCGCCCGCCTGAATCCATACCGTTGCATTCGCCGCATCTACCAGCGATGCGCGGATTTTTCCGACGCCAGGCACATCGAGGGTATCGACCACGTTGCCGGTCGGCAGCAGTTTACCGGTGGTGGCGCCGCCGGGATCGCGGAATTCCAGTTTCACCGGGGAACCGGTTCCGGACACACCAGGGATCGCCAGGTCACCGTCAACGGCGGCCAGGCCTTCGTCCATGCTGAACAGCGCGTGGATGATTTTTTTGGTGTTGGTATTGTGGATGCGCACCAGGGCTTCCCTGCCGCTGACCTTGACGATGCCCTCGTCCACCGCGAACGGGCCCATGGCTGAGGACATGTTGCCGCAATTGGCGCGGTAATCAACTTCCGCATCCTTCACCTGCACCTGGGCGAATGTGTAATCGATGTCGGCATCGGGCCGCGGGGGCGCCCCCACCACGCACACCTTGGACAGCGACGAAACCCCGCCGCCCATGCCGTCGAGCTGGCGGCCGTTGGGATCAGGACTGCCGATTGCGGCGAGGAAAATCGCGTCCCACTGCGCGCGGTCCGCCGGCAAGTCCTGCTGCTTGAACACCACGGCGTTGCTGGTGCCGCCGCGCATGAAGACGGCCGGAATCCTGAGTTGTTTCATGTGATGATCCTTTGCAGTTTCAGTTTCAGGGCCGCGACACAACGGTCATGACACAGCCTTGGGCTGATTTTGCCATCGATGCAGCCGCTCCAGCCATGTTGCCGGCATCGGTCAACGCTTCGGAAATAGCACGACCACCCGCATGTAATACCGTATTGTGGATGATGTGGCCTGGTGGCAGCGAAATAGGGTACCCGGCGCAATGCGGATCAATCTTGCTGTATTCTATTGGCACACAATCTTTGCTGCAAAACCCCTGGACCGGTTTTTATTGCAGCCCCCACGACACAGGAATCCATATCATGAAACGCAAAGCCCAGCCTGCTTCCCGCCAACAGCACGCCAAGAAACGCAGCAGCAAACGCGCGGCACGACCTGCCGGCGTCAGTGCCGACGAATGGCAGGCCCGCGTCGAACTCGCCGCTGCCTACCGTCTGACCGCGATGATGGGCTGGACCGACATGCTGGGTACGCATATTTCCTGCCGTGTGCCCGGCTCCCATGAACAGTTTCTGATCAACCCCTACGGCGTGCTGTTCGAGGAAATGACCGCATCGGACCTGATCAAGTGCGACATCGACGGCCGCAAGCTGACCCAATCACCCTATGAAGTCAACTCGGCCGGGTTCACCATCCACAGCGCCGTGCACATGAACTGCCCCGGCGCCGATGCGGTGATGCACTGCCATACCCAGTACGGTGTCGCAGTGGCATCGCAGAAACAGGGACTGCTGCCGCTCAACCAGATGGCGCTTACCGCCCTGTCGCAGGTGCGTTATCACGACTTCGAGGGCGTCGCCGAGAACCACGACGAGCGCGAACGCCTGGTTCGCGACCTTGGCGACGGCAGCATGCTGATCCTGCGCAACCACGGTACTCTGACCATAGGCAGCAGCATTGGCGAAATGTTCGCGCGCATGTACCGGCTGGAACGCGCCTGCAAGTTCCAGATCACCGCGATGAGCGGCGGCGCAGAACTCAATCACCTGCCCAACGAAGTCGTCAACCACACCATCGAGCAGGGCAACATGATTTACGGCCCGGGTGGACGCGGCGCCGGCGGCAAGCTGATGTGGGCGGCGCTGCTGCGCAAACTCGACCGCGAGTGTCCCGGTTACGCTTCCTGAAGCACTGAAATGATCACGGGGCGCGGCCGGCAGCACTGGCGGCCGCGCCCCGTTTTTTTGATGAAATCCGCATGAAACCGATCACCGTCATCACGCTGCTGACACTCGCCATGCAGGGCGGGCACATGGGCAGCCGGGTCGTCGCTTCACTGCTCGCGCTGGATCTCGGCGCAGGGCCGCTGATGATCGGCGTGCTGATCGCGTCCTACTCGATATTCCAGTTGGGTTTCGCGCTGATCGTCGGCCGCATCTCCGACCGCTACGGCTCGCGCTGGCCCATGCTCGGCGGCGCCATCGCCTTCGGCGCCGGGCTGCTGATACCCGCGGCCTCCCCGTCATTGCCGGCGCTGTTCGTGTCTGCGCCGCTAATCGGCATCGGCTTCGTGTTTTTCAACGTCGCGGCGCAGAACTATGCCGGCACCCTCGGTTCCGCTGCAGAACGCACGCGCAACTTCTCGACCATGAGCCTCGGTTACTCCAGCGGCCACATGATCGGACCGGTGATGGCCGGCTTCATGATCGACCGCCTGGGGTTTGCCCCGGCGTACATCGCATTCGCCGTACTGACGCTGGCGGCGATCGCCGCCCTGGCCTTCTCGCCACGGCTCGGCGCTCAGGGTGCCCGCAGCGAACCCGCAGCCGGCAGCGCCTTCGACCTGCTGCGCATCCCGGCGCTGCGCCGCATGATCATCGTCAGCGGGCTGGTCACCACCGGCTGGGATCTCTACGTGTTCTACGTGCCGATCTACGGCCATTCCATAGGCCTGTCGGCCTCGACCATCGGCAGCATACTCGGCGCATTCGCCGCGGCCAGCTTCATCGTGCGCGTGGCATTGCCGGTGATCACCCGCCGCCTGCGGATCGAGATCGTGCTCGCCGGCGCGATGTGCATTGCCGGGCTGCTGTTCCTGCCTTTTGCCTACATCACCTATGTGCCGGCGCTGCTGGCGCTGTCCTTCGGCATCGGGCTGACGCTGGGCGTCAGCCAGCCGCTGACGCTGAACCTGACCTACAACCGCTCGCCTGCCGGACGTTCCGGCGAAGTCACCGGCCTGCGCCTGACCATCAACAACATCACCCACATCGCGGTGCCGCTGGCCGCCGGTTCGGTCGGCGCCCTGCTCGGCGTGGCGCCGGTGTTCTGGGCCAGCGCCGGCATCCTTGCTGCCAGCGCCTGGCTGTCGGCGCGAGACCGCGACAGATAACACCGCCCGCGGCACAGTACGTCGCGGCGCCGGCATCGTGTCAGCGCCAGTATCCATGCACGAAAAAAAACACGCGGCTCAGGGCCGCGTGTAGTTTTATTACTCCTCGTCGCCGGTCATGCCGGCATATTGTTCTCCTCCTCTTGTATTTTAGCCCCCCGGAGGCTCCTGGAACGCCACGTCGCGCTTCTTGCGCACGTTCGGCAGGATCATCACCACCAGCAGCAGCAAGGTAGCGATCAGGAAACCGGCGCTGATCGGCCGCGTGAAGAACACGGTCGGATCGCCGCGCGAGATCAGCAATGCGCGCCGCAGGTTCTCCTCCATCAGCGGACCGAGCACAAACGCCAGGATCAGCGGCGCGGGTTCGCACTTGAGCTTCTGGAACACGTAACCCATCAACCCGAAGAACACCGTCATGTAAATGTCCAGATCGAGGTTGTTGACGCTGTAGACGCCGATCGCCATGAAGCTCAGGATCGCCGGGAACAGCATGCGGTAAGGCACCGTCAGCAGTTTGACCCAGAGTCCGATCAGCGGCAGGTTCAGCACCACCAGCATCGCATTGCCGATCCACATGCTCGCGATCAGGCCCCAGAACAGTTCCGGACGCTGGGTCATCACCTGCGGTCCGGGCGCAATGCCCTGGATGGTCAGCGCGCCCAGCATCAGCGCCATGGTGCCGCTGCCGGGTATGCCCAGTGTCAGGGTCGGGATGAACGCGCATTGTGCCGCTGCGTTGTTGGCCGACTCCGGTCCGGCGACGCCCTGGATGGCGCCTTTGCCGAACTCATGAGGGTTCTTCGCCAGCTTCTTCTCCAGCGCATAGGTCGAAAACGCGCTGATGGTCGGGCCGGCGCCGGGCAAGGTGCCGAAAAACGCGCCGATCGCCGTGCCGCGCATGATCGAGCCCGTCGATACCTTGATGTCGTGCCAGGTCGGGTACAGGTGCTCGATTTTCTTGGTCAGCAGATCGCGTCCCGCGGCATCCTGGCCTCTTTCGAGGTTGGAGAGGATTTCGCCGAATCCGAACAGGCCCATGGCAACGACCACGAAACTGAGGCCGTCAGCCAGGCCGGAAGCGCCGAAGGTGAAGCGCGACATGCCGGAATTGACGTCGGTGCCGATGATGCCGAACAGCAGGCCGAGGAAAATCATCGCAATGGCCTTCAGCATCGAACCGCTGGCCAGCACCGCCGAGGCGATCAGGCCCATGGACATCAGCGAGAAATATTCAGGCGCGCCGAATTTCAGCGCCATTTCCGCCAGCGGCGGTCCCGCCATTGCGATCAGCAGCGTGCACACCGATCCCGCAAAAAACGAACCGACTGCGGCAATCGCCAGCGCCGGACCGGCGCGACCGTTTTTGGCCATCGCGTAACCGTCCATGCAGGTCACCACCGAGGCCGATTCGCCGGGCAGGTTGACCAGAATGGCCGTGGTCGAGCCGCCGTACTGCGTGCCGTAATAAATGCCGGCAAGCATGATCAGCGCGCCCACCGGCGGCAGGTTGAAGGTTGCGGGGAGCAGCATCGCGATCGCCGCCAGGGGACCGATGCCCGGCAGCACGCCGACCAGCGTGCCTACGAACACGCCGATGAAGCAGTACATCAGGTTCTGCAGCGATACCGCAGTCTGGAACCCGAGTACCAGGTTGTCTAGGAGTGACATTTCCATTTTCTTATCTCCACCAGAACAGCGGGAAGGGCAATTCCAGCCCTTTGATGAACAGCGCCCAGCAGCCGATGATCAGCACGATGGCGATGATGAACACTTCTTTCGTGCGGAACTCCCTGCCGGCGGCGGCGGCCAGAAAAACCATCACGAACATCGCCGGTATAAAACCGACGTGGTCGATGGCCCAGCCGAAAAAGATGAAAGCGACGCTGAGCAGCAGCATCGCCTTCCATGCAAACTTGCCGACGCCTTCGCCTTTTACCTTGAACCCCTGCGCGGACACGGCGACGCCCAGCACCGCCATGATGATGCCCAGCCAGGTCGGAAAATATCCCGGTCCCATGCGGCTCGCCGAACCGAACGGGTAATCCTGCGAAATGAATATGGCCAGCACACCGAAACCGATGAACATGATGCCGGCCCAGAAGTCTTCCTGACTTGTGATTTTCAAAATGAACACCCTCCTGATTTCAGAAACTGGATGCTGGAACCAACCACCATTCCAGCGAGGTGTGCCGCCCACCTGAACTGCAACTGCCTGCGGCACGTAACCCGGAGTAACCCCTGAGTTGTTGTGTTTATATTACGGAACCGGACTTTACACGAAGCATCCGGGCAAACAAAGCTTTTTCCACTCTTGTATTGTGCGCTGCACAACCGTTTTTTTCCCGTGCGGCACACAATATTGCACGACTCAATAACGAGTTGCGCGAACTGCAAGAAAGCGGCGCAGTCTAGGCTGCGGTTCTTACGTATCGCTTACGTCTGACCGGGCAAAATCCGCATCAGCACACTCCGGATAATCACCGCCTCCGCACCACGCTGGGAGCCAGACGACCGCACCGCCGGGTCACCGGCAGCGCGATCCTGTCGGGAAAAGGTACTGACAACCGGACTGCAGATGAAACAGCCAGCCATCATCATGCACCTTAATTGAGCATGCTTACCCGCTTGGTCTGCAGCAGCATCTTCAGACGCTCTGCTTCGTTGCGCATGAATTTGGTGAAATCTTCAACTGAACCGCCTGCGGACACCAGTCCCAACTGGTCCAGCTTGGCTTTGACGTCCTGCTGCGTCATCGCCTTGTTCAGCTCCGTATTGAGCTTGGCGATGATCGCACGCTGTGTTTTGGCTGGAACCTGTACGCCAAACCACACAGTGGCCTCGGCATTGCGTATCCCTTCTTCGAGCAGAGTCGGCACGTTGGGGATCACGCTCTGGCGTTTGGGCGCAGCAACGGCGAGGATCTTTATCCGCCCCGCCTTGATGTGCGCATCGCCGCTTACCACCGTGGTATAGACCACATCAACACGACGTGCGAACACATCAAGGAAAGCCGGCGCCGTACCCTTGTAGGGCACATGCACGAATTCCGCTCCGGTGGCCGCGCCGAACAACGCCTGCGCGATATGCAGGCTGCTGCCGTTGCCTGAAGACGCCCAGGTCAGCTTGCCGGGATTGGCCTTGGCGTAGGCCAGCAGCTCGCGCGCGTTGTTCGGCGCGAAGCCCGGCGCTGCAACGATGATCAGTGGGGAATAACCGATGAACATCACGGGTGCAAAATCCTCCATCCGGTACGGCGGCTTGCTCCGCAGCATCACGTTGTTGATGCTCGGTCCCGGATTGGCGTGGAGAATCGTATGACCGTCCGGCGCGGCATCGACCACGATCTTCGCGCCAATCGAGCCTCCGGAACCCGGACGGTTGTCGACGATAAACTGCTGCCCCATGGAATCCGACATTTTCTGCGCCAGCAGGCGCGCAGTGATGTCGTTAGAAGCACCCGGGGCAAACGGGACTATCCAGCGCACCGGCCGGCTCGGATAAGCCGCGGTGTCGTCCTGGGCGGCCGCATGCGGCACCGCAAGAGTGCTCATGCCCATTGCGATCAGGATTGGGACCAGGCGTTTGTTGACGAATTGCATGTTTTCCTCCTTCGTTATTGTTGCCGTCGCGGCATGCCGCGGCGGCTGTTTCAGGCGCGTTTCAACGCGTCCGGGTTGACCGCGTTTACGGGATTGCCTCCGGCATACGCAAGTATCTGGTCGAAGATGTTGCCGAAGATGCGTTCGTAGCCCGCGCGTTCGACGTAACCGATGTGGGGTGTGCACAGGGCGTTGTCGAGCTTGAGCAAAGGGTGTGCCGCATTCAGCACCGGCTCCTCCTCGAACACGTCCACTGCCGCCATGCCGGGACGGCCGAGTTTAAGCGCCTGTTCTAGCGCGCCCGGTTCGACCAGGCCGGCGCGGCTGGTGTTGACCAGCAGCGCCGTCGGCTTCATCCGCGCCAGGTCGGCGGCAGTGACGATGCCGCGGGTGGCGTCGATCAGTCGCAGGTGCAGCGAAATCACGTCGCTGTCTTCGAAGAACGATTGCTTGCTGCCCGCTGCCGCATAGCCGTCAGCACGGGCGCGCGCCAGCGAGGCCTCGCGCCCCCAGGCCAGCACCTTCATGCCGAAAGCCTTGCCGTAACCGGCAACCACCGCGCCGATGCGGCCGTAACCGAATATGCCCAGCGTCTTGCCGCGCAGACCGGTGCCGACGGTCGACTGCCAGCGCCCCGCTTTCAGCGCCGCCACTTCCTGCGGGATGTGCCGCATCGCCGAGATGATCAATCCCCAGGTCAGTTCCGCGGTCGCGTAGGACGGTTGCCCGGGATGCAGGCTGGTGCACAGCAGCACGCCATGTCTGGTGCAGGCATCGACATCGATGTGCGGGTAGACGCTGTGATGGCTGATCAGCTTCAGCTTCGGCAGACGCTCGATCAATGCGGCACGGATCGGCGTGCGTTCGCGGATCAATACCAGTGCCTCGGTGTCCTTCAGGCGCTCGGCCAGCACGTCAACATCCTTGCTGTGGTCGTTCCAGATTTTGACGTCGTGGCCCTGCAGCTTGCCGTAGCAGTCGAGAGTGCGGACCACGTCCTGGTAGTCGTCGAGTATGCTGATGTTCATGTAGTGTTATTAGTATATGTTTTTATTGATATATTTAATCAAGCCAGCCCGCGGCCTTTTGCTGCTTCAAGACCTCGTCGACGATTTCCGGTGCGCGCCCGACATAGGTCGTGGGATCGAGTACCGCCTTCAGTTCCGCAGACGACATCGCCTTTTTGACCTGCGCCTTCTGCATCAGCGCGTCCTCGAAAGACACGCCGTTTTCAATGCCGTGCATCGACGCTTCGTAGACCAGGTCGTGCGCGGTCTGCTTGCCGACTTTTTCCGACAGCACGAACATCACCCGTTCCGACAGCAGGAATCCGCCCAGGCTGTCGAGGTTGCGGCGCATGCGCGCTGCATCGACATGCAGGTCGGTCAGCACGTATTTCATGATCGACAGCATGCCGCCGGTGATCAGGCATGACTCCGGCAGGGCTTTCCATTCGCCGCGCCAGGCCGAACCGTCGCGTTCGTGCTCGATCAGCATCGACTCCAGCATGTAGGCGACGTTGTAGCGCACCGCACGGCTGGCGCCGACCACCGCTTCGCAGCTCGACGGATTGCGCTTGTGCGGCATGGTCGAGGAGCCGACCTTGCCGGCGCTGAACGGTTCATAGAGTTCGCCGATTTCGGTGTGCTCGAGGTTGATGATCTCGTTGGCGATCTTCGCCAGCGTAGCGCTGATCAGGCCCAGCACGTTGACGTATTCGGCAAAACGGTCGCGCGCCGGCTGCCAGTTGATGTCGGCCACGCCGAGTCCCAGCCGATTCATCACGCCCTGCTCCAGCGCCTTGGCCTTGGGTCCGAACGACGCCTGGGTGCCGACCGCGCCGACCATGCCGCCGACAAACATGCGCGGTTCCAGTTGGCGCAGGCGCTCGTGGTGACGGCCCATTTCCGACAGCCAGATCGCGGCCTTGTGGCCGAAGGTGATCGGCAGCGCCTGCACGCCGTGCGAACGGCCGACCATCGGCGTGTCGCGGTGTTCCCGGCACAACTTCGCCAGCGCATTGCCGATGGCCTTGATGTCGCGCAGGTAGAGTGCATGGGCATCCTTGATCTGCAGCATCACCGCGGTATCGAGCACATCCTGGGTCGTCGGGCCGAAATGGATGTATTCGCCATGGTCGCCTTTGCACAGCTGCTGCACGGCTTTCACCGCCGGCACCAGCGGATGCTTGATGCGACGGATTTCAGCGGCCACGGCATTGACGTCGATTTTCGATATCTTGCAGTTGGCGGCGATGTCAGCTGCGGCTTCCTTCGGGATGATCCCCAGTTCACCCTGCTCCAGCGCGAAGGCTGCTTCGAAGTCGTACCACTTCTGCAGACGATTGTGGTCGTTGAAGATGTTGCGGAACTCCTCGGTGCTCCACAGATGCTGGATCAGGATGTCGTCGAATACGCCGGAGGCCATGTCATTTCCTTGTTGATCCGATTAAAACGGCGGACAGGTTTCCGCAGGTCACTGAATTCTGATGTTGGCTGCCTTGATGACCTTGGCCCATTTGTCGCGTTCACTGCGCATGAACCCGCCGAATGACTGTGCAGTGCCGCCCGCCGGCACCGTGCTCATGCTCTGCAGCCGCCCCTTGACCTCCGGCAGGTCCAGCGTCTGCACGAACCCCTTGTTCAATTTGGCGATGACCGCAGCCGGCGTCTGCGCCGGCGCCAGCCAGCCGAACCAGCCGATGACCTCGAAGCCGGGAAATCCGGATTCCGCGATGGTCGGCAGTTCCGGCGCAACCGGCGAACGCTGCGCGCTGGAGATCGCCAGCGCCCGCACCTTGCCGGCCTTGACCTGGGGCGTCGCCGCCAGCGCGATGCTGAAAAGCGCCTGCACCTGTCCCGCCATGGTCTCTGCCAGCGCCGGACCGCCGCCCTTGTACGGAACATGCACGAACTGCGTTTTCGACGACAGGCGGAACAGTTCCAGCGCGAGATGGCCCGAAGTGCCGTTGCCCGCCGAGGCAAACGCGAATGCGCCCTGCTTCGACTTGATCACGCCGAGCAGTTCCTGCACCGACTTCGCCGCCACCGAGGGATGCACGATCAGGATGTTGGGCACGGTCACACCGAGCGAGATCGGCGCGAAATCCCTGATCGGATCGTACGGCACGTTTTTATAGAGGCTGGGGTTGATCACCACGCCCGCAGCGACCTGCAGCAGCGTGTGGCCGTCGGCAGGCGCGCGCGCGCCCATGTCATAGGCAATAATGCCGTTGGCGCCGCCGCGATTGTCGATCACCAGGATCTGCCCGAGATATTTCGACAGGTGCGGGCCCACCAGCCGCGCCAGGGTGTCCGCCGGCCCGCCCGGCGGCACCGACACGATCAACCGCACCGGCTTGTTCGGGTAATCCTCCGCCGCAACTGCAACCCCCGGCAGCAGCAGGCCGAGCGCCACGCAGAAACCAAAAATTTTTCTAATTGTTGATTGCTCCTCGAGGTGTTTTTCTGATGATTCAGGAAACCAGCTTGCGGTTTTCGGGCATGTTCATGAACGATTCCATCGCATGCCAGAACTTGTGGCGGTTCAGGCCCAGCGTCGCCGCATGGGCGAGTTCGGACACGAACACGAACTGCTTGTCCTTGCTCGGCAGCTTGCCGAAAAAATCCAGCAGGTCGGGTTCCGCGGCAATGCCGTCGAACTCGCCGCGGATGATGCAAACCGGGCAATCGATTTTTCCCGGGTCGATCACCGGCAGGTTCGCGCACATGTCGAGATAGGTGCCGGTCGGCACCGAATCGCCCAGCGGCAGCTCGGCATCGGCCAGCGCATCGGCGGCGATCATTTCCGAAGTGCCGGGTTTGTCGCGGGTGAACATGCTGTGGATGAAGGCGCGGTCGACCTTGCGCCGCGGGCTGGCGCGGTATTCATCGACCTTTTCCCGGCGCTTGGCCAGCGTCGGTGAACCGGCGCCGGTATAAACCAGTGCCGAGACCATCAGGCGTTTGACGCGAACCGGGTTCTGCTGCGCATACAGCGCGGCGCGCAGCGCACCCGATGATCCGCCGTACATGAAAACCTGCTGCTGCCCGGCCTCCCTCTCGACGATGGTCATCGCCGCGGCAAGATCGAGCGCACCGGAAGCTATGTCCGAATTGCTTTCGGTGCGGTCGGAGCGGCCGTACCCCTCGTGGTCCATGGTCCACACGTCATAGCCGAGTCCGGCAAAATGATCCATCAGCGAATAGTCGCCGCGCCCGGGCACGGCAAGATCGAAGCTGGAACGACCCGAAGCCGAGGAGCCGTGCACCAGGAACAGCACCGGCGCGCCGGCAACCGCGTTCGCAACGCGCTTGCGGTACACATACAGTTTCACTTCGCCCTTTTTCGCCCAGTATTCAGCGCCGACGATTTCCGCCATGGGATATTCCGATCATTGGATCAAACACCGATTATCGCACCGCGGGGGCGCATTCCCGCAGGCAGTCCGAATGCTGGTCGCGGTGTAGAATCCGCGCATTCCCCCGCCCTGGAGCGCGTCATGTCCGCATCGCCGTCGAAAATCGTCAGTCTCGGCGAGCTTGCGCAGCGTATACCGGACGGCGCCGCACTGGGACTCGGCGGCGTATTCCTGCATCGCGGCCCCTTTGCACTGGTGCGCGAACTGGTGCGCCAGCGCCGCCGCAACCTTGAGATCATCAAGCCTTCCCCCGGCTACGACCTGGACCTGCTGTGCCGCGCCGGCGCGGTTGCCAGGGTGCGCGCCGGCATTGTCGCCATGGAAGGCAACTTCGGGCTCGCGCGCTGGTACCGCAGGGCCATCGAGCGCAAGGAGGCACACCTCGAGGAACATGCCTGAATGACGCTGGTCGCGGGGCTGCGTGCAGCCTCCTACGGAATCCCCTTCCAGCCGGTCGCCGGCGTGCATGGCAGCGAACTCGCGCGCATCAACAACTGGCAGACCATGCCCGATCCCTACGGCTCGGGAGAAACGGTTTACGTGATACCAGCCATCCGTCCCGACATTGCGGTGATCCATGCCGCCGAAATCGACAGCGAGGGCAACGCCCGTGTCTACGGCTCGCCGTTCTGGGACCATCCGCTGACGCGTGCGGCGAAACGCGTGCTCGTCACCGCCGAAAAACTGGTGGCCACGGAGCGCCTGCGCGAACAACCCGAACTGACCCTGGTTCCCGGTTTCATGGTCGAAACCGCGGCGGTCGTGCCGCAGGGCGCCTGGCCGGGTTCGATGCACCCGTACTACGACATCGACTATCCGGCCGTCGAACGTTACATGGAAGACCGCGCCGGCGTGTTCGAAGCACACCTCGCCGCTGCGCCGGAAGCGACGCGCTGAACACATGGCCCTCATCCGCAGCTTCGCACCGGTCGCCGATGCCACGGCGCGCGTGCTTGTACTGGGCAGCATGCCGGGCGCGGAATCACTGCGCGCCGGCGAGTACTACGCGCATCCGCGCAATGCGTTCTGGCGCATCATGGGCGACCTGGTCGGTGCATCACCGGACTTGCCTTATGCCGCACGCACGCGCCGCCTGCGGCGGGCTGGCATCGCGCTTTGGGACGTACTCGCGGCCTGCGTGCGCAAAGGCAGCCTCGATGCCGCCATCGACGAACGCTCCATCATCGTCAACGACCTCGTGTCGTTCCTGGCCGGGCATCACCGCATCAGCCACGTATTTTTCAACGGCGCCACTGCCGAACGCTGTTTCCGCATCCATGTGCAGCCGGCGCTGGAAGCCGGCGCCCTGAAACTGCGGCGCCTGCCCTCGACCAGCCCGGCGCACGCCGCGCGCAGTTACGCGCAAAAACTGCGGGCCTGGCGCAGCCTGCTTAGGCCGCTCACCGAAAAATATAAATAAAAACAAATACTTATAAATGACCGCCCTGCTGCTCGCCATCGCCAGCGCATTCTGCTTCGGCGCCGGCATGATCACCGCGCGCATCGGCTTGCGTCATCTCGACGCGCGTTCCGGCGCCGCCGTCAGCATTCCGACGGCAACCGTGCTGTTCATCATCGCCGCGCCGTTCACCATCGAACTGTCGGCGTTCAGCCTTGCCGCCGCGCTGATATTCGCGGTGGTCGGATTGTTCTATCCCGCACTGGTCACGCTGCTGACCTTCCGCGCCAACGAGGAACTCGGCCCCACCGTGACCAGCGCGATTTCCGGAACGGCGCCGCTGTTCGCCATGCTCGCCGCAGCGCTGCTGCTGGGCGAGCGCGTGCCGCCGCAGGCGACGCTGGCGGCCGTCGGTGTTGCCGCCGGCGTGGCCCTGCTGTCGTGGCATCCCGGCGCGACACGCCGCAGCTTTGCCGGTCGCGCCCTGGTATGGCCCGTCGCCGGCGCCGTGGTGCGCGGACTGGCCCAGGCCGGCGCCAAGGCAGGACTGCTGCTGTGGGGCAATCCGTTCGCCGCCGGCTTGATCGGTTACCTGGTTTCTTCGACAGCGGTGATCGGCATCGAACGTCTGCGTCGCGGCGGGCGCCGCACCGTCACCCGCCATGGCCGGCTGTGGTTTGCCGTCACCGGCGCAATCAATGGTGCAGCGATGGTACTGATGTACTCCGCACTGGCACGAGCGCCGGTCTCCACGGTAGCACCGGTTATTGCCGCCTATCCGCTGGTCACCGCGCTCTCCAGCATGCTGTTTCTGCGCAAAGAAAAAATCAGCGCCAACATCATCGCCGGCTCGGTGGTCACGGTAGCTGCAATCATCTACCTTGCCGCGCACCGTACTGGCTGAACAACCGCGCCTATACTAACGCCATGGACTGGACACCCTTTTCCTTCATCGTCATCCATCTAGCGCGGCAGATCCGCGCCGGCGAGATCACTTTCAGCGGCGTCAACTCGACGCTGCCGATGCTCGCCTGCCTGCTCGCCAAACGCGCCTATGACTTTGACTTCACTTACATCAACGTCGCCGGCGGCGTCGAGCCGCAGCCTGTCAGCATACCTCTGTCGAGCAGCGACCCGGCCATCGTCCACGGTTCGCCGGCGATATTCGCGAACCAGGATTTCTACGATCTGTGCGCACGCGGCGGCCTCGATCTGGTCTACCTCGGCTGCGCGCAGATCGATGCCAAAGGCCGCACCAACGTTTCCGCGATCGGTTCCTGGGAAAACCCCAAGGTGCGCCTGCCCGGCGGCGGCGGCGCCGCGGTGATGCTGCCGACTGCGAAGCGGGTAGTGACCTGGCGCACCGACCATACGCCACGCGCACTGGTCGACAAACTCGATTTTGTGACTGCCGCCGGCAACATGACCGCGCTGGTCACGCCACTGGCGGTATTCGTCCGTGAACCGCAATCCGGCTCGCGCTTTCGCCTCGAGCTTCATCACCCGGATACCACTCCCGGAAAAATCGCCGAGCGCACCGGATTCCGGTTCGATGCGGCGCATGCCCGGCCGGCAACGCCGATGACCGCGCAGGAGCAGGACGCGCTGGCGACACTGGATGCGGACGAAAAATTCTCCGCAGCAGTGAATCACTGACGTCGCACTACTGACGCCGTGCTAGCATTACGCCTGTATTTTCAGGCGCAGCCGTCGCAGAACATTCCCCGCGCGCCGCCACCATTTTTTCATACAAGCCGTCACATGCTCCCGTTACAAGGCGTACGCGTCGTCGAATTCTGCCAGGTGCTGGCCGGGCCGTTCGCGGGCTGCCTGCTCGCCGACATGGGCGCCGAGGTGATCAAGGTTGAGTCGCCGGAAGGCGACCTGATGCGCCAGTGGCCGCCGATTCTCGACGGCTACAGCCAGTATTTCGCATCGGTCAACCGCAACAAGCGTTCGGTCGTGCTCGACCTCAAATCCGAAACCGGTCGCGCGGATGCTCGCCGGCTGGCCTGCTCGGCAGATATCCTGCTCGAGAATTTCCGTCCCGGCGTAATGGCGAAATTCGGCCTTGATTACGCGACGCTTGCGAAACAGCACCCCGCGCTCGTCTACTGCTCGGTCTCCGCCTTCGGCCAGACCGGTCCGCGTGCCGCCGAAGGCGGCTTCGACATGACGGTGCAGGCGATGAGCGGCGTAATGAGCGTCACCGGCGAACGCGACGGCCGTCCCGCCAAGTGCGGTATTCCGATCGCGGACTTTTCCGCCGGACTCTACGCAGCGTTCAGCGCAACCGCGGCACTGCACAAGGCGTGCGCCACCGGCCAGGGCGACCATGTCGACGTATCGATGCTCGGCAGCATGCTGGGCATCGCCAACCTGCAGACCAGCGAACTGTTCGGCACCGGCCGCGATCCGGTGCGCCTGGGATCCGCACACCCTATGAACGCACCGTACGCGGCGTTCTGCTGCCGCGATGGCTACTTCGCCCTCGCCGCCGGCACCAACAAGCTGTGGCAGGCCGCCTGCGACGTCATCGCCCGCGGCGATCTGGTGAAGGATGCTCGCTTCGCATCGCCGACCCTGCGCGCGCAGCACCAGGACGCGCTGCGCGAACTGCTGGAGGCGGAATTCGTCAAATACGACGCAGCCGACCTGCTGGCGCGCATGAACGCTCGCGGCGTACCCTGCGCCCCGCTGTACAATTACTCGCAGGTGCTCGCCGACCCGCAGGTCAGGCACATGGAATGGGTGCAGGACATGGCGCTGCCCAACGGCGTGGCCAGCCGGACCGTGGTCTCGCCGCAACGCGTGTCGGGCAAGCGTCTCGGTGTGCGTCGCGGCCCGCCCGCGCTGGGCGAACATACCGCGGAGATCCTCGCCGAGCTGCAGGACATGAACTCAGGAGATGCAACATGAAAAACACCGCCCGTTTCCGTCACTTCGTCGCCGAGTTCACGCGCCTGGCCGAAAAAAGCGGCAGCGATGAGAAGACCATGCTCGATGCCGGCAGCAAACTGCTCGGTGATCTGATCAAGCATGACGACTGGCTGCCGGACGAGTGCGCGCAGCCGCATCCCCAGTATTACCAGCAGTACCTGCTCTACTGCGATCCGCTGGAGCGCTTTTCGGTGGTGAGTTTCGTCTGGGGGCCCGGGCAGAAGACGCCGGTGCACGACCACATGACCTGGGGCATGGTCGGCATGATGCGCGGCGCCGAATCCTGCCGCCGCTTCGAGCGCAAGACTGCCGGCCAGCCCATGGTCGCAAGCGAGACCGGGCGCCTGCTGCCGGGAGAGGTCGATCGCGTATCCCCCACCGTCGGCGACATCCATGAAGTGGCCAACGCCCACGACGACCGGGTGTCGATCAGCATCCACGTCTACGGCGCCAACATCGGCGCGGTCAAACGCCACGTGTTTGACCCCGCGACCGGCATCGACAAACCCTTCGTGTCCGGCTACTCCAGTGCGCAGATGCCCAACTTCTGGGATCGCTCTGCCGAGGTCCGCGCCACCATCACCGCCTGAGTCATGAGCGACGAACTGCTGCGCAAACACGATGGTCATGTCACCCGGCTGACGCTGAACCGGCCGCAGAAGGCCAATGCCCTGTCGGCAGCACTGGTGGAGGCGCTGATCGACGCCGTTGAATACGCCGCCACTGACGGCACCCGGCTGCTGATCCTTGACGGCAACAGCCCGCATTTCTGCGCGGGCTTCGATTTCAGCGACCTGCAGTCGCAAAGCGACGGCGACCTTGCACTGCGCTTCATCCGCATCGAAACCCTGCTGCAGATGCTGTATCACGCGCCTTTCGAAACGCTGGCGCTGGCTCACGGCCGCGTGTTCGGCGCCGGCGCCGACCTCGTCGCCGGCTGCGGTGTGCGCATCGCCGCTCCGGACACGACTTTCCGCATGCCCGGTCTTCTTTTTGGCGTGGTGCTCGGCACCCGCCGCCTCGCCAGCCGCATCGGCGGCGACAGGGCGCGCGACATCCTCTCCCATTCCCGCACCTTTGACGCCGCGACCGCGCTCGCTGACGGCTTTCTTACCCGTATCGCCGGCCGGGACGAATGGCCGGCAATGATCGATGGGGCCCATGCCACCGCCGATGCACTGGCGCCGGCCGCAGCCGCGGCCCTGCACCGGCTTACCGTTGAGGACAGCCGCGCCGCGGACATGGCCGAGCTGGCCCGTTCGGTCAGCACGCCGGGGCTGAAGGAACGCATCCGCAAATACCGGGAAACCGGAAAATAAACCGAGGAACATCATGAGCAATACCCTGCCCGACACCATGCACGCTGTGGAAATTTCCGCGCCCGGCGGCCCCGAAGTCCTGAAGCCGGTGCAACGGCCGCTGCCCGCCGCGAAAGATCATGAAGTACTGATCAAGGTTGCCGCCACCGGCATCAACGGGCCCGACATCATGCAGCGCAAGGGTCTCTACCCCGCTCCAAAAGGTGCTTCTGACCTGCCGGGACTGGAAGTCTCCGGGGAAATCGTCGCGCTCGGCGCAAAAGCTAGACGCTGGTCCGTCGGCGACAAGGTTGTTGCCCTGACCAACGGCGGCGGTTATGCCGAATATGTGGCGGTTGATGCGGAACACTGCCTGCCGGTCCCGGCCGGTATCAGCATGCTCGATGCCGCGGGTCTGCCGGAAACGTTCTTCACGGTATGGAGCAATGTCTTCATCGGCGCCGGCCGCCAGGCCGGCGAAACGTTCCTGGTGCACGGCGGCGCCGGCGGCATCGGCACCACCTGCATACAGCTCGGCAAGGCATTCGGGGCCAAGGTAATCGCCACCGACAGTCCGGCGGAACGCTGTGCGATCTGCAGTGATCTCGGCGCTGACCGCGTGATCGACTACCGCGCCGAGGATTTTGTCGAGGCTGTGCGCGCCGAGGGCGGCGCCAACGTGATACTGGATATCGTCGGCGGCCCCAACATCGAGAAAAACTTCAAGGCTGCCAGCCACGATGCGCGCATCATCCAGCTGGCGTTCGGCGCGGGATCAAAGGTGGAAATCAACCTGATGCCGGTGATGCTGAAGCGGCTGACCTACACCGGCTCGACGCTGCGCACGCGCCCAGATGCCTTCAAGGCGCGCATTGCCCGGGAACTGGAAGACCGGGTCTGGCCGCACATAGCGGCAGGAAAAATCCGCCCTGTCACCCACAGCGCGCTGCCGCTGGCGGAAGCCGCACAGGCCCACGCGCTGATGGAATCCAGCCGGCATGTAGGGAAAATACTGCTGAAGGTGGCCTGAACGCGGCCGGGCAGCGCGGCTTAAGCGGCTTCCTCTAGATCGGGATCGGGAAGCCTGCGGCGCAGCAGCGAAATGTCACGGGCCTCGGCGATGGCGCGTGCGTAGTCGATGTTCCTGCGGGCCGCCGAGTAATAAAGATTTTCGCCCTGGAAATGGCGGCCGACAAAACGGTGCACACCCTCCAGATCCTGCTCCAGGCGTTTGCTGGCACCCTGGAAAAATCCCGGGGTCTTGAATATCAGGTCGTCAGGTGACTCGAATATCACCTTCTCTTCACCCTTGTCATTGACCTGGCGGACGATGCCGCCGAGCACAAATTCCGGATAAAGGCGTTCATGGCATTTTTCGAGATAACAGCGGTCCGCCATCTGGGCGAGGATGTCCGCACTGCCCAGCAGGTTGCCGACCATGCGGTACTGCGGCTCGATCTGGATACTGCTGACCGGTATTTCATAACCGGTGAAATGAACGATACGCGTTGCCGGACCGACCAGGTCATCCAGACCCACCTCGGGCAGGTACCAGGACATGAAATCGGCGCCACGGCCGACGTGGGTGCGCGTGTACTCAGCGCCGTGCTGTTTTTCGGTGTCGTCGATGCGCCGCAGGTAGCCGATGTCATGAAACATCGCACTGACGGCGCCGATCAGGAACAGCCGCTCATTCATGACCATCGGGCTGGAGGTCTGCACGCAGCCGTCCATCAGCCGCGCCATGGCAAGCGTCACTTCAAGTATGTGCTGCAGATCGTGATATGGGGTTTCACAGGCATGGTAGCCCAAGAAATCGCCCCGGTAGATGCGGCCGACGTCGGCGAACACCCGCAGCACCCCGGATGGAAATTGCCGGCGATACAGCCGCTCGTAAATCTGCGCGACTTCGAACGACACGGACACCGGTTCCGTCGTGTCGACCTAGTTGGTGGCATCGTACCGCGCGCGACGGTGCTCCAGAATTTCCGGACCCATAGACCCCATTACGCTTAGCTGATCATTGTTTTTGTTGTATCACCGCATAGTAACTATAATGGTCGGGGACGTGCAATGTCGGCAGCCGGATAACTGGTCCGGTCGGTGCCGGCGGTGAGCGAGATCGCCGGATAAGATGCGATCTCAGGAAAACTTTCAAATAAATCACGGTGTTAATGCCATGCACCCGCAAACGGTCTTCGCCAAAACCTCCAATGGCGTACTCGATTTCAAGAACAAGACGGCGAAACTCGACCGTAATTCCGGAAACATCTTCCTGTCGGTGGACGGCAAGTCGACGGTTGCCGAACTGGTCGCGAAAAGCAAGCTCGAGATCAAGGACGTCGAAGGCATACTCGATGCGCTGACCCAGGCGGGGTACGTCAAGATATTCTCGGCGCCCGCCGAGCGTCCAGCCGCAAAACCGGCGGCCGCTCCGGCAGCGCGCGCTGCGGCGCCTGCGCCTGCCGCAGCGGCGGCAGATGACGGTGAGATGGATCTCGACTTCACTTCGCCCGAAGCCGTCGCCCAGATCAACGCCGAAGCCGAAGCCCGCAAGCAGAAGGAAGCCCAGGCCAAGGCCCGCGCCCAGGCAGCTGCCAAAGCCGCGATGGAAGCCAAGGCGCGGCAGCAGGCCGAATCGCAGGCACGTGCAGCTGCGGAAGCCCGTGCCAAGGCGGAATCAGAAGCCAAGGCCAAGGCCGACGCCGCGGCCAAGGCTGCCCTCGCCGCCCGCGCCAAGGCCGAAGCCGAAGCCAAGGCCGCCGATGCGAATGCCAAGGCCGCCGCGGAAGCCAGACTCAAGGCGGCGCAGGAAGCGACAACCAAGGCCGAAGCCGAAGCCAAGGCCCGCGCCCAGGCCGAAGCCCGCGCCAAGGCCGAAGCCCTCGCTAAAGCCACAGCCGAAGCCAGGGCCAAGGCGGAAGCCGAAGACCAGGCCAAAGCCGAAACGGAAGCCAATGCCCACGCTGCCGCCGAGACCAAGGCGCGTGAAGCCCTCGAAGCACAGATGAAAGCCATGGCCGATGCACTGGCCAGGGCACAGGAATCGGCAAAACGGGAAGCAGAAGCCCGGGCCCGTATGGAAGCCGAAGTGAAGTCACGGCTCGAAGCTGAACGCAAGGCACTCGAAGAAGCCGAGGCCCGCGCCAAGGCCGCCGAGGATGCCATCGCCGAGGCACGCCAGATGGCCGAGGAAGCAGCCAGGGCCAAGGCCGAGGCGGAGTCCCGGACGGCCACCGGCTCCGACCCCGAAGCCCAGGCCCGTGCCGCGGCCGCCATGAAAGCATTGGAGGAGGCCAAGGCGCGTGCGCGTGCCGAAGCCGAAGCGCGTGTCGCCGCCGAAGCCAAGGCCAAGGCCGAAGCCGAGGCCCGCGTCCGCGACGAGGAACAGCGCAAGGCCATCGAGGAAGCCGAGCGCAAGGCCCGTGCCGATGCAGACGCCAAGGCCAATGCAGAACTTAAGTCGTTGCGGGAACAGGCGCGGCAGGCATCGGCTGAAGCAGAAACCAGGGCCGAGGAGGAACGCCGCGCACGCGAAGAGATGGAATCCAGGATCGCCGCCGAACGCAAGGCGCGCGAGGAAGCGGAAGCCAAGGTCACCGCAGAACGCGAATTGCGCGAGGAAGCCATCCGCAAGGCGCAACAGGAAGCCGAATCCAAGGCGCGCGCCGAAGTTGAAGCCGCGATCGAGATCGAGCGCAAGAAGCGCGAGGAGGCCGAGAAAAAAGCCCAAGCCGAACTCGCTGCCCGCGCCGTCGCCGAACGCAAAGCCAGGGAAGAAGCGGATCGGCAGATCGCGATCGCGCAAAAGGCCAGGGAAGACGCCGAGCGCCTCGCGCGTGAAGCGGCATCGGGCGAAAGTGCCGAAGGCAAGCAGGCGCGCGAGGAAGCCGAGTACCGCGCAAAGATGGCGGAAGCCGCAGTGGCCAAGGCGCAGGCCCAGGCCGAAGCCGAACGCAAGGCACGCGCCGAGGCGGAAGAACGCGCCAAGACTGAGGCCGTGGCCCGGGTGGTGCGCGAGCAGGAGCTGCGCGAAAACGCGGAAAAAAATGTCAAGTCGCTGGTCGATGAAGAATTGCGCGCACGGGCACGTGCGGAGATCGAGGCTGACGCGCGTTATCGTGCCGAAGCTGCTGAACGCGCCAAGGCGGCAGCGGCCGACCGCAAGCTGCGCATGGAATCCGAAGCCCGCGACGCTGCCACTTCATTCCGCGCCGACCGCAAGCCGCGCAACAAGACGACCATCGCCGTCGTGATCCTGCTGGTGCTGGTCGTGGGCGGCCTCACTGCGCTGCAATTCATACCGCTTACCGGCTACGTGCCCGCGGTACAGGCCATGCTGTCGCAGAGGCTCAAGCAGCCGGTGCATATTTCCAACATGCGTTATACCGTCTACCCCGAGCAGGTCCTGACGCTGGAACGGGTCAGTATCGGCAGCGTGCAGCAGATCAAGGCCGACACCGTGAGCGTGCCGATGATGCCGTGGACGCTGCTGCTCGGCACACGCGAATTCGACTCGGTGTCCGCCAACGCCGTGGTGATCGAATCGTCCGGGCTCGACCTGCTGCCTGCCCTGGCCGGAGCTGCCGACCGCGACGCGCTGCAACTGCGCCAGCTGCAGCTGACCGGGGTCAAGATCAACGGAACGGCGGTCGAACTGCCGACGCTCGAAACCCAGCTGACATTCGGCCGTAACGGGGCCGTGCAGAAATTCCGCCTCGGCGACGGCAAGATCACTATTAATGCCACGCCTAAAGACAAGGGCCTGGCACTGGTCATAGACGCGCGGGAATGGGTGCCGCCGGTAGGCCCTGCCCTGCAGTTCAGTGACCTGTCGATCACCGCACAGGTCGACCGCCAGCAGGCCACCTTCTCGGCCATCAGCGGCCGGATTGCCAGCGGTCGCCTCAAAGGTGCCATGCAGGCGTCATGGGGCGGAAACATCAAGATCGAGGGCGAGTTCAACCTCGAAAACGCCCAGTTGCAGCATCTGATCCCCGCCTTCACCAGGGAGTTTCTGGCACTCGGCTCGGTGAACATGAACGGCAGCTTTGCGCTGCAGGGTAAAACGCTGAAAACGCTGTTCGACGCCGCCGAAACCGAGGCTACCTTCACCGTCGACGTCGGCGAGATGAACAACGTCGACCTGGTGCGGGCCATACAGTCACCGGCGCCCGGCGGCACCCGCGGCGGCAAGACCAAGTTCGACACGCTGGCCGGATCTCTCAGCGCCGCCAACGGTCGCATCAGCTACAAGCAGTTGCAGCTGGCTTCCGGCCCGCTGAACGCCAGCGGCGCCATCAATGTCGGCAGTGACAGTGCGCTGTCCGGGCGCATCAGTGCCGAACTCGGTTCCCGCGGCCTGGTGGTGGCCCGCGGCAGTCTCAACGTCACCGGCGCGGTACGCGATCCCCTGCTGCGCCCCTAACCGCAGCGAGCTGCATAAAAAAACCGCGCCTTTCAGCGCGGTTTTTTATTGCATGCCCGGAATTACAGTTGCCTGCCTGACTGGGCCGCGCGCAAGGCTTCAATACGCTGATCCAGCGGCGGATGCGACATGAACAGCCGCATCAGGCCACCGCCGCCCGAGATGCCGAAAGCCGACATCTGTGCTGGCAGCGCCGATTGCTCCTGGTTCATTTTCAGGCGTTCCAACGCGGCGATCATCTTCTGCCTCCCGGCCAGTTCGGCGCCGCCGGCGTCGGCGCGGAATTCGCGATGACGGCTGAACCAGGCGACAACCATGCTCGCCAGCACGCCCAGCAGCAGTTCCGCGACAATGGTGGCAATCCAGAATCCGGGACCATTGCCGCGCTCGTTCTTGAGCAGCACGCGATCGACGAAGAAACCGACCACGCGCGACATGAAAATGACGAAGGTGTTGACCACGCCCTGGATCAGGGTCAGCGTCACCATGTCGCCGTTGGCGACGTGGCTGACTTCGTGGCCTAGCACTGCTTCCGCCTCGTCCTGCGTCATGTTGTTGAGCAGGCCGGTGCTCACGGCCACCAGCGCATCATTGCGGTTCCAACCGGTCGCGAACGCATTGACGTCCGGCGCATCGTAGATCGCCACTTCGGGCATGCCGATGCCTGCGCGCTCGGCCTGGCGCCGCACGGTATCCACCAGCCAGCGCTCGGTGGTGTTCGCCGGCACTTCGATCACCTGTGCCCCCGTGGCTTTTTTGGCCATCCACTTCGAGATCAGCAGCGAAATGAACGCGCCGCCGAAACCGAAGATCGCCGCAAATACCAGCAGTCCCTGCAGGTTGAGACCGGTTTCATTGGTCAGCGCGCGGTCTATGCCCAGCAACTGCATGGTCACGCTCAACACCGCGAGAATTGCGAAGTTGGTGACGATCAGCAGGAATACACGTTTCATAGGTTTTCAGTTTCCCGAAAGTGGTTAAGGTTGCAGTAGCGGTTGAAGAAGATTGAACACGGGCATTAGATAGGGGCGGATGATGCAAGTTCAAGTCTCCGCTCTCAACCGTGGGTTCATTATAACATATTGTTTTTATTGATATTTTTTAAGTATGTGCGACCGATGAATACTGGCAGTCTCCATTCATGCTCCCGGCTTCATCTGTAACCAGAAAGTGACGGGGCCGTCGTTGGTCAGGCTGACCTGCATATGCGCGCCGAATTTACCCTGCGCAACCGAAGAATGAGCCTGGCGTGCGCGCACCACCATGTGCTCGAACAAGGCCTTGCCCTCTTCGGGCGTCGCAGCGGATGAAAAACCCGGGCGCAGTCCTTTTCGGGTCTCGGCGGCCAGGGTGAACTGCGGCACCAGCAGCAGTCCGCCATGGATTTGCCGCAATGACAAATTCATCTTTCCGGCCTCGTCATTGAATACACGGTAATCCAGCAGGCGGTCTAGCAGACGGTCCGCTTCGGCGGCGGTGTCACCGGACTCCACACCTACCAACACCAGCAGGCCAGCGCCGATGCTGCCGATGACATGGCTGTCGACCACGACCCGCGCGGCGATGACTCTCTGCAGCAGCGCGATCAAGCGGAGATCCCCGGAAGGTCCGCGACTGCCGGCCCGCGGCGCCCGGGCCGGAAATAGCGGCGGTCATCATAGAATTCCCCGTGCCCGTTGCCGGCGTGCCAGCCGGGAATTCCGAGCACGGGAACCGGCGACAGTTCGCGAGGGCCCGACAGGAAAAGTGGATCACCGAGTTGCTGCGCCACTCGATGATCGATCTGTGCGATGCGTTTCGCCGGAGGCAAGGCGGAGAAACCGCTGCCGACCTCCAGCAGCAGTCCATGGCCGGTCATGCCGACGTAAGGCGCCAGCGCCTTTTCGCACAAGGCATGGCCGAACGGCAGGAAGTGCATGCGCGACATGACCGCCCCACGCTGCTCCCAGAACAGCGGCTTCCAGCGAAATTCACGGATCATCTGCAGCAGGCCGGGATCGGCGGAAGCCACGATAACCCCGCTTTCATCGAACAGCGTCAGCGCATCGCGCACAGCACCGCGGCGATGAGCGCCGCAAGCGGAATCTTCAGTCAGTACCGCATGATGCCGCGCATTGAGGGCCGCCTTCGACTGCGGAAACACCAGCCAGGTCAGCGCGTTGAACAGATCGTGCCAGTTGCCTGTGCGAAATTCCAATTCGCCGCGTTCGAATATGCGCTTCTCGTAACCGCCCGCGCCGCCCGGCTCGACCAGTCTCAGCTTCTTTTCCGATGCCGTGCGCAGATCCGCGTCATTGAACAATTCCTGCAGCCGCGCACGTTCCGGCCAGCGCTCTCCCGCCAGCGCCGCCGGAAAACCGCCCAGATGTTCAAACAGCGGCGACTGCGCCGCAAATTGCGGATTCCAGTTGTCCATTGCCGCGAGTGTACGACGGTCGGCGTTTTTCAAGTAAACTCCGCCGTTTTCCGTGGAATTCCCCGGTTTGACGGCGTCGCACGCGATAGCCGATCATGTCGCCACGCTGCCTACCCGAGAACCTGACTATGAGTAACAAACCAGCCTATTGCACCACCGCCAAGGGCACCGCCGAACTCGCTGCCAATCCCGGCACGCTCAAACCCGGCCTCAAGGGTCTGCTGGCCGCCGTCGGCAAACAGGTCACGGCCGAAGCTCTGCGCGCCAAATTCCCGCGCGCCGGTGACATCGACGCCGCGCTGGCGCAACTTGCGCGAGAGGGCTACATCGAAGCGCTGGCAGCCAAGCCCGCGGCGAAATCCAAGGATAAGACCATGGATTTCGGCAATTTCTTCAACGATCGTCCCAAGGAGCCCACGCTGCACCAAATCAAGCAGGCGGAAGGCACCATTTCCGGCGCCAGGCGCCTGAAGGCCGGTTACCAGATCAGCATCCTCAACCGTCCCGGCAAACCGATAGCACCGCGCGGCGGCGAAAAACACACCGTGCTGCTGATCGACGGCCATGAAGCGGAAGCGCTGGTGGCCGCACGCAGCCTGATGCAGGCTGGATTCGAGGTGCGCGGTGCCGGCAACAAGCAGGAAATCGTCGCCGCGCTGGGCAAGAAGCCGCTGCCCGACCTGATCATCATGGACGTGGAACTGCCGGATACCGTGGGGCTGGACGTGCTGGGCAAACTCCACGAACACCCGGAATTCAAGAACACCCCGATCATCGTCGTTACCGCACGCGCGGAACGCGACGACATCGTTGCCGCACTGGCTTACGGCGCCTCCGGTTACCTCAACAAGCCGATCAAACCGGAAACGCTGGTCCGCAACGCCGGGGACGCGCTCGGCCTGCCCTGAACCGCGAACCGGGAACCATCCCGGTCAACGCCGCCACTGCAGCGGAGGTTCATCCAGCGCCGCCGCCTGCTCGCGCAGCGCGAGGATATGCTCCTGCCAGTAACGCTGCGTATTGAAAAATGGAAAACTGGCGGGGAACGCCGGATCGTCCCAGCGCCGCGCCAGCCAGCCAGCGTAATGAACGATGCGCAGCGTGCGCAGCGCCTCGACCAGCATCAGCTCCGCGGCATCGAACTCGCGGAATTCGCAATAACCTTCCAGCAGCGACAGCAATTGCGCCTGCTGCGCCTTGCGATCACCTGACAGGCACATCCACAGGTCCTGCACTGCCGGTCCCATGCGGGCATCGTCAAGATCGACAAAATGCGGACCGTCATCGGTCCACAACACGTTGCCGGCGTGGCAGTCGCCATGCATCCGGATCTGACTCAGCCTTCCGGCGGTTTCCCAGCGCCGCTCGACACGTTCAACCACGTCTTCAGCGACGCTGGCATAGGTATCGTAGAGATCATCCGGCACAAAATCGCTGTCGAGCACGAACTGCACCGGCTCGTAGGCGAAGGATTCGATATCCAGCGTCGGGCGATGAGCGAAGGGTTTAACCTGTCCCACCGCGTGGATGCGCGCAATGAAACGTCCCATCCACTGCAAGGTCTCCGGGTCATCAAATTCCGGCGTGCGTCCGCCGCGGCGCGGCGTCAGTGCGAACTGGAAGCCCCCGTGTTCATGCAGCGTGCGGCCGTTGAAAGCCAGCGGCGCCACCACTGGCAATTCGCGCGCGGCGAGTTCGGTGGCGAAATCCTGCTCTTCCTGGATCGCGTCAGTGCTCCAGCGCTGCGGCCGGTAGAACTTGGCAACGACAGACACGCCATCATCCAGCCAAACCTGGTACACGCGGTTTTCATAACTATTCAGCGCCTGCAGCCTGCCGTCGCAGCGCAGGCCGCAGCAGGATTCGATGGCATCGAGGATGAGTTCGGGATTCAGTGCGGCATAGGGTTTCATGGCGCGAACTGTAGCAGCTTCGCGGCTTGCAACCCGGGCTACGGCTCAATGCGCAGACTGGATAAGACTGTCGAGCATCCGCCCCGCGACAAACACCGAACCGCCCGCCAACCGATCCGGCAGCACCCGATCCACCAACGTCACGTTCGTCACGCGGCATTCGGCCAGCATGTTCCGGAACAACCGCGTCACCTCCGCCACCTCGTCCTGCGGCTGCAGCGGCCAGGCAAAACCTTCGAACAGCGAATCGTCGAGCGGCGTGCTCAGACTCAGCCTCAGTTCACCGACGCCGCCGTCGAGACGGTGTGAAGACAACACGGCTTCGGGGTCACCGACGGCCATGCGGAATCTGCGCAGCGTGTTGCCGAGGAACAGGCTCAGCGCGGCTTCGAGCTGGGCACGGCGTCCGGCGTGGGCCGCGAGCGACAGAGGCTGCGGCGGGCGCGGCATCGGCAGGATATCCAGGCCGGGCTGGGCGAGCTGGCGCGCCAGTTCTTTTGTCAGAGCCATGCCCCAGGTACCGATGTTGGAAGCCGACTCGAGGAATGACGGCAGGTGCTCGGGGGTGATACCGGCGCCGGTGATGAAACGCAAATGGACTTGCTCGCGGCTGCCGGCGACGGTGATCGCTTCCGGCTGCAGTGCTTCAAGCGGCGCGCGCTGCGCCGGATCGGCAGCGGCGCGCCACAGCGCCGAGGGTGACAGCGCATCCAGCGCATCGGCACTGACCAAAGCATTGCCGAGGCCGAAGTTGCGGGTGACACCGATGGCGCCGTGCTGCTCCATGAGCGCGGCAATCTTTCCGATTTCAGGCAAGGCGCCCGGAACCGTACTGCGGCTGCGCGCGCCAGCAACGATCACCAGCGGAATCGCAAAAAAACGCAGGCCCAGAGCTTCGCCGCGGGCACTGCTGACGGCAGCGTCGAGCGCCTGCGTCAGCCGCTGCGCCTGCACCGGAGAAGCGCCGTTCAGCGCGGCGCGGATCGCGTCATCGTCTTCACGCGTCAGGCTGTGGCACAGCGCATCGCGCAAAGCCTCATCATCGGCTTCGCGCGCCGCCTGCAGCAGAAAATTATCGGGGGATGCGGCTGCAGCACGGGGATCCGGCAGCGCGGCGGTTACGGTCATTCCACCTTCGCACCGGACGCGCGCACCACCTTTTCCCATTTCGTATTGTCGGCGCGGACCACGCGCGCGAATTCCGCAGGAGAACCGCCGACGGCATCGGCGCCACGAGCATTCAGAGTCTTCACCAGCGCAGCGTTCTTCAGTGCGTCATTGAGCGCGGAATTGAGGCGGTTGACGGCGCCGGACGGCGTGCCGGCCGGCGCGAACACGCCAAACCAGTTGATGACTTCGTAGCCGGGCACACTTTCGGCGATGGCCGGGAGTTCCGGGAATGCCGCCGAACGTTTGGGGCTGGTTACCGCGAGGCCGCGCAGCTTGCCCGACTTCACCTGCGGCGCCAGCGGCACGGCGCTCGCGATCGTAAAGCCGATGCGTCCACCCAGCATGTCTATGATCAACGGCCCCGTGCCCTTGTACGGGATGTGCTCCATGGACACGCCGGCCATCGACTTGAACAGTTCGACCGCGAGGTGGCTCGAGGAACCGCTGCCCGCCGAGCCGTAATTGACCTTGCCGGGATTGGCCTTGGCGTACGCAATCAGCTCCTTCACCGACTTTGCAGGAAACGACGGCGCTGCAGCCATCATCAGCGGCACTGCGACGAACTGGACGACGGGGACAAAATCCCGGATCGGATCGTAACCAACCTTGCGCAGGTGCGGGTTGATCACGTGCGGGATCGACGAAAACAGCAGCG
Organism: Burkholderiales bacterium; assembly: GCA_049433545.1. Classification (GTDB taxonomy): domain Bacteria; phylum Pseudomonadota; class Gammaproteobacteria; order Burkholderiales; family SG8-41. The sequence continues at coordinate 5,843 of JBMTEY010000009.1, read as the reverse complement.
TATAGCCGTCGGCATTGGCCTTGACCGCGATTTCGGTCGCGAGCAGCCCTCCAGCGCCGCCGCGGTTATCGACGACCACCTGCTGGCCGATGCGGTCGGTCAGCTGTTGTGCCGCGATGCGGCCCAGCGTGTCGGCCGCGCCGCCGGGCGGAAATCCAACGATCAGTCGTACCGGACGATCGGGGTAAGCCGATGCGGCGAAAACAGTGCCGCCTGAAACGACCGCAACGACCGCTGCAACAGCGGCCAGTGCTCTGCTGAGATTGCCCATCATGTTCTCCTCTTGATATACCGGCGGATGCCGGATCACGGTTCCGGAGCAGCATTCATGCCACACGCTCCGGCTCTGCTGTTACCAGCCCAGAACATAGGCCGGACGCCGTGGATCGGCACCGCCATGCAGCACGCCGTTGGCATGATCGTTGACGATGGTGCATACCGATCCCGCCAGCCAGGTCATGTCGTCCCACCAGTAGAGCCTGTGCCCCATCGCCGCCAGCGCATCGCCTGTTTCGCGCGGGATGCGTGACTCCAGGTACAGCCGGCCAGGGAAATACGGATGCGGCTCGAAGGAACCCGGATAGCTGTAATTCGCAAAACGCGGAGCTTCGACGGCATCCTGGATACCCATGCCGAATACGTTGATGTTAAGGAAGACCTGGATCATGGCCTGGATCTGCACGTCGCCACCGGGCGTGCCGAACGGCATGTAGGCCCTGCCGTTTTTCAGCGCCAGTGCCGGGTTCGGCGTCAGCCGCGGGCGTTTTCCCGGCGCGACCGATGACGGATGCGAAGGATCGGCCCAGGACTGCGTACCGCGTCCCGAACAAAGGATGCCCACGCCCGGTATCAGCGGCGTCTTGTCGGAGCCGTCGGACGGCGTCGCCGAAAACGCGTTGCCATGGCGGTCGATCACGCAAAGGTACGAGGTGTCTCCCGGCCCCGGCGCCTCTTCGGGCTGCGGCGCCGGCATGCAGATGTTCTGCAGCGCGGTCAGCGATTTCGGATCACCGGCCGGAGGCATTTCCGGCCAGGCCCGGTCGTCACGGATCAGCGTGCGCCGCCAGGCCGCGTATTTTTCCGACAGCAATCCGGCGATCGGCACCTTGACGAATTTGGGGTCGCCGAAATGCTGGTGGCGGTCGGCAAACGCCAGCTTCAGCGCCTCGGTGACGACATGGATGTACTGCGGCGTGTTGTGCCCCATCGCTTTAAGGTCGTAGCCCTTGAGGATATTCAACGCCATCGGCAAAGCCGGCCCCTGCGACCAAGGACCGCAGGCATGCAGCTCGATGTTGCCGAACTTCGACTTCACGGTCGGCTCGAAATTAACCTTGAAGCCGGCGAAGTCCTCGTAACGCATCAGGCCGCCCTGCGCGGTGATCCATTTCGTCACTTCGTGGGCGATGTCACCCTTGTAAAAGGCGTCGCGCGCGGCCTGCAGGCCCGCCTTGCGGCCCTTGCGTTTGGCGCGACGCTCCTCGTCGGCCATGTACTTCAGGGTGCGGCCAAGGTCGGCCTGCACGAAAACCTTTCCCGGCACCGGGGGCTTGCCGCCCGGCATGAACACTTTTTTGCTCGAGGGCCAGCGTGAATAGTAGTCGGTGTTATCCGCGATGAAATTTGCCATCAGCGGATACATCGGAAAACCTTCGCTGGCGAAACGGATCGCCGCCGACGCCACTTCGCCGAAACTCATGGTGCCGAAATTCGACAGTGCCGTGATCCACGCATCGGGAGCGGCCGGCACCACGCAACGCTCGACGCCCGGGGGAATCTTGCCGCCGTGTTTTTTCAGGAAATAATCCGGAGTGACCGCGCGCGGCCACACGCCGAGGCCGTCGATCGAGCGCACCTTGCGGTCCTTGGCGGTATAGATGATCTGCGGCGCCACGCCGCCGATGTTGACCTTCTCGGTCTGCAGCACGCCGATCGCCAGTCCGGCAGCCACCCCGGCATCGATGGCATTACCGCCGGCCTCGAGTATCTCGAAGGCGGCGTGGGCCGCAAGGTAATGGCCCGCGGCAACCACGTGCCGGGTGCCCATGATCGTCATGCGCTTGTTTTCCATCTTGCGGACCCCTTGATATATCGCCTGAGACAGCATTGATTCTACTGCATAGCCCATCGCGGGGGCCGCCGGCGTCAAACCGCTGTAACTGCCACTTGGTGGACGCGCCTTCAGCAACGGCTGCACAAACGGACGTGCGTTGGTAAACTCGCGCACTTGCATGACATCCCGATCGCTTTCCAGGTCGGTACAACCTGAGGAGAAGTTTGATGCATACCGTTTTCAAGATGGCCGTCGCTGCTGCGCTCGCCGCAGCACTGTCTCCAGTCGCAGCGCAAAATTACCCGGCGAAGACCATACGCATGGTCATCCCGTTTGCAGCTGGTGGAAACACCGACATCATCGGCCGCATCTTCGCGCCGAAGATGGCAGAGATCATCGGCCAGCAGATCATCATCGACAACCGCGGCGGCGCCGGCGGCACCATCGGCACCGAAGTGGTGAAGCGCGCAGCGCCCGACGGCTACACCATCCTGATGGCCTCCGCGGGCCACACCATCAATCCGGCGATGATCAAAAAACTGCCTTACGATTCGGTCAAGGATTTTGTGCCGATGGGTATCGTCGCCGACGTGCCCACCGCCTTCGTGATACACCCCTCGCTTCCGCCGAAAAACCTCAAGGAATTCATCGCGCTGGCGAAAGCGCGACCCAACGACATTTTCTATTCGACCGCCGGCCGCGGCACCGTGGGCCATCTCGCTGCCGAGTTGCTGATTTCCTCCGCAAAAATCAAGATCACCGGCGTGCACTACAAAGGCAGCGGCCCGTCGATGATCGACCTGGTCGGAGGTCATGTGCAGATGCAGTTCCCGAGCATGCCTGCTGCCGTGCCCTACGTCGCCCAGGGCCGCCTGCGCATGATCGCGCAGACCGGCGAAAAACGCTCGCCTGCCGCGCCCACGATCCCCACCATGCAGGAACAGGGCCTGAAGGATTTCGTGGTATCGAGCGGTTTTTCGATGTTCGCGCCGGCCGGCACACCGAAGGCCATCGTCGACAAGATCAACAGCGCACTGGCGCAGGCGCTCAAGGATCCGAAGGTCAACAAGACGCTGGTTGACCAGGGCGCGGAACCGAACGGCAGCACGCCCGAAGCGCATGACAAGTTCAACCGCGCCGAAATCCAGAAATGGATCAAGGTGGCGCGCGCCGCCGGCATACAGCCGAACTGAAACCGAGCGCCCGGACCGGGCGCTGCGCAGTGCGTTAATATACGGGGCTTGCGAGCCCCGTATTTTTTGCGAGTATCCTGATGACACCCTTTGATTTCGATTTTCCCTATGCGTCGCAACGCATGCCAGTGCTGGCGCGCAATGCAGTCGCCACCTCACAGCCGCTGGCCGCGCAGGCCGGCCTGCGCATGCTGCTCAAGGGCGGCAACGCCGTCGACGCCATCCTCGCCACCGCCATTTCGCTGACCGTGCTCGAACCGACCAGCAACGGCATCGGCAGCGACGCCTTCTGCATCCTCTGGGACGGCAAAAAGCTGCACGGCCTGAATGCCTCGGGCCGCTCGCCTGCGGCGTGGACCGCGGATCGCTTCAAGGGCGCGCAAATGATGCCGCAGCGCGGCTGGGATTCGGTGACCGTACCGGGCTGCGTGTCCGCTTGGGCCGAGATGTCCGGAAAATTCGGCAAGCTGCCGTTCGCCGACCTGTTCGAGCCGGCCATCAAGTACGCCAGCGACGGTTTCATGATCACGCCGACCATCGCCAGGCTGTGGGCCAAGCAGGCACCGGAACTGAAAAACCAGCCGGGTTATGCTGAAGCCTTCATGCCACGCGGCCGGGCGCCCGCCCCCGGCGAAAAATTCCCGTTCCCGGCGCAGGCCAAGACACTGGCGCAGATCGCCAAAACCCGCGGCGCCGCGTTCTACAAAGGCGAACTCGCCGAAAAAATCGTCGCCTGGTCGAAGCAGAACGGCGGCGCAATGACGATGGAAGACCTCGCCGCCCACGCCAACGACTGGGTGGAGCCGATCGGCATCGACTACCGCGGCTACACCCTGCACGAAATTCCGCCCAACGGTCAGGGCATCGCCGCGCTGATCGCCCTCGGCATCCTCGAGAATTTCGACGTCGCCAAGCATCCGGTCGACTCCCCTGACAGCCTGCACCTGCAGATCGAAGCGATGAAACTCGCTTTTGCCGACATCAACGAATATGTTTCGGACCCGGCGACAATGCGCATCAAACCCGCCGAGATGCTCGACAAGGCTTACCTGAAGAAACGCGCGCAGCTGATCGACATGAAAAAAGCGCAGGAACCGGCTTTCGGCAAACCCGCCAGCGGCGGCACGGTCTACCTGACCGCCGCCGACGAGTCGGGCATGATGGTGTCGTACATCCAGTCCAACTTCGCCGGCTTCGGTTCCGGCGTCGTGGTACCCGGCACCGGCATCAGCATGCAGAACCGTGGTTACGGCTTCAGCCTGACGCCGGGCCACGCCAACATCGTCGCGCCGCGCAAACGCCCTTTCCACACCATCATCCCGGGTTTCCTGACCCAGAAGGGCAAACCGCTGATGAGCTTCGGCGTGATGGGCGGTTCGATGCAGGCGCAGGGCCACATGCAGGTGGTTTCGCGCATGGTCGATTACGGCCAGAATCCACAGGCGGCCTCCGACGCACCGCGCTGGCGCATCGACAGCGGCCTCACTGTCGGCATCGAGCACGGGGTTGCGGCGGAAACCATCGCCGCACTGAAAGCGCGCGGCCACGACATGCCGCAGGCCGACCGCTGGTCCACCGATTTCGGCCGCGCCCAGCTGATATACAAAATGGAAGACGGCTATTTCGCCGCCTCCGAACGCCGCACCGACGGCCAGGCCGTCGGTTACTAGGCCGGCAGCCCGTGAAATACACGCTCGGCGACCGCAAAGTCCTGTGCAAGGGCGATTACTGGATCGCACCCAATGCCACGGTGATCGGCAGCGTAGTGCTGGAGAACAATGCCAGCATCTGGTGGAACTGCGTGTTGCGCGGGGACAATGAAACCATCACCATCGGCGAAAATTCGCAGGTGCAGGACGGCTCGGTGCTGCACGCCGACCCCGGTTTCCCGCTGATGCTCGAGAAAAACGTCAGCATCGGTCACATGGCGATGATCCACGGCTGCACCATCGGCGAAGGCAGCCTGGTGGGCATCAAGGCGGTGATCCTCAACGGCGCGAAAATCGGCAAAAACTGCCTGATCGGCGCCGGCGCCTTCATCGGTGAAGGCAAGGAGATACCCGATGGCTCGCTGGTACTCGGGGCCCCGGGCAAGGTAGTGCGCCAGCTGACGCCGGAACAGATCGCCGGCATCAACGGCATTGCGGGCCGCTACGTGCAGAATTTCAAGCGCTTCCGCTCGGAACTGAAACCCGATACCGACTGAAGAACCCCTACACCGACCATGTCCGCCATGACCAAATTCGGATTCCGGATCAAGACCCGCGGCGGCATGGTGGTGGAAAACCTCGCAGTGCAGGCGCGCACCCGTGAGGAGGCGGAATCAAGAATCCGCCAGATCTACCAGCATTGCGAGATCCTCGAATGCAATGAACTCGCCGCCGGTGTCCGCGGCGACGGCGTGGATCTCGAGAGCATGATCTCCCTGATCAGCAAGCAGGACGAAACGCGCTGACCGCTGCCGGGAATGCCGGGCCTGATCAGGATGTTCCGGCGCGGCGCCCCTGCACCAGGCGCAATCCGGCGGAGACGCTGCGCCGCAGCGTGGCCTGACTGGTTTTTTGTGCCAAGTTCATTGACGCACTTTACTGCATAGC
>JBMTEY010000008.1:0-37910 GCA_049433545.1 Burkholderiales bacterium | reverse complement strand
GTCCAGGCGCGAATTTTTTTTGGTTTGAGTGAGCTGCAGTTTATCGGCTTGGCGCTTGACGATCAATGCGCGGTGCGCCGTCAGTTCACTCCGTGGAACGCCAGCAGCGTTTTCATCCGCGGGATCGCCAGGTCCGGTTTCTGCAGCAGTCCTGCCGCATCCGCGAGCCTGAATAATTCCGCCAGGTGCGGCAACGAGCGCGCGCTCTGCTGGCCGCCGACCATGGTGAAGTGCGACTGGTGGCCGTTCAGCCACGCCATGAAGGTGACGCCGGTTTTGTAATACCAGGTGGGTTTGCGGAAGATGTGGCGCGACAGCGGCACGGTGGGGGCGAGGATGGCGTCGAATTTCTGCTGGTCGCCCTGCGCCAGCGCCAGCAGCGCGGCGCTCGCCGCCGGGGCGATGGCGTCGAAGATGCCGAGCAGGGCGTCGCTGTGTTTGTGATTGGGCAGCGTGCCCTGGCCGTCGCCGGCGATCAGCGGCGCGAAATTGAAATCATCCCCCGTATACATGCGCACCTTGGGCGGCAGTTTGCGGCGCATCGCGATTTCGATGGAATCATCGAGCAATGAAATCTTGATGCCGTCGACCTTGGCGGCATGGGCGGCGATGATGCCGAGCGCGGTGTCCACCGCCGGTTTCGGATCGACGCTGCCCCAGTAACCTTTCAGCGCCGGATCGAAGGCGTCTCCCAGCCAGTGGATGATCACCGGTTCGCGCGCCTGGCGCAGGATGCGGTCGTAGACCTTCTCGTAGTCGGCCGGGCTTTTGGCGACGCGCGCCAGCGCGCGGCTCGCCATCAGGATCAGGCGGCCGCCGATTTTTTCGATCGCGGCCATCTGTTCTTCGTAGGCGCGGATCACGTCGTCGAGATTGCGCGCGTCTTCGGGCAGCAGTTGGTCGGTGCCGCAGCCGGAGGCGAGGATCGCGCCCGGCACGTCTTTCGCGGCCGCTACCGAGCGGCGGATCAGTTCGTACGAGGCCTGCCAGTCCATGCCCATGCCGCGCTGCGCGGTGTCCATGGCTTCGGCGACGCCCAAGCCGAGGCTCCACAGGTGGCGGCGGTAGGCGATGGTCGCTTCCCAGTCCACGGCGCAGTCGAGCCAGGGATTGATGTCGGCGGCGGGATCGGCGACCACATGCGCCGCCGAATACGCCACGCGGGTGAACTGCGCGGGCGAGGTGGCGGTGGCGAATGACGCAGGGCCGCGCAGCCGGTAGCGTTCCATCCGGCCGTTGGCGGCGGGGAGCATCAGGCTCAAGTCTGCGTGGCCATCCATTGCGGGCGCGATCCAAGTGACGGGTGCCCGCGATTGTAATGCGTAATGTGCGCCGCCGGGTTTGCCCCGGCGGCGCGGCCCTGCTCCCGCTGCTCAGCGAATCGGGATGTAGATCCCCGGCAGTGAAATATGCACGCCGAAGGCCGGGGCCGGCGGCGCGTAGTACACGCGTGCCGGCCGGTAGTAGTGGTGCACCACGCGCGGCCGGTAGTGGACATGTTTCACGACATGCCGCGGGCCGTAGTGGTAGGCGTGGCGGTCGTGTTTCCAGTGATGGCCATGACCGCGGTGGCCGTCGCGGTCAGCCAGCGCGGGAGTCGCCGCCAGCAATGCCGCCGTCAGAACTGCTCCGGTAATCGCTTTCATGATCTGCCTCCGTTTCCTGGACACCGTTACGGCGTCCGTTGTTGCCCCTGTTGCCTGATTTCTTGTTGTCGCGGCTAGTGCTGCAGCCACGGCAGCAATACTAGGGTCCGGGAAAGCGGCCGGGAGGGGACTTAGGGGCGAAAGTGTAAGCGGATGTTACGGGCGGGCGTTCCGCAAAAATGAGTTACAACTCAGCCGGCGCTGCGCGTCCAGCCCCAGGCGCCCAGCGTGTGCACGCGTTCGGTGTCGGTCAGGGTGCGCGGCACGGCGCCGGCCGGCGCAACTGCGGCGAGGGCCTGCGGCGCCACTGCTTCCAGGCCGGCGCGTGTTTCCGGATCCGCCAGTGCGGCCTCCATGATCTGCGGATCCTGCCAGACGGCTTTGCCGTGTTCGGTGCGCAGCCAGATGCGGCCGCTGTCGCGGTCGGCGAAATTCACCGCGGGCAGGCGGCGCAGGCACTGCGCGAGAAACTCGGTGTTGCGCTGCGGCGCCATGGCTTCCCGGTCCGGGTACACCGACTGCGCGTCCTGCGCATCGACATTGATCTTGCGGTAACGCTCGATGTCGAGCAGGCCCTTGACGTCCAGCACGTTGAGTTCGCCGTTCCAGCCGAAGGCGACGGTGCGCGGTTGCTCGCCCAGCGCCACGCTGTTGTCGAGGAATTCGTAGTGCACCTTCTTGTCGGTCGACAGCGCCCAGGTGAAGAACACCTCGGGCATGCCGCTGAAGGCCTCGACGTTGTGCGCGAGCAGGTCGTCGACCGCCTTGTAGCGCCCGACCTCGAGGCCGCGCGCCCAGGCGCGCTCGACGGTGGCGTGCGGCGGCGTGATCACGAAAAACAGGTAGACCAGGCTGCCGAAACGCGTCAACAGGTTGCTGCCGGCAATGTCGGAGGCCGGCGCGAAGGTGTCGAAACGGAAACGGTCGATCAGCAGGTGCGACATCGCGCCGCGCGCCGCCTTCTGCGCCATGGTGCGGTCGAGTTTCTGGTCCACCACCTGCAGTTCGTGGCCGGTGAAGGCGCCGGCGTACTTGTAGGCCGCGCCCAGCGTGGCGTAATCGAGCAGGAACTTGCGGAAGATGTCGGGGCTGATCAGCGCGAACTCGTCCCATTTCACGCCGATGCGCGCGGCCAGCGCGCGCTGCAGCGGGCGCAGCGTGCTTTTGCCGGCGGCGGAGGCGCCCTTGGTGTTCATCACCACCGGCTGCGCCTGGGTCGGCAGCAGGCGGAAACCTTCGGCGGCGGCGGCGCGCAGCACGTGCGGCTCGATCAGGCGGCCGATTTCCTCGCTGCCCAGTTCGTTGCAGGCGAGGTCGGTGGCGACGGTGGAGAGCAGCGCGCGGTCACCCCACAGCCGGCCATGGCGTGCATGCATCGCGCCGGCGACGCGGGCGAGCGCGCGGCAGGCGGCGCGCTGCAGCGGATCCTGCGTCGCCTGCTGCAGCGTTTCCCAGCGCCGGATCGCGCGCACGTCGCGCGCTTCGATGTCTGCGGCGCCGTCCATCGCTACGGGCGTTGGTTTGCCGAACAGGCGCGACCACCATCCCGCGCGTGGCGGCGGCGCCTCGGCCTCACGCAGTCCAGTTTCGAGGTTGTCCGCCACTGCGTTGAAGAGGCGGGTGCGCAGTGCGTCGTGGGCTTCGGCAAACTCGGCCATCTGCGGCAGCAGGTGGCGGGTCAGGATGGCATCGGCCATGCGCCGGAAATTGATGCCGAGGTCCTCGGTTTTGCGGCCGTCTTCCACCGACAGGTTCGCGGTGACCAGCGCCAGCAGTTCATGCACCACCAGGCGTTCGGGGCGGAATACCACCAGTTCTTCGATCGGCAATCCGGTGAGGTCGGCCAGTTCGCGCGCCTGCGGCAGCGGGGTCGCGGTGTTTTCCGGGCGGTAGATGGTGGCGAGCGGCAGCAGTCCGGCGGGGATCTGCGATTGCAGTCCCGGGTTCCACGGGCCTTCCGGCAGGGCCGTGGCGACGCTGGGCAGAGTGTCCTGCATGGCAGTCCAGTTTACGCCGGATGCAGCAGGCCGTTGCGGGTGCCGGTATCGCGCATCCTTGCGCATTGCTCCGCGGTGAGCTGCGTGTTCTCCTGCGTCGTTGATTCCGCCATCAGGTTGCCCGGCGTGTTGTCGTGCGCGCCGCTGTCCATCAGCACATGCGCCAGTTCGTGTGCGACGACGATGCCCAGGTCGCGCGCGCCGCGGGCGATCCAGACGGTATCCGCAAGCTCCGGGCGGCTGCGGCTGTTGCCGCGGCCTATGGCTTCGGCGTCGAAGGCCGGTATCTGGCGGGTGCCGGCGGCGAAATAGATCGCGGGTTTGGGCAGTTGCAGCGCCCGCGCCAGTTCGCGCGAACGCGGCGTGTAGAAATAACGGTGTGATTCCGCCACACTGACCTGCAGCAGCTCGGTGCGGGTGATGCGTATTCCGCATTGCGCAAGCAGGCGGGCGGCCTGATGCACCGCGGCGGTGATTTCCGTCTCCGGCCAGTGGCCGATGTCAGCGATGCCCAGCGCGAGATCGTGCGTCGTGTGTCCGGATGCGGGCTGCGGCAGGCCGCTGATGGCGATGCGCTGTTCGATGCGCAAGGGCAGCGGCGCAATTGCGCAGGAAGGCAGTGCCAGTGCGCCGATCAGGGCCAGGCAGGACATTTGCAGCGCGGGTTTGAGGCTCATCGGACGCTGGCCGGGGAATTTGCTGAAAAAATAGGCAATCTAACCTTAGTCCGGGCGTGGCGCACATTCATACGCTGAAAATTGCGGTTGTTAACCGACTTATCCACAGAAATTGTGAATCCTTTTTGGCACCATGCACCGGAATGGGGAGGGATGCTGCGACGCTGTCCTGTTGCGAAAATTTTTTTATCGGCCGCATCTGTGCGTGCGGTAATTGGCGCAGAGGGAAAAGCATAAATTATCTGTTAAAAACAAATGCTTGCAATGAGGTGCAACAGGGCCGCAAAAGCCGATATGTGTCAACAACTTAGCGGCCCTTTGCCCCTGACAATAACATTCCGCAACGGTGGATATTGACAGCAGTGCAGGTGTTTTGTAGGCCGCGCCGGCCGCTCGCTGTCCAGAGATATCAACACAGCGGATTTGGTGACTGTCAAGGCCTTGGCAGGGGTAAAAACGGGCGATCCGGCCGGGTTATCCTGCTGCCGCCGCGCTTGCGATGCTGATGGCCGGCGCAGGTGTCGCGCGCAAGCCGTTGATTCGCAAGAACCGGCAAATCCGTCGACAGCACCGGAGTCTCCCGGCAAAATCCATGGCCCTGCTGTTTTTCCGCATCCCATTTTTTTACGGAATTTTTTGCCATGTCCTTTTTCGAGCCGCCGCCGCTGATCGAAGCCGAAGTGTTTGCCCGGGTTCCCGACCGCCTGCGCAAGAAGGGCGCCCCTTCGAGCTGGATGGACGCAAACCACCCCGGCGCGCAGCTCGACTGTTTCCTCGAAGGTCCGGCCTTCGACCGCGACGGCAATCTCTACATGGTCGACATCCCCTACGGACGGCTGTTGCGGATGTCGCCCAAGGGTGAATTCGACGTCGCCGTCGAGTACGACGGCTGGCCCAACGGAATCGCGATCCACAAGGACGGCCGCGTGTACATCGCCGACTACCGCCGCGGCATACTCGCGTTCGATCCGAAGTCCGGTCGCGTCGATGAGGTGCTCACGCACATCCAGTCGGAAGGCTTCAAGGGCGTCAACGACCTGACCTTCGCCAAAAACGGCGACCTCTATTTCACCGACCAGGGCCAGACGGGCATCCATGATCCGACGGGGCGTGTCTACCGCCATGCAACCGACGGCCGCCTCGACTGCCTGATCAGCAACGGCCCCAGCCCCAACGGCATCGTGCTCGATCCTGCCGACAAGGTGATGTACGTGGCGATGACCCGCGCCAACTGCATGTGGCATTGCCCGCTGAAAGGCGGATCGGTGAACAAGGCGGGGGTGTTTTGCGTGCTGCCGGGAATCCACGGCCCCGACGGCCTGGCGATGGACGAGGCCGGCAACCTGTCGGCGGCGCATGCGCGTCCCGGCATCGTCTGGCTGTTCAGTCCGCTGGGTGAGCCGCTGGCGCGGGTGCAGAGCAAACTCAAGGGCAACCGCATGACCAACATGGCGTACGGTGGCTCCGACCGCAAGACGCTCTACATCGTCGATTCCTACCGCGGCGAAATCCTCACTGCAAGCATGCCGGTGGCCGGCAAGCTGCTGTACTCGCACTTCTAGCTGCGGGAATCAGAAACCGAAGAGGTTGCGCCGCGCATGCTGCAGGTGCGCGAGGATCGCGAGCCGCGCGCGGTCGGCGTCGCGCGCCTTCAATGCGCTGACGATGGCGCGGTGTTCTTCCTGGTACTTGAGGCGGCGCTCCGGCGTCACCACGCGATCCTTCAGTTTTCCCCATTCGGTCTGGTGGCGCACCGCGGTGGCCATGTCGAAGACGCGGGTGACGAAACGGTTGTGGGTGGCGGCGGCGAGCGCCTGGTGCAGCGCCGCGTCCCAGATTTCGAAATCGTCGAGCGACGTGCCGCGCTCGGCGCGGTCGAGGCAGGTTTCCATGCGTTCGAAATCGGCGGGTGTGGCATTGGTGACGATCAGTTCGGCCATCGCCGGTTCCAGGCGCATGCGCGCTTCCATCAGTTCGGCGGGACTGGTGTGGGTGATGCTGTCGGCGGGAAAACCGCCGGTGTCGGCGAGGAAGGTGCCGCGGCCGACGTGGCGGGTGATCGCGCCTTCGGCCTCCATCTGCGCCAGCGTCTTGCGCACGGTATTGCGCGGCAGCGCGAAACGCGTGGCGAGTTCGCGTTCGGTGGGGAGCTTGCCGCCGGGGCCGACGGCGCCCTGGGCAACGGCGTCGAGCAGGTAGGCGCGGATTTCCTGCGCGCCATCGCGTTTGCTGCTGCGCTGGAGGTGGGTGGTCTGGTGGCGGCGGATCGGTGTCATGGCAATTGCGGGCACGGTTGCTGCAGATTGTGCATGCTTGCACCAATCAGGTCAATTGGTTGAAATGATCTGGGGATTTTCAACCAGATGTCCGGGCAGCCGGCTGTGATGCCGGGTCAATCCATCTCTTGTGCATTGCGGAAAACGGGAAGGCGCCCGGTTTCACGAACTCAACCAATTTGGCCCAAACGTTGACTATTGGTTGGGCCGCGGCTAGCATCGCCGTTGCCGGATCTGCGTGGTGCTGCGCTTGCCGGCAAACATGCCGCAGCATCCTGCATACCGAATTCGAATTCAAAAGCGAGGGGACATGTCCGCAGCGGGCGACAAGCCGCCGATCCGGCTGGCGATCATTTCCGAAGGCGTCAATGCCTGGCCGCTCTACGTCGCTCAGGGTCGCCAGCTGTTCGAGGCCGAGGGCGTCGCGGTTGCGGTCACGCTGACCGGTTCGTCGGTGCAGCAACTGGAGCAGTTGCGCGCAGGCGGCTACGACATCGGTTTCCAGCAGTCCGACCACGTGGTACGCGCCGTCGAAACCGGCAGCGACCTGTGCATCGTGATGGCACAGGGCCATGCGCCGGAGCTGTCGCTGGTGGCGGCGCCCGGCGTGCAATCCTTCGAGGACCTGCGCGGCAAGGACATCGCCGTCGACGGCAGCAACAGCGGGTATGCGCTGGTGCTGCGCCGGCTGCTCGCGGAAAAGGGGCTGGCCGGCGCCTACCGGTTTGTCGAATTCGGCGGTTCGCAGGAGCGCTTCGACGCGATGAAGGACGGCAAGGCGGCGGCGAGCTGGCTCAATCCGCCGTTCGACCGCAACCTGTTTGCGGCCGGTTTCGGTTCGCTGGGCACGACCCAGGAATTTTTCCCGGATTATCCGGGTTCGATCGCGGCCTGCCGCCGCGCCTGGGCCGCGCAGAACGGCGGGCAGCTGGTGGCGTTCATCCGCGCCTTCCGCGGCGCCTGCCGCTGGCTGCAGGATCCGGCCAACAAGGCCGCGGCGATTGCGCTGCTGCCGGGACGGCTTAACATATCCGGCGAGCTGGCCAACCGCGCCTTTGATGCCTTCGCCAGGAGGCCGCTGCCGGTGATCGACGCCGCGGGCCTGCAGCAGGTGATCGACGTCTACTGGGAAGCGGAGAGCCTGCGCACCGCAAAGGGCACGCCGGAAAAATACATGGATCTGTCGTACCAGCAACGTGCTGAAGCGTGATTCGGATTCGAGCTATACCAACCTGATGACGGAGGAAAAGATGCGCAAGCTGATGAGCACTGCCGTGTGTGTTGCCGCGTTGATTGCATTGCCCGCCGTTGCGGCCGAACCGGCCGACAAATATCCCTCGAAGCCGATCCGCATCATGGGGCAGGGCGTGGGCAGCACCGCCGATTACCTGTCGCGTTACATCGGTGCGCGGCTGTCCGAAAAATGGGGACAGAACGTGGTGGTCGACAATCGCGCCGGCGCCGGTGGCACGCTCGCGGGCGATGTCGTCGCCAAGGCAGCGCCCGACGGCTACTCGCTGATCATGGGCCATGCCGGCCCGATGGTCAGCGCGGTGTCGCTCTACAAGAACCTGCCATACGATCCGCTGAAGGATTTTGCGCCGATCACCAAGACCGCGTCGCTGGTGACCGTGCTGGTGGTGCATCCGTCGGTGCAGGTGAAAAACGCGCAGGAGCTGATCGCGCTGGCGAAGCAGCGCGACCTGACCTACGCCTCTGCCGGCAACGGCACCATCAGCCATCTCACCGGTGAACTGTTCAAGCAGGTGGCGAAGGTCAATGTGCAGCACGTGCCTTACAAAAGTGCGGGATTCGCGCTGACCTCGGTGCTGTCGGGTGAAACCCAGGTATCCTTTCTGTCGCCGATTACCGCGCATGTGCAATTGAAGTCGGGCAAGCTGCGCGCGCTGGCGGTGTCGAGCAGGGAGCGCTTCATCGCCGTGCCGGACATTCCGAGTGCCACCGAAGCGGGCATACCGGGGATGGTCGCTGAACTCTGGTTTGGACTGTTTACCACCGCGGGTACGCCGCGGCCTATCCTCGCCAAGCTGCACAAGGAGATCACCGGCATCCTCGGCGCGGCGGAAGTGAAGGACGCGCTGCTCAAGCGCGGCGCCATTGCGACACCTTCGACGCCGCAGGAACTGCAGGCGTTCGTGAAGAGCGAACTGGCGAAATGGACGCCCATCATCAGGGCCTCGGGCATCAAGGCGGATTAGTATTAAGTATCTGATTTTATTGGAGAATGCGTAATGGCGAAAAAAGCCAAACGCGCCGAGCCGAAACAGGTCAAGGCGGCAGCGATCGATCCGAAGAAGCGCATCTCCAGTGCGCCCGACGGACTCTACGATCCGGCGAATCCGGATCACCGCTGGGAGCGGCCGCTGCAGGCGCCGGGGCGCATGCAGGTGGATTTCGAGGAACGCGTCGATTTCCGGCGGCTGCACGAATACCGTCTTGCGCGCACGCGCAACGCGCTGAAGAAATCGAAGCTCGGGGCGCTGCTGGTGTTCGACCAGATCAACATGCGCTACATCTCGAGCACGGTGATCGGCGAGTGGGCGCGCGACAAGCTGACGCGCTGGTGCCTGCTCACCGGCAACGGCGAGCCGTGGGTGTGGGATTTCGGTTCCGCAGTGCGCCACCACAAGCTCTACGCGCCGTGGCTGCCGAAGAACCACAACATCCCGGGACTCGCCGGCCTGCGCGGTGCGGTGTCGCCGAAGGTCGGGTTGTTCGAGGCGGCGGCAAAGGAGATCTACGACATCCTGAAGCAGGAAGGCGTGGCCGACATGCCGATCGGCATCGACGTCGTCGAGCCGCCGTTCCTGTTCGCGCTGCAGAAACTGGGCCTGAAGGTGATGGACGGCCAGCAGGTGATGCTCGATGCGCGCGAGATCAAGAGCCACGACGAGATCACGCTGCTCAACATGGCGGCTTCGATGGGCGATGGCGTCTACCAGGACATCTTCGAGGCGCTGAAGCCGGGCGTGCGCGAGAACGAAATCGTGGCGATGGCGGCCAAGCGCTTCTATGAAATGGGTTCGGATTGCGTGGAGGCGGTCAATGCCATTGCCGGCGAGCGTTGCAGCCCGCATCCGCACAATTTCACCGACCGCATGATCCGTCCCGGAGACCAGGCCTATTTCGACCTGATCCATTCCTACATGGGCTACAAGACCTGTTATTACCGCACCTTCACTGTGGGTTCGGCGACGGCGGCCCAGCACGAGGCCTACCGCAAGGCGCGCGAATGGATGGACAGCGCCATCGATTCGCTGCGCCCGGGGATCAGCACCGACCGCGTGGCGCAGGCCTTCCCGAAGGCGCAGGAAATCGGCTTCGAAAGCGAGATGGCGGCCTTCGGCCTGAACTTCTGCCACGGCCTCGGCCTCGGCCTGCATGAACGGCCGCTGATTTCGCGGCTGAATTCGTTCAAGGACTCGTACGAGCTGAAGGCCGGCATGGTGTTCGCGGTCGAGACTTTCTGCCCGGCGAAGGACGGCGTGTCGGCGGCGCGGATTGAAGAAGAAGTGGTGCTTACGCCAGACGGCGCGAAAGTGATCACGCTGTTCCCGGCGCAGGAACTGCCGATCGCAAACAAGTACTGACATGGATGCCAAAGTGAAAGCGAAAGCAAAAAAATCCGCAGGTGCGGACGACGACATCGGCCGCGACATCCGGCTCGAACTGTTCCGCATGCAGCTGGAACTGCGGCTTTGCGAGAAGCGCGCTTACGACCTGTTTTTGCAGAACCTGATCAAGGGCACCAGCCACCTGTCGCTGGGGCAGGAAGCGATTGCTGCGGCCTTCGGCGTGGCGATGCAGCCGGATGACTACACGTTCTGCACCTACCGCGGCCACGCGCACACGCTGGCGCGCGGCGCATCGATGAGCGGTGTGCTGGGCGAGTTGATGGGCCGCGAATGCGGGCTGCTGGGCGGCAAGGGCGGTTCGATGCACCTGACCGACGTGTCCAAGGGCGCGATGGGTTCCTACGCGATCATCGGCGCACATCTGCCGGTGGCGGCCGGTGCGGCCTGGAGTGCGCAATACCGCGGCACCGAGCAGGTCGCCGTGTGTTTTTTCGGCGACGGCACCACCAACATCGGCGCCTTCCACGAGGCGCTGAATTTCGCGGTGATCTGGAAACTGCCGGTGATCTTCGTCTGCGAGAACAACCTCTACATGGAATACACGCCGATCAGCGCGGTGACCGCGGTGGAGCATCCGGCGGCGGACCGCGCGGCGGCGTACGGGCTGGAGAAAATCGTCGTCGACGGCAATGATGCCGACGCGGTGTACCGCACGGCGACGAAATACATCGCGCGTGCGCGCCAGGGCGGCGGGCCGGCGCTGATCGAATGCATGACCTACCGCCATTCCGGCCATTCGCGCGCCGATCCGGCGAAATACCGGCCCGAAGGCGAACTGGAGAAGTGGCTGGAACGCGACCCGATCAAGATCTACCGTGAACGCCTGCTGGGCCTCGGCATCGTCGAGGCCACGCTGAATGACATTGAAAGTGAGGTCATGCAGCAGGTGAACGAGGCCACCGAGACCGCCAAGGCTTCGGCGCCGCCTTCGCTCGACGGCATCTTCCAGCATGTGTGGGCCGACGGAGGTGCGTCATGGCGGAACTGACCTACCGCGACGCCGTCGCTGCGGGCATCGCGCAGGAAATGGCGCGCGACGAGCGCGTGGTGTTCCTCGGCGAGGACATCGCCCACGCCGGCGGCGTGTTCAAGGCGACCGTCGGCCTGCTCGACAAGTTCGGGCCGAAGCGCGTGCGCGATACGCCGATTTCGGAACAGGCCATCCTCGGTGCGGCGATGGGCGCGGCGATGACGGGGCTCAGGCCGATTGCCGAAATCATGTTTTCGGATTTCCTCGCGGTGTGCTGGGACATCGTCGCCAACGAAATCGCGAAATCGCGCTACATGACCAACGGCCAGGTGCAGGTGCCGCTGGTGATCCGCACCGCCAACGGCGCGGGCTCGCGCTTCGGCGCGCAGCATTCGCAGTCGGTGGAGAACTGGGCAATGATGATTCCCGGCATCAAGGTCGTGGCGCCGGCGTTTCCCGCCGACGTCAAGGGCCTGATCGCCGCTGCGGTGAGGGACGAAGACCCGGTGATCGTGTTCGAGCAGAAGTCGCTGTATCCGATGAAGGGTGAAGTGCCCGACGGCGAACATGTCGACGAACTGGGCAAGGCGCGGGTGCTGCGCCGGGGCAAGGACTGCACCATCGTCGCGCTGGCGCTGATGGTGCACCGCGCGCTGGCGGCCGCAGAAATCCTCGAGAAGGAGCACGGCATTTCCTGCACCGTGGTCGATGTGCGTTCGCTGGTGCCGCTGGATACCGTGACCATCCTCGCCGAAGTGGCGGCGACCGGGCGCCTGGTGACCGTCGAGGAAAACCCGCGGCTGTGCGGCTGGGGCGCTGAAATCGCCTCGATCATTGCCGACGAATGCTTCTGGGAGCTCGACGGCCCGATCATCCGCATCACCACGCCGCACATACCGCTGCCCTCGGCGGACCGCCTCGAAGACAACACCATTCCGTCGGTCGAGCGCATCGTGCGCGAGATCAGCGAGAAGATTGATTAAATGCGTCGACTGAGCAGAGAGTAACGATGGATATCATCATGCCGCAGCTCGGCGAAACGGTCGCCGAAGGCACGGTCACCAAGTGGTACAAGAAGGTCGGCG
This sequence comes from Burkholderiales bacterium, assembly GCA_049433545.1. GTDB lineage: Bacteria > Pseudomonadota > Gammaproteobacteria > Burkholderiales > SG8-41. The sequence goes on along the minus strand of JBMTEY010000008.1, from coordinate 25,603 downwards.
ATGCGGTGAAGGCCGACGAAACCCTGTTCGATGTCGAAACCGACAAAGTCAGCACCGAAATTCCTTCGCCGGTGGCCGGCGTCATTGCCGAGATCGTGGTCAACGAGGGCGTCACCGCCAAGGTCGGTGCACGGCTGGCGGTGATACGCGAGGCCGGCGACGCGAAGACGGTCGCCGCGCCCGCAGCAGTTCCTGCGGCAGCGCCGATGGCTGCGGCGGTGTCTGCAACCTCGCGTTCCGCAGTCGCACCTCCGCGCGCCAGCGCCGCCGACCGCCTGTCGCCGGTGGTGCGGCGGCTGATTGCCGAACACAACCTCAATCCGGCGGACATCACCGGCAGCGGCCGCGACGGCCGCATCACCCGCGAGGATGTCACTGAATTCATCGCCCGCCGCGGTTCCAGGCCCGCAACTGCGCCGACGCGTACGGCGCCGCCGCCCGCACCGGTGGCGGCAGGACAGACCGTCGCCTTCAACAGCGTGCGCAGGCGTGTGGCCGAGAACATGGCGAAGTCCTGGCAGACTTCGCCGCATGTGTTGCAGGTGGTGGAGGCCGATTTCCACAAGGTTGAGTCTGCGCGCCGGCTGCACGGCGCAGAATGGAAACGCCGCGAGGGTTATTCGCTGACGTATTTGCCCTTCATCGTGCGCGCGGTATCGATCGCGCTCGGAAAATTTCCAAAACTCAACGCCAGCCTCGCCGGCGATGGTTTGCAGCTGCATCGCCGCATCAACATCGGCATTGCCGTCGATCTCAATTTCGACGGCCTGGTGGTGCCGGTATTGAAGGACGTGCCGGCCAAATCGCTGCCGCAGATCATCCGCGAGATCAACGACCTGGCGAGCCGCGCCCGCGCCGGGAAACTACGCCCCGACGAAATGACCGAAGGCAGCTACACCATCACCAACAACGGCGCCTTCGGCACCGTGATCACCGCGCCCATCATCAACCAGCCGCAGGTGGCGATCCTGTCAGCCGACGGCATCCGCAAGAAGCCGGTGGTGATCGAAGGGCCAGACGGCGACGCCATCGCGATCCGCCCGGTGGGCGTGCTGGCGCAGAGCTTCGACCATCGCGCGGTCGACGGCTCGTATTCGGCGGCCTTCCTCGCCGAGGTGAAAAACGCGATCGAGACGCGCAACTGGGAGCAGGCGCTGTCGGCCTAAAAACGGTAATTGGTGAATGGTGGCTGGTTGTAAACAAATCTGGACCTATAAGGAAAAAGAAATGGCAAACATGAAACAACACAAGCTGGGCTGGATCGGCATCGGCCGCATGGGATACGCGATGGCGGAGCGCCTGGCTAAGGCCGGCTGCGACATCACGGTATGGAACCGCACCAGGGCCAAGGCCGAGCCGCTGGCGAAATCCGGCGCGAAAGTAGCCGACAAACTGACCGACCTCGCCGGCTGCGACATCGTGTTCACCATGGTGTCCACCGGCAAGGACGTAAAGGAAGTGCTGTTCGGCGCGAACGGAGTGCTGTCCGCGGGCGGCAAACAGAAGATCATCGTCGACAGCACCTCGATTTCGCTGGAGGAATCGGCCGAGATCCGCGCCAAGCTGGGTGAGAAGGGCGTCAAGCTGCTGGCTGCGCCGGTGTCCGGCAACGCCAAGGTGATCAAGGCCGGCAAGCTGACGGTGGTGGCCTCGGGTCCGCAGGATGCCTTCGACGCCGTCAACCCGTACCTGCAGGCCATAGGCCGCGGGGTGTCCTATGTCGGCGACGGCGAACTGTCGCGCATCGCGAAAATCTGCCACAACGTGATGCTCGGCGTAGTGATCCAGAACCTGTGCGAAATCACCGTGCTTGCCGAGAAGGCCGGCATGAAACGCCATGCCTTCCTTGATTTCCTCAACAAGAGCGTGATGGGCTCGATGTTCACCGCCTACAAGACCCCGGCCCTGTCCAACCTCGATTTCCACGTCACTTTCACCCCGGAACTGCTGCGCAAGGACATCGACCTCGGGCTCGCCGCTGGCCGCACCCACGGGGTGCCGATGCCGACCACGGCCATCACCCGCGATCTGGTTCAAACTTTGATCGGGAACGGTTACACTGACCAGGATTTTTCGACCTTGCTGCTGTTGCAGGCCCGGGCCTCAGGCATCGAACTCAAGCCCGAAAATGTCGACATCGGCGACGGACTTTAAAAAACCAAGCTGAGGAGAAGGCAATGAGAACGGCAATAAAACTGGGGCTGGCACTGCTGGCCGCGACCGCTGCACCCCTGACCGCGCTGGCCGCTGACTTTCCGACCAAGCCGGTGCGCTTCATGATCGCGTTCCCGCCGGGCAGCTCGACCGATATCGTCGGCCGCCTCTACACCAACAAGTGGACCGAGTTGTGGGGCCAGACCGTGCTTGCCGACAATCGCGGCGGCGCCGGCGGCACCCTCGCGGCAGGCGTTGCGGCCCGCGCCACGCCGGACGGCTACACCCTGCTGATGCATTCTTCAGGTTATGCGTCCAATCACCTGCTGTATGCCAACCTGCCGTACAAGACCAGCGATTTTGTCGACATCGGCCCCCTGGCGATGCAGCCCAATGTGCTGGTCACTCCCAATAATTCCGCCTACAAGTCGGTGCGGGACCTGATCAATGCCGCCAAGGCCAAGCCCGGGTCGATCAACTTCGCATCGGCCGGCGTCGGCAGCGGCACGCACATGAACCTGGAAAAGTTCAAGCTTGCGACCAAGGTGAACCTGAATCACATCCCGTACAAGGGTTCGGGCGAAGTGCTGGCTGACATCGTCGGCGGGCGCGTCGACTTCTACTTCTCGCCGATTTCCGCCGGCATGGGTCATATCCAGGCCAAACGGCTGCGCCCGCTGGCGGTCAGCACGATCAAGCGTTCGGGCGTGTTGCCCGATGTGCCAACCATTGCGGAATCGGGCGTGCCCAAGTTTGATTTCTCGCTGTGGTTCGGCGTCTGGGCGCCCAAGGGCGTGCCGCAACCGGTCATCAACAAGGTCGCGGCCGCGATCAAGGCGGCGGCGAATGATCCAGGCGTCAAGGGCAGGCTGGTCTCACTGGGTAATGACACGATGGACATGAATCCTGCGCAGTTCGCGAAGTTTGTGCGCGAAGAAATCGCGGATGCCCAAACCATCGTCAAGGCTGCGGGCATCAAGCCGCGATAAGCCTGACTTGCAGTCGATGTCACGCGGGCGGCGCGGTTTGCGCCGCCCGTTTCGTTTGATCCGCCGCAGGGGCAGGGTGCAATGAAATTCCGGCAATTGGGCAATAACGGTCCCGAGGTATCAGCCATCGGCATGGGCAGGGGGGCGACGCCGGTGCAGTACGACACGCCGCTGGAGGCGGATTTCAACAACGCCATAGCCCGGGCGCTGGACCTGGGGATCAATCATTTTGACAGCGGCGACGATTACTGGAACGGCCGGCACGAGGTGCTGCTGGGACGGGCGCTGGGCAAACGCCGCCGCGGGGTGCTGATCACCTCCAAGTTCGGCAACATCACGCTGCCTGACGGCAAAAAAGCGACCGACGGCAGGCCCGAGTATCTGACGAAATGCTGCGACGTCAGCTTGAAACGCTACGGCACTGACGTCATCGACATCTACTACCTGCACCGGGTGGATCCCGCTGTGCCGATCGAGGATACCGTGGGTGCAATGGGCGAATTGGTGCGCAAAGGCAAGGTCCGCTACATCGGCTTGTGCGAAGCCGGCGCCAATACGCTGCGGCGCGCGCATGCCGAGCATCCGCTGACCGTGCTGCAGACGGAATACTCTCTGTGGGCGCGCGACGTGGAGGACGGCATCCTGGCGGCCTGCCGCGAACTGGGCATCGGTTTCATTGGCTATGCGCCGCTGGGGCGGGGTTTGCTGACCGGCAAAATCCAGAGCGTCGAAGACCTGCCGAAAAACGACCGCCGGCGCCGCCATCCGCGGTTCCTGGCGGACAATCTTGCCAGGAATGTGAAGCTGGTTGCGGGGCTGGAGGAGATCGCGAAGTCGCTGGAAGCGACGCCGGCGCAGGTCGCGATCGCCTGGGTGCTGGCGCAGGGTGAATTCATCGTGCCCATACCGGGCACCAATCACGCGGCCAACGTCGACCTCAACGTGGCTGCAGCGCAGCTGGTGCTGCCCGAAGCGGTGCTGGCCGAACTGTCGGAACTGTTCAGGCCGGGCGCCGGCGCCGGCACGCGCTACGGCGAAGCGCAGATGAAAGGAATGGGGCTGTGAGCGACGTGTCAGATAAGCTGAATCTCGAGCCGCGGCTGCTCGCCATCATGGAGCAGGAGTACCCGCGCTTTTCCGACGCCGAATATGCGCGCCGCCACGCCGCGCTCTCATCGGTCATGGAGAAGCACGGCTGTGACCACCTGCTGGTGGTGACCGATCACCGCAGCGGCAACGCGCCGCAGTGGGTCACCGGCTGGCCGGGCACGGTCGAGGCCTACGTGATTTTCCGGCCCGGCGAGCAGATGCTGATGCACATGGAATGGCACAACCATTTCCCGCTGGGAAAAAAGCTGGCCAAAGGCGTGGATGTGCGCTGGGGCGAACACCAGGGCATCGCCAAGACCATAACTGAACTTTCGCGCCGCGGCGCGAAGCGCATAGGCATCATGGGGCCGCTGCCGGCGTCCAAATACAAACAGCTCGAAGCGCGGTTCGAGGTCACCGGGCTCGATGCCGAATACGTACGGCTGCGCATGATCAAGTCGGCAGAGGAGATCGACTGGCTGCGCATAGGCGCGGCGCTGTCCGACGCCGGGCTGCGTGCGCTGGTTGCGGAATGCCGTCCGGGGCTCACCGAACGCGAACTGGGCGCCATCGTCGAGAGCGCCTATGTCAGGCACGGCGGCACGACGATGATCCACTACATCGGCGTGACGTCCATGGCGCAGCCGCACATCTTCGTGCCGCCGCAGCATCATTCGCCGCGCAAGGTGCAGTCCGGCGACGTGGTGTTCTGCGAGCTGTCGGCGTTCTGGTGGGATTACGCGGGGCAGGTGCTGCGCACGTTCACCGTGGATGCCGAAGCGACATCACTGTACCGCGACCTGCACGCCACTGCGGAAGGGGCCTTCGACGCGGTGACCGCGGTGATCCGCCACGGCGCGACCATGCAGCAGATCCTCGATGCCACCGGCGTGATCGAGCAAAAGGGTTATACGGTGTGCGACGACCTGATGCACGGTTTCGGCGGCGGTTATTTCCAGCCCATAGTCGGCACTAAGAGCCGCATGGCCGGCAAGCTGCCGGAGATGACTCTGGTGGAAAACATGACCGTGGTGATCCAGCCCAATGTCACCACCACAGATGCCGACGAATCGAAGCGCGCCGGCGTGCAGGTCGGCGAACTGGTTCGCGTAACGCGTGACGGTTTCGAGCGCCTGCATCGCGCGCCGCGCGGCCTGTTCCGCGCCGGGCAGCGCATCTGAAGCGGTTGCGCTGCTAGAATCGGCGCATGGCCGACAACAAAAAACAACGCGACGCCAGAACAGTTCCGGAGCGCTGCGACATCGTGCTGCTGGTCGATGCCGAGGCGGGGGAGCGCAGGGCCAATGGCCGTTATGTACCCGAACGCAGCAGCGTCGAGGCCTATGTGCTGGAGGCGCTGCGCGCACTGCGCATGAAAGTCACCGTCGTGCCCTTCGACGCCGCAGTGCAGCCGACGATTTCCGAACTGCGGGTGCTGAAGCCGGAGCTGGTGTTCAATCTCACCGAATGCGTGGACCTCGACCGCAGCCAGGACGCGGCGATCGCCGGCCTGCTCGACCTGCTCGGCATCCCGTACACCGGCACCGGCCCGGTGGGCCTGCGCCTGGCGCGCGACAAGGCGTTGTCCAAGCACATCGTCGCCGACCTCGGTGTCGCAGTGCCGCGCTACTTCGTGATTCCCGAACGCGGCCCGATCCGCAATCCGCGCGTGCCGTACCCGCTGATCGTCAAGCCGCAGTTCGGCGACGGTTCGGACGAGGTGCGGGTCAATTCGCTGGTGAAAAACGAACGCGAACTGGTGAAGCGGGTGCGCGTGCTGCGCCGGCGTGACGCCGGCCCGCTGATCTGCGAGGAATTCATCGAGGGCCGCGATCTTTATGTCGCGCTGCTCGGCAACACGCCGCAGGTGATGCCCGGCATCGAACTGGTGATCGGCAGGCGCGGACGCGGCGCGCCGGAGTTCGCCTCATACAAACTGAAGAACGACGGTGCCTACCGCAACCGCTGGCGTGTGCGCTGGCGGGTGGCGAAGCTGTCGCGCAACCTCACGCGCGATGTCGAGACCGCGAGCCGCGCGATATTCCACGTGCTCAAGCAGCGCGACTACGGACGCATCGATTACCGGCTGACGCCGGACGGACGACTGGTGTTCCTCGAGGCCAATGCCAATCCCGACCTGCATCCGCATGCGATGGGCAACAACGTATGTTTTTCCGGCGTGCCGTATGCGAATGCACTGCGCTGCATCGTGCGCGAGGCGCAGGCGAGGAAATCAAAAAATATTAATAAAAACAGATAGTTATATCTGTTCGGTCAGCCCATGGCCTTGAGCAGCGGTGCGGTGAGTCCCGAGAGTCTGACGATCTGCTGGCCCTCGGCGTCGAAGTTATCCGGGTCCAGCCATTGTTCGTGCGCGTCCTTCACGGCCGGCCAATCGCTGTCGGTGATCGCATACCAGGCGGTGTCGCGGTTGCGGCCCTTGGTGACCACGGCCTTGCGGAACACGCCTTCAAACGAAAAACCCAGCCGCAGCGCGGCGGCGCGCGACGGCGCATTCAGCGCATCGCATTTCCATTCGCAGCGGCGGTAGCCGAGGGTGAACACGTTTTTCATCAGCAGGTGCATGGCTTCGGTGGCGGCCGGCTGCTGCGCGATCAGCGGCGTGTACTTGATGCCGCCGATTTCGATGCAGCCGTTGGCCGGGTCTATGCGCATGTAGGCCGCCATGCCCGCGGCCCGGCCGCTTTCCACATCGATGATGGCGTGGAACAGGTAGTCCTGGCGTTGCGCCGAGCGTTCGGCCCAGCCCAGGCAGTCCTCTTCCGTGGCGAACGGGCCGTAGGTCAGGTAGGTCCAGCCGCGCAGGTCGGGTTCCAGCTGGTTGGCGGCATGGAAATCGGCGGCGTGGCGCGCGGCATCCAGCGGTTCGACGCGGCTGTAAATGCCGGTCAGGGTTGCGCGCGGCGGCAGTGGGGGCGGAGTCCAGCCGTCGAGGGGGAAGCCGACGGGTTGGCCGAATTCGTCGTGATGGGTGGTCATGATTGCGCGGCCTTGCGCGATTCATGCCACTGTTTCAGCCAGCCGGTGTTGCCGCCGAGTTCGACCAGTTCCAGCAGCGAATCGGGGATCGGCGGATATTCGCGGCGGATGTCGCGGGTATGGTTGATGAAAAAGCCGTTGCGGAAATCGACTTCGAGTTCGTCGCCGGTCTCGCACAGCTCGGTGGCATTGATGCAGTCGGTCATCACCCTCAGCCCGCAGCCGATCGCGGCACGGTAGGCAAGGAAGGGCATCGATTCGCAGACCAGTCCCAGCCCCAGCGCCTGCATCGCGATGTAGCCGTTCATTTTCGGGCCCATGCCGAAGTTTTTTCCGGTGACGATGATGTCGCCGGGCTTGCAGCGGGTGTGGAAACCCGGATCGGTTTCCTCGAACAGGTGCGGGATGATGTCCCTGGCGTCGAAATGGCGGCCGACGATGATGCGGCTGGGTACCACGCCGCCGGGATGCGGCACGTTGTGGCCGAGCCTGTAGCAGCGGCCGGCGAGCTGCCACTGGAATTCGCCGCTCATTGCAGGTTCCTTGCATCGATGATCTCGCCTGCCACCGCCGATGCCGCGACCGTCGCCGGGCTGCCGAGGTAGAGCTGCGCGTCGCGCGCGCCGAAACGACCGGCGTTGTTGTTGGCTGCAGTGGAGATCGAGACTTCTCCGGAATGCACCGGGCCGATCACCGCATCGTTGCAGGGGCCGCAGCCCGGCGGCAGCATCACCGCGCCGGCCTCGATGAAGGTCTGCAGCAGGCCTTCGCGCGCCAGTCGCTTCATCGTCGCTTCCGATCCCGGTGCGACGAACAGCCTGACCTGGGGTGCGATGCGCTTTCCCCGGAGTACGCTGCAGGCCTGTTCCATGTCGTCCCACATGCCCGAGCCGCAGGAGCCGATGAAGGCGTGGCTGACCCTGGTGCCGGAGACCTGCGACAGGTTGACCGCGTTCTGCACGCCGCCCGGCGTGGCGATCTGCGGTTCCAGCGTGCTGACGTCGATTTCGCATTGCGCCTCGTACTGCGCGCCGGGGTCGGCGTAGACCGGCGTGAACGGCATCTTCGCCTGGGCGCGCGCGTGTTCGAGTATGGCCGGCGAGGGCGGCACGAACACGCCGTAGGCGCGCATTTCGGTCGGGCTCGAACACAGCGCGGCGCGTGCGGCGAGTCCGAACTGGTCGAGGTCGCCGGCATATTCGAGCACCCGGTAATCGAGGTCTTCGGTGAGTGCGCCGGATTCGATCAGCGCGGCGATGCGGAAGCCAAGGTCGCGCGCATGCACGCCGGGCTGCAGTTTCCCCTTGATGGTGAGCTTCACCGATTTCGGCACCACGATCCAGTTGGTTCCGGTGGCGAGCACCCGCGAAATCTCGGTGCCCATGCGGAAGCCGAAGGCGCCGATGGCGCCGGCATTGGTGGCATGGCGGTCGTTGTCGAAATAGAACATGCCGGGCAGCAGCATGCCGCATTCCATGGGGAAGATGTGGCCGTGGCCGCCGCGGCCGACGTCGAAAAAGTTTTTCACGCCCCAGGCTTTCGCGGCTTCGCGGTTGTATGCGCCGCGCTCGGCGGCGCGTGCACTGCCGTAGATCACGTCGTGGTCGGTGACCATCAGCACCTTGTCCGGCGCGGCGAGGCGGGTGATGCCCAGCGCATCGAGTTCACGCTTGGCGCCCATCACCACGCCGTCGTGGATCATGATGAAGTCGGGATCGGGATAAACCACGTCGCCGGGACGCACCGCGGCCTTGCCGCTTTTCAGCGCGAGTATTTTCTCAACGGCGGTCTGTGCAGACATCGTGGCTCCAGGGGGACTGGTCGAGGCTATGTTTCTGCATGCGCGCTGTCAAGGCGATGGACAGGCGGGGCATGGTGGCGCACACTGGATCAGGCATGCGCCTCCTTCCTTATCGGGGTTTCGGGATTTTCGCCGCATCGTGGCTGGCGCTGTGCGTGTTTGCGCCGGCATCGGCGCAGAACACCGAAGTCGCGCAATTCGACCCGCTGGCGCGCAGTCCTTACGTCCACTGCGCGTTCTACCGGCAGTACGATGTGGACCCCCAGACCGGTGACCTGCTGCTGGTCGAGGGCCGCTCCGATTCGCTGACCCATTTCCAGCGCCAGCGCGGCGGGCGCGTGATCGCGATCGATACCCGCCGCGCAGGCGCGCTGGATGCGCAATTGCTCCGCGGCCGCAGGTACCTGCATTACATCGAGCGCAATGCCGGCATGTACGTGGTGACCACCATTTACGCCTGTCTCGAGCGTGATGCGCGCACCGACACCTGCATCAATTACGGCGCGGTCAACGCGCGCCACTTCGACAGCCGCGTATTGAGCGATCCCGATGCGGTATTCGAGGCGCTGCAGGCGCGCGCCGAACCCGGTTTCTGCGATCACAGCTTCCTCAACATGCAGGAGGCTGCGCGCCGTCCGGAGCCCGGGCTGAAATAGCAGCTTGTTGTTTTTAAAGGCTTTTAAAGCCGGCATCAATGCTTCTGCATCAGCGCAGCGATCACGCGCTGGCGTTTGTCTTCCATGTCCTTGGCGAATCCCGGATGCCGCTGTTCGACCAGTCCCGCGGCCATGCCGATTTTCAGCAGCGCGACGGCCAGCGTCGCCGCGAGGTCGTCGAGGTCGGGACTGACCTTGGCGAGCTGCATGGCTTCTATGGTTTCGTCGCACAGTTGTTGCGTTGCGTCGTGCAGTTCGTCGTCAAAAAGGCGTGGTGTGTTCATGGCGGTGACGGAATAAAAGGAGCGGCAATTGTAGCGTGACCGTCGGCGGCAGGCGTTTACAATGGCGCACGATGAACATCACGGCATTGTTGCGCGTTGCACTGGCATCGGCGTGTTTGCTGGCGGCGGAGGCCGGCGCGCAGAACTATCCCAGCCGTACGGTGCGCATCGTCGTGCCGATCAGCGCCGGCGGCGCCACCGATGTTTTTGCACGCACGCTGTCGGCGGGTTATGCCGAGGCCTGGCAGCATCAGGTCATCGTCGACAACCGGCCCGGCGCAGGCGGCATGATCGGTTCCGAAATCGTCGCCAGGGCAGCGCCCGATGGATACACGCTGCTGATGGCATACACCTCGCATGTCACCAATCCCTCGCTGTGGACGCGGCTGCCCTATGACACGCTGCGCGATTTTGCTCCGGTGGGGATGGTGGCCACGGTGCCCAGCGTGTTGATCGTGCACCCCTCGTTGCCGGTTAAATCGGTGCAGGAGCTGGTGACGTTCGCCAAACGACGCCCGCACGAGCTGGACTACGGCAGTTCCGGCATCGGCACCGCTGCGCACCTGGCCGCGGTGCTGTTCAGCCAGCGCGCCGGGCTGTTCCTGACGCACGTGCCGTACAAGGGCGGCGGCCCGGCGCTCTACGAACTGGTCGGCGGGCAGATTTCGGTGATGTTCGGCAGCCTGCCCACGGCGCTGCCGAACATGAAGCGGGGCCGGGTGCGCGCGCTGGCGGTCACCGCCGCGAAACGCGCGACTGCGGCGCCGCAGATTCCGACCATGCACGAGGCGGGCATGTCCGGTTACGAAGCGGTGGCGTGGTTCGCGCTGTTCGCCCCGGCGCGCACGCCGGGCCTGGTGATCAACAAGCTCAACGCGGAGACCACGGCGATGCTCACCGAACGTCCGCTGCGCGAGCGGTTCCTCGCGCAGGGCGCCGAGGTTTCGCCGTCGACCCCGGGTGAGCTCGATGACCGCGTACGCGCGGAAATCGCAAAGTGGGCCGCGGTGATCAGGGCGGCGAGAATCAAGCCGCTGCAGAACTAATGGTCTGTTCTAGTTGCGGTTGATCGAGAACTTGCCCGGCCCGATCAGCGTCACCACGATCGCGGTCAGCAGGAAGAAACCCTGCAGTTCCAGCGCCCAGCCGCCGCTCTTGCCGAGCTCGAACAGCTGCGAGGGGTGGGCCAGCGCGACCGCGACCACCATGTTGAAGGCCATGATCAGGCCGCCGATGCGGGCGTAGAAACCGGCAATCACCAGCAGCGGCGCGATGACCTCGCCGATGAATACGCCGTAGGCCAAAAATCCCGGCAGGCCGTGGCTCACGACCATGCCCTCGATGCCGCTGACGCCGTAACGCAGCTTGGCGATGCCGTGCAGCAGCATCAGGATGCCCAGCGTCAGCCGCAGGACCAGTTTGCCGATGTCGTCATTCATGGGGATGTTTCCTTCGCTTACGTTGTTCAGGCAGCCGGATGGCTGACGTTTTCGATCTGCCGCTTGACCGCCATCGGATCGCTGACGGCGCGGAACAGCACGTCGCTGATGCCGCGTCCGGTGATTTTGACGGTACCGTAGCCGAGGATGCGGCCGAAGATCCCCTGGTCGATCTCCACCGTTTCGATGGAGCCGATTTTCATTTCCTCGGACTTGCGGCCGATGATGCCGGACTTGTAGATCACGCGTTTGTTGGTGACGCCCTGCTCGATGTTGCGCACCCGCAGGTATTCGTAGAGCGCCAGTGCCAGGGTGATGCCGAGCGAGGGGATGGCCAAGAGGAGCCAGATCGCCAGCGGGATGCGTGTGACCCAGTGCAGCTGGAACCGCGCGGAGACTTCCTCACCGGTGGACAGCGATTCGTCTATGTAGGCCATCGGTTTTCCCCGGTTGCGGGTGTCGGACGGTCCGGCGGTGAGCACCCCGCCGGCACGCCGGATTTACCAGCCGGTGGTTTTTGCGCCCTCGGTGGCGAGCAGCACGTAGGCCATGATGCAGGGTTCCTTGCCGCGGTTTTCCCAGTTGTGGTTGGTCGCACGCTGGATGATCACGGTGCCCGGCGTCAGGTGCACTTCCTCGCCGTTGTCGAGCTGCATCCACAGTTCACCCGCGAGGCAGATCGCGTAATCGACGGAGTCGGTGACATGCCAGCGCTTGGCGACGCCGGGTTCGTATTTGGCAAGGCGGAACACGCTGCCGCCGGCGAGGCTGGTGCCGAGCTCCCAGGTATTGGGGTCTTCCTCGGTCATTTCGGCGGGCAGTTTCTTGGTGGCCCACATGGGGATGTTGCCGAAGCCGGGGCGCATCGGTATCGGGGTGATCTCACTGTCCCATTTGATGCAGGATTTGCCTTCCTTGTTTACGCCGGTGACGACTCTGCGGAATTTCATGATCTCGTTGTTCTCCGTGAAAGCGGGATTGCGGTATGACAGAAAATGCCGGCGCGCGGCCGGTCCGTGCCTTGCACTGCTTGCAGCCGCGCAATTGTAGCGCGTCCGTCGCCGCCTCAGGCGGCGGCAGCCGCGGCGATCTGCGCCTGCAGCAGCGCGTAATTGGAAGCGTTCATTTCCAGTTCGCCGGCGTTGATGCGGCGGTCGATCGCCACCACGGCGTCGTTCGCGGGCGTGGCGATGCCAAGTTCGCGCCCCTTGCATGACACCACGCCGCTGATGAAGCCGATTTCGCTCTCGCGGCCCTTGAGGTGGTCGTGGATGGGCGCGGTGCGCCCGCCGCCGACATGCGACAGCAGCGTTTTCATTGTGGTCACCAGGTTCTCGTCGCTGGAGCCGGCGAATTCGTCTGCACGCAGTCCGAAGATCGGTTCGGTGCGGTAGCCGAGCGCGCCGCCCACCGCCAGCGATTCGCGGCCGAGCTTCACCGAGATGTCGAACATGCCGGGCAGCGCGGCGGCCTCGTTGTTGCGCAGCCCGAGCAGGCTGAACGGCCCCATGGTCATGGTGTTGGCGATCAGCTTGGTCCACTTTGCGCCGTAGATGTTGTTGGTGACGTCGCAGCGGCCGACCTTGCCCAGCGTCGCAGCGACTTCCTTGACACGCGGAGTGAGCCTGCCGTCGAGTTCGCCGACAGTGAACCACGAGCCCTTGCGCGTGGTATTGCGCTGGATCTGTCCCGGCGTGAACAGTTCCGCCTGCAGCTCGACCACGCAGCCGATCACGCGCTCGCGGCCGAGGATTTCGGCGATGGAATCATCGTTCATGCCGTTCTGCGCGCCGACCAGCACGCCGTCGGCCTTGAGCCGCGGCTTGATGAATTCCGCCAACCAGCGGTGGTCGTTGGACTTGGCGGCGAGGAACACCAGGTCGAAGGCGAGGTCTCCGGCCGCCGCCAGGTCGCACAGGTTGAGGGCTTTTACCGGCACCTGGAACTGGCTGTCCCTGAATTGCACCTTGAGACCGTTGGTTTTCATCGCCTTGACGTGCGCCGGCCACTGGTCGATCAGCGTGACGTCGAGTCCGGCCTGTGTCAGGTCGGCGCCGATGCTGCTGCCGATGGCGCCGACCCCGAGTACGGCAATTTTGCGATTCATGACGTGACGGTTCTCTCAGGTTCGGCTTTGCGCAGCGAGCTTCAGCAATTCGCCCACGTCGTGGTTCTCGATGTCGAGCGCGACCTTCGCAATGGCGTCGACCGGCGCCTTCGGCAGAATGCCGCGGATTTTTTCGGTGACGCCGGCGGCATCGACCGGATTGTCGATGGAACCGGTGGGATTGAGGATGTCCTGGCGCACCCACTGGCCGTCTTTTTCCGCAGCGACCCAGCCGGCAAAGTGCTTCGGATACAGCTTGTCGAGTTCGGGATCATGTTCGCATTCGAGCGCCTCGGCGAGTCCGACCAGCGACGGATCGCGCATGCGCTCGGCGGTGAACTGCGGCGGCAGGACCTGGCCGTCGACGAGCGCCGCGGCGATCACGTAGCGCAGGCTCATCTGCGCGTTGAGCGCGCTGCCCGGTGCGTAGGCGAAGCCGCACTGCACGTCGACCACGTTCGACAGGCCGACCTTGACTCGGCGCTTCAGGTCCCAGGGTGCACCGACCTTTTTGCGCACCGACAGCGCAGCATCGATGTAGGCGTGCGTGCTGCCGCAGCAGGAGTAGGGCTTGATCGAATTGGTGTCGGTGTGCCAGACGCGGCCCAGGTCGCGGGTGAGTTGCGTGACGTCGCTGTCGTCGGAATGCGCCTTCAGCACGCCGCCGTCCTCGTATTCGTAGATCTGCGTCGGTCCGGTGTAGCCCATCGCCGCGAGTTCGGCGGCGAGCACGCCGGAATGCACGGCCTTGCCGGCGTGGAAACGTTTGCTCATGGTGCCGTCGGCATTGAAGGCCCAGGTGCCCGCACCCTGGGTGCCTGCGAGGCCCAGCGCCCATGCCGTTTGCTCGGGATTCAGTTTCAGCAGCGAGGCGCAGGTCGCGGCAGCGGCAAAGGGCCCGTAGATGCCGGTGATGTGCCAGCCGCGCAGCCGCGTCGCCGAAGGATTGGAGGCGAGGCTGGAGCGGATCATGGTTTCGTAACCGGCGGCGATCGCGGTGACGATGGCGCGGCCGTCGGATCCGAGTTTTTCCGCCATTGCCAGCGCCGCTGGCACGGCGATGGCGCCGGCGTGCAGCTTGGCGTTGTGGTAATCGTCGAGCTCGAAGGCGTGCGCCGCCGAGCCGTTGACCATTGCCGCATCGGCGACCCGCATCGAGGGCGTCTTGTCGCCCCACACCGTGGCATCGCCCTTGCCGGAACCGCCGGCGCGCGCCCATTGCAGCAGCATCTGCGCCCAGGGTGTGCCGAAACCATAGATGCCGACTCCCACCGTGTCGAGGATGGCTATGCGCACCACTTCGCGGGTGCGCTGCGGCAGGTCTTCGTATTTCAGGCCGCTGATCCAGGCGGCGAGTTCGCGGGTTGGTGCGCCCACGGCGCGGCGGTCATCGTTCATGGTGTGTCCTCTTTCCTGCTGAAAATGTACGTCATGCCACATTAACTGCGGGCCGGAGCTGGCGCACGTCAAAGTCCACATCGCACACCGCCGGGAGGGCGGCCATGCGGCGCAAGCGAGTTCAAAATCTGAGCAGCGGCGGCAGCGCCGCGCAGGCGGCGTGGCTGCGGTTCGCCGGCACCAGGCAGCTCAGGTATTCGCAGAAACGCTGCGCGAAGGCGTTGCCACGTGTCTTGCAACTGTCGGGTGAAAGGCGCGCGGCCAGCGCCGGGGCGGCGGCGAAGGTATTGCCGGCCTGGGAGGCGAAGAAATCCGTGGCCAGCTGACGCGGCGGACCGTCTTCGGTGGGAACCTCCACCACGAGTTCGTAGACTTGGCCGGAATGGATGACGTGGCGGTGCACCGAAAGCCGTTCGGTGACGCGGAACATGTGGTCGCCGGGCGCGAGCGCGAGTTCGTCGCTGACATCATTCACGCTGAGGTCGCCGTCGCCGAGGCGATCAATGATGGCGTTGCGGCGATTGGTGTCGGAATGGGCCGGATTCAGCGGGCATCGGATGACGGCCAGTTGCCGCTCGCCGGAAGACGCGCGATAGGTGACACACTTGCCGTCGTTCGAAACGGAGCGCACCGGCGTTTGCGGCATCAGCACGCGGAAGCCGCGTTCAGGCGGGCTGTAGTAGGTCCAGGTCTGTGCCTGGCAGAGGCCGGCAGCGCCGGCAAGCAGGATTGCGGATACGGTGATCAGGTTGCGCATGTTTTCCTCCTGAAATATCCCGCGCGGACGCGCGAACAGTTCAGCGTTTTTTCTTCGCGTTTTCCTTCTTGTGCATTTTTTCGACCGTGGCTTCCTCGATTTTGTAATACTCCTCGAGGCCGATCAGGGTTTCGATCTGCTTGCGCGCGGCGATGTAATCCTGCTGCGAGATGCCGGTGTAGTCGCCGGTCCTGCGCAATTCGAGCAGCGCCTTGCGCATGAAATGGAACTGCACGCCGACCGAAAGAATGGCATCGATGCTGCCGGCGTAGCCCATGTCCTCGAGTTGTTTGAATGAATACAGCGGCCGGCCGTCGCGGTTGCCACGGCTCTGCACGTAAATCATCGGCAGCTTGCAGTCACGGGGTGCGCGCTTCGTTTCTTCCGGCGTGCGCGGGAATATCAGGCCCATGTCGGCGCCCTGGTCGCGTGACATCAGCATCCGCTTGACGGCTTCCTTGTAGCCCTGTTCGCGGCAGGCGTCGGAGCGGGCGATGATGATGAAGTCCCTGTCGGTCCGGTCGCGCTGCTCGCAGGCCATGCGGATCTTGTCGCGGAACTCGTCGTAGGGAATGTTGTGCGCGACATATGTGTGGTAGTGCGCGCGCTTCGGGAACAGCTGGTCTTCGATGTGCACGCCGGCGATGCCGGCGCGTATGCATTCGCGCACGGTGCGCATGGTGTGCAGCGGTTCACCCCAGCCGGCGCCGGCGTCCATCACCACCGGGATGTTCACGGCATGGGCGATGTTGCCGCCGACGGTGAGCTGCTCGTTCATGGTCAGCAGCGGTTCGCTGATGGTGGTGCTGCCGCCGGTGACGAAGCCGCCGTTGTAGACGGTTTTGAAGCCGACACTTTCGGCGAGGCGCGCGGTCAGTGGGTCGTGCACTGCGGGCAGTTCGAGGAATTTTCCGGCCTTGACCAGGGCGCGGAGGCGAGTGGTGGCGCGTGGCATCGGGTGTCCTTCAGGTTCGGGTGGTGGCAGGCAGGGGACGGCGCCGTACGCGCGTCATTGCCGCGCGGTTTCAGCCGACCCAGGCATGCGCCATGATATCCAGCCGCAGGTTGTGCGACTCCTCGTGGTCCGCATGTTGCGCGGTGAGGGTCACGATGCGCACGCCGGGTTTGTCGAAGCGCAGCTCGTGCGAAAATGTGCCCGGCGCCTGCACTTCACCTTGGGCAAGCACCGCGCCCTGTTCGTCGGACAATGACACGCGCACCGTGTCGCGGCCGTTGATCATGGCCTGGATGCGGAAAGGTTCGCCGGCCACGCGCCGGTAGACCTGCGGGTCGCGCAGGGCGTTATATTGTAACCCATTGATTCTTAACATATTTATTATTTTGACTGACATAGTGTTTCTCCCGGTTCAATGACCGCCATTCTAGACACTGCTGTGCCGCAAGGCGACCTCGCCGCGACGTTCGCCGCGGTGGATGCTGCGCTGAGTGTGCATGAGGCCGCGATCTCGCGTGGCGATACGTTGCCGCTCACTGAAACCGTGGAAGCCGCAATCGGGTTTACTCAGCGGCTGGTCACGGCCTATGTCGCCGCCAGCGGGCAGAAAACGCCGCCGGGCGCCGATGCGGATTTCCTCGAGACCTTCAAGGTGCTGGTCAAGGGTGAGCCGACCTGGAATGCGATACGCGACAATTGCCGGGAACTTGTGTACTACCGCAACTGTATTAATATGGGGCGCAGGGACGCGTTGCCGAAAGTCCCCGAGAAAATGGCCGTGCGCACGGCGCGGCATGTTTACCTCTACATCAAGACCCGTTGTGTCCGTGAAGGGAAACTGGCGGAGTAGCCGGCTGCCGTGATTTTGACTTTGGAGCATAGATGAAGACAGCAAGCAGCCGCGTACGCGGCGTCGAACATGACATCGTGCAGATGCCGCAGGTGGGCGACCAGGCGCCGTATTACGAGCCGCAGGGCAACGAGGTGGCGATATTCGAGGCCGCCTACAAGCGCCGCCTGCCGGTGATGCTGAAAGGCCCGACCGGCTGCGGCAAGACGCGTTTCCTCGAATTCATGGCGTTCCAGCTGAAGCGCCCGCTGGTGACGGTGTCCTGCCACGAGGACCTGACCAGTTCCGACCTCGTCGGCCGTTTCCTGCTCGAAGGTTCGGAGACCATCTGGCACGACGGTCCGCTGACGCGCGCGGTGAAGGCCGGGGCGATCTGCTACCTCGACGAGATCGTCGAGGCGCGCACCGACTCGACCGTGGTGATCCACTCGCTGACCGACCACCGGCGCAAGCTGACCATCGAGAAAAAGGGCCAGGAGATCGACGCGCACGAGGATTTCATGCTGGTGATTTCCTACAACCCCGGCTACCAGACCGTGCTGAAGGATCTGAAGCCGTCGACCAAGCAGCGCTTCATCGCCATCAATTTCGATTTTCCGGCGGAAGAGGTCGAACGCAAGATCCTGCTGAAGGAAGTGCCGGGCACCAAGCCGGAGATCGCGCAGCAGCTGGTGGCGATAGGCCGCAAGGCGCGGCTGCTGAAGGATCACGGACTCGAGGAATCGACTTCGACGCGTGCGCTGGTCTATGCCGCCAGCATGATGATCGCCGGTCTTGATCCGGTGGCAGCCTGCCAGGTGGCGATGGTCAATCCGATCACCGATGACATCGAGCTGTCGGATGCGTTGATGGAGATCGTCAACGCACACTTCGCCTGACCGCCGGATCAGCTACCGCGCGTCCGGTGCGCGGCGTCGCGTGCCCGCAGGGTTTCTCCGGCCATCGGTCTTCTGATGGCGGTTTCCAGCCACGAGCCACCAGCCACGCCTTTTTGAATTCATGACCTCCACCCCCGCCATTGACAAAGCGCTCACTGAACTGAAGGACCTGAGCGTCGTCGCCCACCGCGAAGTCGAAGCGGTGCTGCCGGCGATCCTGCCGCACGGCGAGAAGGTCGCGCTGCAGTGGCTGGGGGCCTGTTCCGCGCTGTTCAGTTTCGAGCGCGATGCCGGCAAGGCTTTCATCCGCGGCAGCCTCGAGGCCGAGCAGGTTTCCGAAACCGTGATGCCATGGACGCAGCAGGCGCTGGCGTTCATGCAGTGGCGCGCGTCGTGGCGGGCGCTGGAAGGTTTCATGGCCAATGTTGCGCGCGCCTACGGTTCGCTGGGCCATGCCGGGGAGCAGCGCTGGGTCGACATCGGTTTCTGCTGGTGCGCGCGCCAGATCGAAAGCGGCGCGGCCTACTTCTCGACGCCGGTGCTGGAACTCGCGGGACGCCACGGCGGCATCACCGCCATCGAACAACTGGCGGTGCCGGCCGACGAACTGTTCGAGTCGCGCAAGCTGATGCTGTCGACCTACCTGCCGGGGGCGATCCGCGTGCGCAACCTGCTCGGCGCACAGGCAATCCTGCCGTGGGCGTCGCGCGGCGCCGACATCATGCAGGCGGGACGGGCGCGCGGCGAAGCCTATTTCCGGCTGGAGTCCGAGGAAAGCCTGTCGCTGCTGCTGGAACACCTGCCGGGTTACCGGCTGACCGACCGCAACCGGCTGCTGGCGATGCTGCTCGACGTCTGGTTCGGCGGCGCCTTCGACCTGAAAGAAAGCACCTGGTCGCCGGAGCAGGGTCGGCCGTTCATCGAAACCGACGGCCGCAGTATCTATTTCCCGGCGGTGATGGCAGATCGCGAGGAAGCGATACTCGCCGTACTGCACACCGCTGCGCACATGCGCTACCGCACCTTCGACCGCGAGGCGATGCAGGAAATGTTCGCCGAGGCGCAGGTGGATTTTCCGGCGACCGGCGCGGTGTCGTGGGCGCCGCTGTTCATGCGCTTCGGCGACGATGCGCTGCGGTTCCAGTTAATCTTTGATATCTGCGAGGACCTGCGCGTCGATTTCAGGGTGCAGCGCGACGTGCCGAACTACCTGCGGCGCATGCTGCGTACCGCGCATGAGTTGATCCGCAGCCATCCCGGAACGCAGCCCTATTTCGACCTTGCGCTGGAAAGCGTGGAGAACGCGCTGGCGTACTGCAAGGGTGGAACTGCCGATCCGCGCTTCGCGCCGCTGTTCGAGCCGCGTGCGACGGTGGCCGATGCCTGGCGCGCGGCGATGAAGCTGTATACCGGCAGCACGCTGCCGCAGGTCGAGGATCTTGAGTCCTTTCATGCCGCATACCTGCCGGGGCGCAGCCCGAACGCGACGCGCATGGCGCATCCGCAGGAAAAGGACGACAGCGAACAGCAGACCCAGGCCGGCGCCGACCAGCAGAGCCAGCCCCAGGAAGACGGCGAAGAGCAGTCCGAGCAGCCGCAGAATGCCGAGTCGGGAGATGAACGCGAGGACGGCGAGCAGAAGGAGATGCCCAGCTACGGCGATTCGTCGGGCCAGTCGGCGCGCGCTTCCGGACAGAGCGACAAGGACGCGCCCAACCAGGGCAGCAGCGACAAGGGCATCCCGTACCCGGAGTGGGATTACCGTGAGTCGCGCTACAAGCGTAACTGGAGCTGGGTGCAGGAAAAACGTCTCGCCGAATCGAACATGGGCGAGACCAATCGTCTGATGAAGCAGTACGCCAATGCGCTGAAGCGGCTGAAGAAGGCGATCCAGTCGCAGAAGCCCACACGTGCAGCACCCCTGACGCAGCAGCTCGACGGCGACGACATGGACCTGAATGCCGTGGTGACCTACGTCGCCGAAAAGCGCGCCGGGCGCTCGCCGCGGCCCAACATCTACAAGCGCCGCGAAATCCGCCAGCGCGAAGTGGCGGTGACGCTGCTCGCTGACATGTCGACCTCGATCATGCAGCATTTGCCTGAAGGCGGCGGCCGCCTGGTCGACCGCGTGCGCGCCGGCGTGCTGCTGTTTGCCGAGAGCATGGAGGAGGTCGGCGACGCCTATTCGATCGCCGGTTTCTGCTCAAAGTACCGTGACAACGTCAGTTATTACAAGCTGAAGGGTTTCGACGAGCTGCTGTCTGAGGACATCCGCGCCCAGATCGGCGGCATGTCGGGGCGCCTGGCAACGCGCATGGGTGCGGCGATCCGTCACGCCACCGCGAGTTTCGATGGCGTCGAGAGCCGGCGCCGGCTGCTGTTGCTGCTCTCCGACGGACGGCCGGAGGATTACGACGACGGCGGCGACAGGCGCTACCTGCACGAGGACACGCGCATGGCGGTGAAGGAAGCAGTGGCCAAGGGCGTGCATCCGTTCTGCATCACCGTCGACACCATGGCCAACCAGTACCTGCCGCAGATCTTCGGTCCGGGGCATTACCTGGTGCTCGACCACATCAACAGCCTGCCCAACAAGCTGCCGGAAATCTACCTGCGGCTGCGGCGCTGATGGCGCTGATTGCGGGCTGCGCGACGCGCGCCGGTACCGCAGAATATGCGCGCACCGCCGGCGTCCGCTGCGCGCCCGGCCACTACAGCGATTTCCTGAACGAACACCTGCAGCTGTCGTCGCTGGGGGTGGGCACGTTTCCCGGCGCGGCCAGCGACGCAGTCGACGAGGCGTACGCGACAGTCATAGCCCGCGCGCTGCAATCCGGCATCAACGTCGTCGATACTGCTGCGCATTACCGCTACGGTCGATCGATGCGCACCGCTGGCGAGGGCCTGCGTCGGGCGTTTGCCGCCGGCGTCGCCCGCGAGCAGGTCTATGTCGTGGGCAAGGGCGGATTCCTGCGTTTTGACGACGGACCGCCCGGGGATCTGGATGCCTGGTTCGAGGAACAGGTCGCGCGCAGGGGGCTGGGTACCCGCGACGACCTTAGCGGCGTGCATTGCCTGGCGCCCGGCTACATCGGGCAGCAGATCGACGAGTTGCGGGCGGCGCTGGGAGTGGAAACCCTGGATGCTTTCCTCATCGACCAGCCCGAGGTGCATATCCCGCGCATCGGCAAGGAGGCGCTGAACCGCAGGCTGCAGTCTGTGTTTGCGGTTTGCGAACAGGCGGTACGCCAGGGGAAAATCCGCAGTTACGGCATTGCGACCTTCGACGGTTTCCGCGTCGAAACCGACCATGCGCTGTTCCAGTCGCTGGCCTCGCTGCTGGGGCTGGCGGAAAACGCCGCGCGCATCGTTCATCGCGAGGCGCAGGAGCGGCATCATTTCTGTGTCGTGCAACTTCCGTTCAATGCAGTGATGAACGAAGGCTTCACGCGCTTCAGCCAGGCCACGGGGCAGGGCAACGTCGCCTCGACGCTGCAGGCGGCGCACCAGCTGCGGATATTCGTGATGGGCAGTCACGGCCTGGCCAAGGGGCATCTGGCGGCAACGGGCGTCGGCGCACTGCAGTCGGCGATGCCGGAACTGCTGAACGAAGCGCAGCGCGCCCTGCAGTTCAACCGTTCGACGCCGGGCCTGGGCGTAAGTCTGGCCGGGATCAGTGCCCCGCAGCATCTCGACGACCTGCTGGCGGTTGCAGCGCAGCCGCCGCTGGCACGGGAGGTTTATCTCGGGCTGTATCGCAGGGCCGGGGACGAAGGCTGAGCGCGACAGTCCGCGATGCGAAACGGACGATTAACTGAAGTTTGACGGGGATCAATATCACTGCTTTCCAGGTCGTGCGCCATTGCGGCACAATGGCGGCGCCAGTTCCGAATCTGAGAGGAGAATCCGCATGGGTCACACGCTGGAACAATTTGCTGCACAGTGCCACGATGCCATCAAGGCCGAGCCGGGTCCGGCCGGCCGCAAGAAGGTGGCGTCCCTGCTGCAGGAAGTGCTGAAGGACAAGGCTTTTATCGACAAACACGTCGACCCCAGCGTCGGCGAGCGCAAGATCCTTTACGAGGATCCGGAGTTCGGCTTCTGCATCCTTGCGCACGACTACACCGACGCCAAGACCAGTGGTCCGCATGATCACGCGCATTCCTGGGCGATCTACGGGCAGGCGCGCGGCGAAACCGAAATGCGCGACTACCAGCTGCTTGAACCGGCCAGCGCCGACAAGCCGGGCAAGGTCAAGGTCACGCGCTCCTACAAGCTGACGCCGGGCATCGCCCATGTCTACAACGAAGGCGACCTGCATTCGCCGAAGCGCACGGGCCCGACCAGCCTGATCCGCATTGAAGGCACCAACATGGCGAAGGTCAAGCGTTTCAAATACGAGGCGGTGTAGCAGTCCGCAGTCGACGTAAAAAAGGCCGCCCTCCGGGCGGCCTTTTTCATGGTCCGGAGCGGGGTCAGTGGCTGCGGCGCAACTGGGAGCGTTCGAATGCCACCACCACCGGCAGCGACAGTGCGAGCGGGATCAGCAGGTACATCAGGCGCCAGATCAGCAGTGCGGCGACCACGTCCGATGGTGAAACAGTGCTCATCAGTGCGAGGAATACGGCTTCCATGACGCCGATGCCGCCCGGCGTCTGCGACAGCAGTCCGGCAGAGAAAGACAGCACGAAGGCGCCAAGTACGATCAGGAAACCGGGGTGGCCCGCTTCGGGCAGGGCGAAATGGATGATCCCGGCGGCTGCGATGATTTCCAGAGGCGCCGCCAGCAACTGGCGGCCGACGATGGGCAGTCGGGGGTAGACGATGTGCAGCGCACGCCAGTGCACTGGCTTGAAGTGCAGCCAGGAGCCGAGTACGTAGAGTGCGCACAGCAGCAACAGCGCGAAGCCTATGGTCCGCACCAGGGTGGGCGGCAGCGCGAGTACGGGTATGACTTCAGCCAGCGGCTGGACGATTTCGGGTTCGACCACGAACACGAACCCGGTCAGTATCAGGGTGCCGTAGGCGAAGGTGAAGGAGCACAGCGTGACCAGAATGGCCACCTCGGTCGCCGTCAGTCCCTTGGCGGTATAGGCGCGCAGCCGCACCAGGCCGCCCGAGAACACCGAGGCGCCGAGGTTGTGGCCCAGTGCATAGGTCACGAAGGAGCAAACCGCGATGTACAGCCAGGAAATTTCCTTCTCGCGCCGCAGGTAGATCAGTGCGATGCGGTCATACCAGGCCAGTGCGACATAGGCCGCCATCGCCGAAAATCCCGCCAGCAGATAGGCTTTCAGGGATACCTGTGCAAGGCTGCCGCTGATGGAGCGGACGATGACCGTGATGTCGGTCCACAGTCCGCCGGCGTCTATCAGCGCCTTGGCTGCGGGATCGGTGGATACTTCAGCCAGCAGTTTCGAGTACAGCAGCCATACCGACCAGGCGAGGACGGCGCCGACACCGACCAGCCAGGCCGTTTTCTTGAACAGCTTGAACCAGTGGCGATGGGGAGTGGCCGTCGTCATGAATGGAGCGGGACTGGTAAAGGCTGAATGGGATCTAAGGGAAAAAGGCGTCGTTGCAGGTGGTGCTCGGAACCGCGGCTTTATAACACAGTTGTTGCGAATTTAACCCTGTTTTTCGCCTTTTCCGCCCTTGCGGGCGGCGATTTCGTGCAGCAATGCTTCCTGTTCCGCGAGGGTGGGGATGCGTTGTCCGCCCGCTGTGCCTGCCGCGCCGCCGTTTGCGGGATAGCGTCCACGGAAGCCCGGCGGGGCGGTTGCGCCCTGCGACAGGTAAGTTGCCATGCGCAGCCGCTTGTTGCAGGCGACGATGCGGTCTTCCAGCGTTACCACGTCGCGCAGCAGCAGCAAAACCAGTCCGGCCAGCGCCGCCGGGGCGACCCAGGGGACGGCGCCGAACCAGCCAACTGCGGCGATCAGTGACAGGACGGGGTAGGCTGCCGCGATGTGGCGTTCGCGCAGGTACCAGCAGTGCGCGCCGGCGGGAAACAGCAGCAGCAACAGCAGCCAGGTCGTGGAGCGTCGGCGCAGGGTGCGCGCAAGGCGCAGGTTTGCCGCCTGCAGGCCGCCGCCGCCCAGATCGAGTTGCCGCCATTTGCTGTTCATGGATGAAACGATTTTCCCGCGCTGAACGATAACACGGCGTGCTGCGCCGCGGCTTTTTCGACGCGGGCTTAACGGGTAGTATCGGCCTTCCCGATCAAATAAATCACTGGTTTCCAGACATGGCCGACCGCCGCCTCCAGGTTTTTCATGCCGTTGCCCGGCAGTTGTCGTTCACCAAGGCTGCCGAGCAGTTGTTCATGACCCAGCCCGCGGTGACTTTCCAGATCAAGCAGCTCGAAGAGCACCTCAACGTGCGCCTGTTCGAGCGCAGCCATGGCTGGATTGCACTGACGCCCGCCGGGGAATTGGTGCTCGGTTATGCCGATAAAATCCTGGCGCTGTCCGAGGAACTGGAAACCCGCGTCGGCGAACTGACCGGCGCGATCAGCGGTCCGCTGCTGCTCGGCGCCAGCACCACCATCGCCGAGTTCTACCTGCCGCAGATCCTCGGCGAGTTCAAGGCGCTGCATCCGCATGTGCGCGCACACATGACGGTGGCCAACTCGGAAACCATAGAGACGCGCGTCGCCGAGCACGCGCTCGACGTCGGGCTGATCGAATCGCCTTCGCACCTGCCGGGCGTGCAGACCGAAGTCTGCTGCGAGGACGTGCTGGTGATGATCTGCAGCCCGGACTACAAGCTGGCAAAGGCAAAGAAGGTGTCGGCGGCCGTGGTCGCGGGCGAACCCTTCATCAGCCGCGAAACCGGATCGGGCACGCGTGAATTTTCCGATCACTATTTCCAGAAGAACAATATCGCGCCGGATGCGATCAACGTGGTCATGGAGCTGGGCAGCCCCGAAGCCATCAAGGGCGTGGTCGAGACCGGGCTGGGCGTGTCCATCCTGTCGCGGGCGACGGTGGTCAAGGAACTGAAGCTGGGCGTGCTGGTCGCCGTGCCGCTGGATCCGCCGCTGATCCGCAGCCTGTCGGTAGTGACGCCCAAGGACCGTTTCCGCTCGCGCCTGCAGGCGACTTTTGTCGAGTTCGCAATCGGACGCATGAAGGAAATGGCCGCCGCGCAATGAAACGCTTCATCGCGGTCCAGCACAGCTACTCGGAGTTTCTCGGCACCGTCGAGAAGCAGCTGGAGAACCGCGGCATCGGCTTCACCTATT
>JBMTEY010000007.1:0-40975 GCA_049433545.1 Burkholderiales bacterium | reverse complement strand
TGCCGTACAAGGGCATGGGCGCCGCCTACACCGACATGCTGTCGGGGCGCATCGAGTCCGCCTTCGCCAGCGTGATCTCGGTGCTGCCGCACCTCAGGAACAACCGTCTGCGCGCGCTGGCGGTATCCAGCGGGCAGCGCGCAGCGGTGCTGCCCGACATTCCCACGGTGATGGAAGCCGGGGTGCGCGATTTCGACATCATCAACTGGTACGGGCTGTTCGCGCCGGCCGGCACGCCGCGCACCATCATCGATACGCTGCAACGCGAAGTCGCGGCCACGCTGCAGCGCGCTGAAGTCAGGGCGCGCATGGCCGGCGACGGCTCCGAACCGGTCGGCAACACCCCGGCGGCATTCTCTGCCCACGTCAAAGCCGAATCGGCGCGTTACGCCGATGTGATCAAAAAGTCGAACATCAGGGCCGATTGAACAAACTGCCCGCAAAGGAGAACGCAGCATGACACTGGCCGTAGCCACCGCAGCACAGGCCGCTCCCGGCCGCCGCCTCGTCAAATCCACCGGCACCGGCGAGGAGCATTGGCGCACCGATTACATCGGCAAACGCATGGACGCGGTGCAGGAAACCCCGCAGGCTTTCCTGATCGAAATGAGCCCGAACGAAGTGATCGTTCCCCATTTCCACGAAGTCGACCAGTTCCAGGTGTTCGTTGCCGGGGCTGGCAGCCTCGGCCGCGACACCCATCCGGTGCGGCCGCTCGCCGTGCACTACGCCGACCACCATACCGGCTACGGTCCGATCACCGCCGGCACGCATGGTTATTCGTATTTCACATTGCGCGCGCGCACCGATTCCGGCGCGGTCTACCTGCACAAGCCCGGCTACCGCGAAAAACTGAAACCGTCGCGCAAGCGCCACCATACCGCGCCCGACATCGTGCTCGGCACCGAACCGGTACTGCTGACACGTCGCGAGATCGCCCGCGAAACGCTGTTCAGCGACGCCGACGGCGCGCTGGGCGCCTGGCTGATGCGCCTGGGACCGGACATGGAAACCGACGGCCCCGACCCGCGCAACACCGGCGGCCAGTATTACCTGGTGGTCAACGGCAGCCTGGACATCGACGGCCAGTCGTGCGCGGCCTGGACCACGGTGTTTGTCGGGGCCGCCGATGCACCGATGAAAATCCGGGCAGGAAGCGGAGGCGCCGAAGTCCTGCTGATGCAGTTTTCGATTCCTGAAACAGCCTGAGGGGTAATCCACCGCCTGCAGCCGCAGGAACAGCGCATGGGTGACGCGCGCGCCTGCGTGCGCCGCCCACGGAAGGTCCGGCACCGGTTACAATCGCGGCGGCCGCGGCGCCCGCGCCCGCTGCTCCCCGATATTCCAATCAATCCCGTTGACTAAATCACCATGCCGATCTACGCGCTGACCATATTCGCGAGCGCGTTCCTGCTGTTTCTGGTGCAGCCCATCATGGCGAAGCAGATCCTGCCGTGGTTCGGCGGTTCCGCCGCGGTATGGACGACCTGCCTGATGTTCTTCCAGCTGGTGCTGCTGTTCGGCTACGCTTACGCCGACTGGACCATACGCGTGCTCAAGCCGCGGCCGCAGGCCCTGCTGCATGGCGCGCTGATCGTGCTCAGCCTGGTGTCGTTGCCGATCATCGCCGACAGCGGCTGGAAACCGGAAGGCGACGAAGATCCGACCTGGCGCATCCTCGGCCTGCTGGCGGCCACCATCGGCCTGCCGTATTTTCTGCTGTCGACCACCGGCCCGCTGCTGCAGGCGTGGTTCGCACGCAGCTATCCTGATGCGCGCAACGTCTACCGGCTGTTCGCGCTGTCCAATGCCGCATCGCTGGCCGCGCTGGTGGCCTACCCCTTCGTCGTCGAGCCCTATATCACCACGCGCGAACAGTCGATCGGCTGGAGCCTCGGCTACGGGCTGTTCGCCCTGCTCTGCGCCATATCCGCCTATTTCAGCAGGCGACCCGCGGCCGGACAGGCAGAGCCGCGCGCCACCGCGGAGACACGCGAAAACGGACCACCGCGCATCGCCGACCACCTGCTGTGGCTCTCACTCGCGGCGCTGGGTTCGTTCATGCTGATCGCGGTCACCAACCACATCACCCACGACGTCGCCTCGGTGCCGTTCCTGTGGATACTGCCGCTGACGCTGTACCTGCTGTCGTTCGTGCTCTGTTTCGAGGGGCGCAACTGGTACCAGCGTTCGATTTTCTTCGGCCCACTGCTGGTCGTTGTCGGCGCAATGGCCTGGGCGCTGCACGCCGACGGCGGCATCATGGAAATCAAGCAGGCAATACCGCTGTTCGCGATCGGGCTGTTCGTGATGTGCATGTTCTTCCACGGCGAACTCGCCTCGCTGAAACCGGCGCCGCGTCACCTGACCGGTTATTACCTGATGATTTCCCTGGGCGGCGCGGTCGGCGGACTGCTGATCGGTTTCGTCGCGCCGAAGCTGTTCGACACCTACTACGAATTCGGCCTCGGCCTGCTGTTCACCACGCTGATCGCCGGCTACGTCGCGCGCCGCGCGAATGTCATCGTGCCGGTGCTCGCCATGGTCGCCGCCGGATTTACGGCATACCACATCAATGAATACATCGACATGCTGTCGAAAAACGCGCGTGTGATGACGCGCAACTTCTACGGTACGCTGCGGGTCAAGGACTTCGGCGACCCCGCTACCGACGGCGTGCGCCGGCTGATGCACGGCGTGATCATGCACGGCGAGCAGTACCTTGCACCGGAGCGGCGCATGCAGCCGACGACCTATTACGGGCCGGACTCGGGTGTGGGCCGCATCATCACCGTCAAGCGCGACGCCGCGCCGGCACTGCGCGTCGGCGTGGTCGGGCTCGGCACCGGCACGCTGGCCACCTACGGCCGCAAGGACGACATCTACCGCTTCTATGAAATCAACCCCCAGGTCATCGAGCTTGCGCGCAGCGAATTTTCCTTCCTCGACGGCAGTGCGGCCCGGATCGAAACGCTGCTCGGCGACGCGCGACTGACCATGGAGCGCGAACCCGCGCAGCGCTACGACGTGCTCGCCATCGACGCCTTTTCCAGCGATTCGATCCCTGCGCACCTGATAACGCAACAGGCCATGGGCGTGTACCTGAAAAACCTCAAACCCGACGGCGTCGTCGCCTTCCATGTCACCAACCGCTTCCTCAACCTGGCGCCGGTGGTCAAGCGCATAGCCGACGAACACGGCCTGCACACCGTGCTGGTCACCGACGAGGCGCTGAACGACGATGATTCGGCGAAAACCGACTGGGTGCTGGTCTCGCGCAGCCCCGCCGCACTGGCGCATCCACGCATCACCGAGAGCTCCGCCAGGATCGCTGAAATTCCCGGCCTGCGGCTGTGGACCGACAGCTTCAACAACCTGTTCAAGATCCTGAAATAGCGGCGGCGCCCGCGCGTATCATGGGCGGGTTGAAATCCGGGCTCTTTGCCGCCATCTGCCGTCTCATGTCAGAAAACACCCGATTTTTCAGGGGCCTGCGCGCGCTGCCCTGGCTGTTGCTGGGCGCGCTGCTGCCCGCCGCGGTGACCGCGCAGCCGGCCACGGAGGCACGCGCACTGCCGACCCTGGCGCCGCTGGTCAACCAAGTGACGCCAGCCGTGGTCAACATATCGGTGATCACCCGCGCGCCAATGGAAGACAACCCCCTGTTCCGCGATCCGTTTTTTCGGCGGTTTTTCAACCTGCCGGACCGGCCGCAGCGCCAGGAACAGGCCGCCGGCTCCGGCGTGATCGTCGATGCGGCGCGCGGCTACGTGCTGACCAACAACCATGTCATCAAGGACGCCGAGCAGGTCGTCGTCACGCTGAAGGACCGCCGCCAGTTTCCGGCGAAGCTGGTCGGCACCGATCCGGGCACCGACATCGCCGTGCTGCAGATCAGCGCGCCGCGGCTGAGCGCGCTGCGCATCGGTGATTCCGACGCGCTGCAGGTCGGCGATTACGTGATGGCCATCGGCAATCCCTTCGGCATCGGCCAGACCGTGACTTCGGGCATCGTCAGCGCGCTGGGGCGCAGCGGCCTGTCGGTGGAAGGTTACGAGGATTTCATCCAGACAGACGCTTCGATCAACCCCGGCAATTCCGGCGGCGCGCTGGTCAACCTGCGCGGCGAACTGGTCGGCATCAATACCGCGATCATCGGCCCCGCCGGCGGCAATGTCGGCATCGGCTTTGCGGTGCCCTCGGTCATGGCGCGCGCGGTGATGGAACAGATCGTCAAATTCGGCGAAGTACGGCGCGGCCGGCTCGGCATCGAAATGGCCGACGTGCCGCCCGAGGCGCAGCAGAAACTGCGCCTGCCCTCGCTCGATGGTGCGCTGATCGCCAGGGTGCAGCCCGGCTCACCTGCCGAGCGGGCCGGACTGCGTCCGGGCGACGTGGTGACCGCGGTCAACGGCCGCGTGATCCGCAGTTCCGGGGAACTGCGTGCACGTCTAGGCCTGACACCGGTGGGCGACGAAGTCGAACTGAATGTGGTCCGCGAAGGCGGTGCCCGGAGCGTGCGGGTCCAGATTGCGCCGCCGCAGGAATCCGCCGACGGCGAAGGCGTGGCAGTGGCGCAGTTGCCCGGCCTGCGGGTGGTCGAGATCGAGCGCGGCAGCCCGCTGTTCCAGCGCCTGCGCGGCGGCGGCGTGGTGGTGTCGGCGGTGGATGACGGCAGCCGTGCACTGCAGGCGGGATTCCGCCCCGGCGACATTATTTACGCGGTCAACCGGCGGCGGGTGCAGACGCTGAAGGAATTCCTCGGACGGCTGCGCTCGGCCGAACGCGGCTACGCCGTGAGCCTGCTGCGCGGCGATTTCAACCTGACGATCGTCGTCCGCTGACGCGGCTCAGGAACGCGCGCGGCGCACCAGCCAGCCGCCGACGCCGAGCAGCACCGAGTTCGACAGCCACACCGGGGCGAAGCCGAAAGCCGTGCCCAGGCTGCCGAAAATCAGCGGGATCACGAAATGCGTGAAGTTGTTGACCGTCACGCGCAGCCCCGCCGCCTCCGAGGCGCGACCCTTGGGGGCGAGCGCGTAGATCAGCGACATCGACATCGGCTGGCCAACGCCGACGCCCAGTCCGAGCAGGAATGCCACCGCGCACAGGGCATAAGGATCCTCGAACAGCGGAAACAACATGAAGGTCAGCGCTGCCGAGAAAATCGCATACATCAGGACCTGCGCTTCACTGGTGTGTTTGATCAGCAGCGGCAGCACCGCGCGTATCACGAAGGTGGCCAGCGCAAAGGCGCCGAGTATGACGCCGATCGACGAGGCGGACAGTCCGATGCCGTGGCCGTACACCGGCATGTAGAAATTGAACAGGTCCCAGCCGGCGGAGATGAAACCGCTGGCGATGAAGGTGTTGCGCAGGCGCGGCGCCCGCCACAGGTCCATCACGCCGCCCGTCGCCGGGCTGCCCGGCATCTGCGCGGCAGCGGGCAGGAACCCTCCGCGCAGCCACAGCATTAGCAGCGGCACGATGGTGCAGGCTGCCAGTATCAGGAAGGCCTTCATGTAGCCGAGATGATCGATGGCAAAGCCGGCGACCAGCGGGCCGATGAAGCCGGCTCCGGAAAACCCCATGCTGACCAGCGCGTAGTTCCGCGAGCGGTGCTCCGCTCCGCCTATGCCGCCGGCAATGCCGGTGACGGTGACGAAGAAAAAATGGAAAGAGGTACCGAGCAATGTTGCCGAAACGTACAGCGTGACCAGCGACGGCCAGGCCACCGGCAGGCACAGCGCAATGCCGACGCCGGCGGTGCCCAGCAGCATCGGCAGCCGCGGGCCCACGCGATCAGCCAGGCGACCGATCGCAATCGCGAACAGCATCGGACACAGGGCGTAGAGCGCCATCAGGATGCCGACCTGCACCTGGTTCGCCCCGGACTCCAGCGCATACAGGGACAACGCGACCCGGCTTCCGCCGAATGCGGTGTGGTTGAGGACGATCAGTATCAGTGTGAGATAAATGGCCATCTGCGGACTTGCTGAAAGGCGGATGCAGTGCCGGAACCTGCGTTGCGCGGCAGCGACGATGTTAGCATCGACCGCGACGCTCCCTCCCGGGAATTCCATATGGCATCAGGCCGTTTTGCGGATTCCCCCGGGACATCCCGAACGCCCGGCTGCAGAACAGCCAGGGACTTCCGTAACGTGGAGCCGGGTCAGGAACGCAGCAGATGCACCGAAAAACGCCGCCCGGCATCCACCCAGACCTGTTCCGGGCTGAATCCCGTCGCCCGCGCCAGTGCGCGGAAACCTTCTTCGGAATACTTGTAGGAATTCTCGGTATGCAGCCTTTCGCCGGCACCGAATGCGAAACCGCGGCCGCTGACCGTGACCATCTGCGACTGCAGGCTTTCCAGGTGCATCTCGATGCGGCCGGCGGCGGCGTTGTAAAAAGCGACATGGCGAAACTGCGCAAGGTCGAAGTCGGCGGCCAGTTCGCGATTTATGCGGCGCAGGAGATTGAGATTGAATTCCGCAGTCACGCCCTGCGCATCGTTGTACGCCGCGTGCAGCACTTCGGGATCCTTTTTCAGGTCCACGCCCACCACCATGGCCCCGTTTTTTCCGGCAAGACCGCGCGCACGGACAAGAAAGGACTGCGCCTCTTCCGGGGTCAGGTTGCCTATGGTCGAGCCGGGAAAATAAATGATGCGCCGGCACCCGGCATAAGGAGACAGCTCCGCCACCTGCAGCTGCCGCATGTAGTCGGCGCAGACCGCTATGATCGGCAATTGTGGAAACTCCGTACCGAGGCGGGCCGTCGCTCCGTGCAATGCCTCGGCGGCAATATCCACCGGCACGTAGGCCGCCGGCTGCAGCGCCCGCAGCATGGTGACGGTCTTGACTCCCGCGCCGCTGCCGAATTCGATCAGCAGTCCGCCCGTGCCGAGCCGCGTGGCGATTTCGCCGGCACAGTCCGCCATCAATGCCATCTCGGTACGCGTCGGGTAATACTCGGGCAGTTCGCAGATCGCCTCGAACAGTTCGCAGCCGCGGGCATCGTAGAAATACTTGGGCGACAGCGCCTTGGGGCTGCGGGCGAGCCCGGTCAACACGTCATCAAGGAAACTGCCGGATTCCGGCTGCAGATCGACAAAGGTTGCGGGGGATGCCGGAGGCGGCATCATGCGGCGCTGCCGGTCATGCCGGATCAGCCGGGGGAATGCGCCGCGTAGCGGCTTTCCATCCACCGCTTGATGCGGTTGGCATCGCCGATGCGGGTCAGCCTGCCCCAAGAATCGAGCAGCACGATGATTACCGGCTTGCCGGCGATCATCGCCTGCATCACCAGGCAACGCCCGGCCTCCGAAATGTAGCCGGTCTTGGACAGGCCAATGTGCCACTCGGAACTGCTCACCAACTGGTTTGAATTTCCGTAATTCATCGCCTGACCGTTTGCGAGATGCACGGTCGCCCGCTTTTCCGTCGTGAACTCGCGGATCAGCGGATACTGGTGGGCGGCGGCAACCATTTTGGTCAGATCCTGGGCCGTCGACACATTGCCGCTGGACAGGCCGGTGCCATCGACAAAGCGGGTCCGCCACATGCCCAGTTCAACCGCCTTCTGGTTCATGGCAGCAACAAAAGCGCCGGTCCCGCCCGAGTACACCCGCGTCAGCGCCTCCGCCGCACGGTTCTCTGAAGCCATCAGCGCCAGCTGCAGGAGCTCCCTGCGGGTCAATGCCGTGCCTATGCGCAGCCGCGACTGTGTGCCCTTGATCAGATCCCTGTCGTCCCTGGTAATGACGATTTGATCGTCCAGGGGCAGTGCTGCATCGAGTACCACCATCGCCGTCATCAGCTTGGTGATGGAGGCAATAGGCCTCACGTTGTCGACATTCTTTGCGTAGAGAGCATGCCCCTCCGATTGGTCGATTACCAGAGCGGAGGAAGACTTGAGATCGGGACCGCTGCTGACTACCGCGGATTTGACGGAACGGACCGTGCGCTCGGCCGCCAGGCTCCATGCCGGCAAGGCCGCCATGGCGAATGTCAAGATCAGCACCAGACCTCGCATCGTTGTACCCACTCCCCGCTTGTTTTGATTAAAAACCATTGCAAAATACAGTGTTACGCAATTATTTTCAACTGACCGGCGCAGTGGATGGCAGGTGCACAGAGGGACGGCAACAGGGAAAAAAAACTCCGCACGGGACAGTGTGGGTTGTCCAGGCGGAGCTTAAAGAGGCCTTACAATGACCCGCTCAGCACAGGTCCTTGCAATAAGCAGGCCTCCGAGGAGGAAAAACGCTTTAAAGCACAGGGGTTAAATCCTGCCCTGTAAGCACATGGGAACGATAGCGAGGCCGGCTTACGTCAAACTTACGGGACGGCTGTTTCGTAATCCGGACCCGGTTGCCCCGCCCCTGCGCGGCATACCGTCGACCAGTATCATGTCCCTGATGCCGCGCTGCACGCGGCCCGCCACCGGATAATTCACGCATGCGCCTGCTGATTGTTGAGGACCATCCGATACTCGCCGACGGGTTGATCAATGCCCTGAAAGGCGCCGATTACGCGGTCGATCATGCGGCCACCGGTGAAGAGGCCGATCACATGCTGGCCACGCAGAACTACGACGCGGTGATCCTCGACATCGGGCTGCCCAAACTCGACGGTTACGAAGTGTTGAGACGCATGCGGCGCAAAGGCTCCAAGACGCCGGTGCTGATGCTGACCGCGCGCGACGCGCTCGAGGATCGCGTCAAGGGCCTGGATCTCGGCGCCGACGACTATCTGACCAAGCCGTACGACCTGCCTGAACTGGAGGCCCGCGTCCGCGCGCTGATCCGCCGCGGCCAGTCAGGCGGCGGGGCCAGCCTGGTCCACGGCGACCTGACGCTGGATACCGCGGGCCGCCGCGCGACGATCAAGGGCGCACCACTGGATCTGTCGGCCCGCGAACTTGGCGTACTGGAGGTGCTGATGCTGCGCACCGGACGGGTCGTCAGCAAGGAGCAACTGGCCGAACAGCTGTACGGCTGGGGTGAGGAAGTCGGCGCCAACGCGATCGAGGTCTATGTCCATCGCCTGCGCAAGAAACTGGAGGCTGCAGGGGTCACCGTGCGCACCATCCGCGGTCTCGGCTACCTGCTCGAGAGACCTGCGCATGAATAAGCTGCGCACCCTGCGCAGCCGGCTGCTGTTGTGGGTCAGCGCACCCCTGCTGACCCTGTGGATCATCAGCACGCTTGTCGACCACGAGGTCGCCAAGGGTTTCGTCAACCTGAACTACGACCGCGCGCTGCTCGATACCGCGCTGGATCTCGGACGCAACGTGCGCGAATCGAACGCGCAGCTGTACCTCGATCTGCCGCAGCCGGTGATCGAAATGCTGATCTCCGGGGAACAGGGCCGTTTTTTCTATCGCGCCAACGGCCCGCGGGGCGAGTACATCTCCGGCGATCCCGACCTGCCCGATCCGCCGCCCGGCTCAAGCACCGATCGCGTCGTCTACTACGATTCCACTTACCGCGGCAGGCCAGTGCGTGCCGTTGCAGTACGCGTGCCCGTGCGCCCCGGCTCCGGCAAGGGAGCGCTGCTGATCCAGGTTGCCGAGCGCGCCAACATCCGCGGCGAATCCGCACGCCAGATCATGTTCCGGATGATGATCCCGCAGGGCATCCTGGTGCTGCTTGCCACCCTGGCGGTATGGTTCGGCGTCGGCATAGGCCTGCGGGCGCTGACCTCCGTGCGCCGCGAAATCGCCAGTCGCTCCCATGTCGACCTGAGTCCCATCGACGAAAAAGGCGTGCCCAGCGAGTTGCAGCCTCTGATTGCAGCGATGAACGACCTGCTGTCGCGCCTGAGCGCCGCCCTCGCCGCGCAGCAGCGCTTCATTGCCGACGCCGCACACCAGCTGCGCACCCCGGTTGCCGCGATCAAGACCCAGACCGAGCTGGCAGCCAGGCAGGTGCGCGACGACGAGGCCCGGGCGGCATTGCAGCACCTGCACACCGCGGCCGATCACGCTGCGCGGCTGGTTTCCCAGCTGCTGACCATGGCGCGCGCCGAACCGGGCTCGCATCGCAGCGTGCTGCGCGAACCGGTGGAACTCAGCGAGCTTGCGCGCCAGACCACCCGCGAATGGGTGCCGCGCGCATTGACCCGCAGCGTGGATCTTGGTTTCGACGACCAGTCGGTTGCAGCAACCGTCAGCGCCGATCCTTTCCAGATCCGCGAACTGCTGAACAACTTGATCGACAATGCGATCTGCTACACACCTGCCGGCGGTCATGTCACCGTGCGGGTCGTGATCGACGATCGCGCAGCGATGCTGGAAGTGGAAGACAACGGCCGCGGCATACCGGAAAACGAACGCGAAAAGGTGTTCGAGCGCTTCTACCGGATCCCCGGCGGCTCTCCGGAAGGCTGCGGCCTCGGCCTGGCGATCGTGCGCGAGATTGCGCAAGGGCATGGCGCCACGCCCGTGATTTCCGCGGGTGCAGGCGGACACGGCACCCGCGTCACTGTCAGCTTTCCGCTGCTCCGGTAGGCTGCGTCGCAGCGGCGGTTGCGGCGACGCGGCGCCTGGCGTCCTCCTGCTGCTGCAGCGCCCACATCTGCGCATAATTTCCGCCACGGGCCAGCAGTTCGCCGTGCCGGCCGCGTTCGATGATGCGACCCTGATCCAGTACGATGATCTCGTCGGCATCCATCACCGTCGACAAACGGTGCGCGATGACCAGCGTGGTGCGCCCCTGCGCAATGCCGTTGAGTTCCTGCTGGATCGCCTGTTCGGTGCGCGAATCCAGTGCCGAGGTTGCCTCGTCGAAAATCATGATGCGCGGGTTTTTCAGGATCGCGCGCGCGATCGCCACGCGCTGCTTCTCGCCACCGGACAGCTTCAGGCCGCGCTCACCCACCATCGATTCGTAACCGTCGGGCAGGCTCTCGATGAAGGCATGGATGTGGGCCGCTCTCGCCGCAGCGAGGACTTCGTCACGGGATGCCGCGGGCCGGCCGTACTGGATGTTGTAGAAAATGGTGTCGTTGAACAGCACCGTATCCTGCGGCACGATGGCGATGACGCCACGCAGGCTGGTCTGGCGCAGCTTTCGGATATCGACGCCATTGATGCGGATCGAGCCACCGCTGACGTCGTAGAAACGGTAGAGCAGCCGCGCCAGCGTCGACTTGCCGGCGCCGCTGGCGCCGACCACGGCGACCTTTGCGGCTGGCGGTATCGCGAAGGTCATGCCATGGAGTATCTGCCGGCGCGGGTCATAACCGAAATCCACGGTATCGAATTCCACTGTCGCCGGGCCTTCCGGCACATCACGCGCATCCGGGGCATCGTCAACCTCGCGGTGCTCCTCCATCAGGCCGAACATGCGCTCCATGTCGATAAGAGCCTGCTTGATCTCGCGGTAGGCCATGCCGAGAAAATTTAGCGGTATGTAGAGCTGGATCAGCAGGCCGTTGACCAGCACCAGGTCGCCCAGCGAGAGGTCGCGCGCGACCACGCCCTGCGCGCACATGATCATCAGCAATGTTGCCGCCACCGCGATGATCGCCGCCTGCCCGACGTTGAGCAGCCCCAGCGAGGCCTCGTTGCGCACCGCCATCACCTCGTAGCGCTGCAGGCTGTCGTCGTAGCGCCGTGCCTCGTAGTCCTCGTTGTTGAAATACTTGACGGTCTCGTAATTGAGCAGGCTGTCGATGGCGCGGGTGTTCGCCTTCGAATCGAGCTCGTTGGCGCGCTTGCGGATGGCGGTGCGCCACTCGGTGATGCCGATGGTGAAGGCGATATAGACGATCACCGCGACAAAGGTCACGGCGACGAAACGCCAGTCGAACTTGGCGAACAGCACACCTGCCACCAAAGCGAATTCGAGAACCACCGGGATGATGGAAAACAGCATGAACGACAGCAGGGTGGAAATGCCGCGGGTGCCGCGCTCGATGTCGCGCGACATGCCCCCGGTCTGGCGGTCGAGGTGGAAACGCAGTGACAACGCGTGCAGGTGACGGAAAACGGCGAGCGCGATGCGGCGTGTCGCCCGCTGCGTCACCGGTATGAAAACCACGTCGCGCAGCTCGGCAAACAGCACCGTCGACAGCCGCAGCACGCCGTAGGCCACCAGCAGCGCCAGCGGCAGCACCAGCACGGCCTTGGTGGAATCAAGCCCGTCGACGATGTCTTTCATCACCAGCGGCACGCCCACATTCGCCAGCTTGGCAGCCACCAGGAACACCAGCGCAGTCACCACGCGCCACTTGTATTCCCACAGGTAGGGCAGCAGCATCGGCACCACGCGCCAGTCGTTGCGGATGCTCCGCGCCGCACCGCCTGCGCTTGCGGAACGCGCGGCGGCCGCGGTTTCAGCCATCATGCCCGCCAGCCTGAATTAATATTTTCATTTAAAATCTTATATTTATGCGGGATACCGGCGGAGCGCCGGTGATCCGGGTGTGTGTAACTTTGTGTAACGTTTGCAGCACCATCTACGCGCCCGCGCTTTAATTATCTCACCCGCAACCGCCCTTCCGGTTGCACGGATGATCCCGACCGGAGCCCATGAACATGCAAAAAAACATTCTGCTGGCAGTTTCCGCGGCGAGCCTGGTGCTTAACGCACAGGCCGCCGATTTCACCGACAACGCCCGCGTCATTTCAGCAACGCCGATCATGGAAAAAGTGT
The DNA here is from genome assembly GCA_049433545.1 of Burkholderiales bacterium. Lineage (GTDB taxonomy): Bacteria > Pseudomonadota > Gammaproteobacteria > Burkholderiales > SG8-41. Next base: position 28,314 of record JBMTEY010000007.1, on the reverse strand, counting down.
ACGAGCCGCGCCAGGAATGCGTCGCTGAACCACAGTCCCGGCATGTACCGCAGGCCGAACGCAGCGTTATCGCACCGATCATCGGCGGCGTGGCAGGCGCCCTGCTGGGCAGCACGGTCGGCCGCGGCAGCGGGCGCGACGCGGCGACCGCGGCAGGCGCCATTGCCGGAGCCATCGTCGGCGACCGGGTCGCCAATCCCGACAGCGAACGTTCGATGGCCGGCTCGGTGGTCGGCGGCGCCGCCGGCGGCCTGCTCGGTGCACAGGTCGGCAAGGGCAACGGCCGCACTGCCGCAGCCGCTGCTGGCGCCATCGCCGGCAGCGTCGCCGGTGACCGCATCGACAATCGCCAGGCAGCCGTCGCTCATCCCGCGCAACGCTGTCACACGGTGGAAACAGTGCGCGAAATCATCCGCGGTTACACCGTAGTTTATCGATACAACGTTCGTGACATTTCGACCACCATGCCGTACGACCCGGGCCCCACTGTTCGCGTCGGCATCACCGCCCTTGGCGGCGCCGGTGTTGCCGCTGCGCCTCCGCTGCCCGCCGCCATGCCGGGCGAAACCCACGCCGTTCCCTCACCCGGATTCCGCCAGCCGCAGGCCTACAGCTACCGCTACTGATCACCCGGGTAGACGTTCCAGCCGCGCGGTGAGCGGCGCATGATCGGATAAGCGTCCCCAGCGCGGTCCGTGATGTACTCCGGCATCGCGCACCGCGAATCCGCGCACATAGATGCGGTCAAGCCGCAGCACGGGCAGCAAGGCCGGATAACTGCGCGCCGGACTGCCCTTGAGCAGTTCGAATACTTCGTGCATGTTCAGCGGATGCGCCAGTTCGTGGGTGGCCCGGTGGCGCCAGTACCAGTCGTTGAAATCACCGGCCACGATCAGCGGTGCCTGCGGCGGCACCAGCCGTTCGATGCGCTGGCGCAGGCGCTGCAGCTGGATCCCGCGCCCGCGCGAAGTCAGCGCCAGGTGTACGCACACGCAGTGCAGCGTCTGCGGCCATCCCGGCACCGCGATCTCGCAATGCAGCAGGCCGCGGCGCTCGAAGCGGTGCGCCGATACATCCTCGTTGTCCCAGCGCAGGATCGGGTAACGCGACAGCAGGGCGTTGCCGTGATGGCCGGCATCGTAGACCGCATTCCTGCCGTAGGCGTGGCCGTGCCAGAGGCTGTCGGCCAGGTATTCGTATTGGGACTGCGCCGGCCAGTCGCGGTGACGCGCCGCATGGCCCGTATGCTCGCCGAGCACCTCCTGCAGGAACACCAGGTCGGTATCGAGCAGGCGCAGCTGCTCGCGCAGCGCGTACAGGGTCGGCCGCCGCGCCAGCAGCGGCGTGAAGGAAAAACCCTTGTGGATGTTGTAGGTCGCGACGCTCAGCCGGCGCGGCGCGCCGGCTGAATCGGGATCAGGAGACTGCAAGCATGCGTTCCAGCGCAACGCGCGCGAGTTCCGCTTCGTAGGCCGGCACCTTGATCTGGTTCACGACTTTGCCGGCAGCAAGGTTCTCCAGCGACCATGCCAGATGCTGCGGATCGATGCGCTGCATCGTCGAACACATGCACACCGTGGGCGCCATGAACTGCACCGACTTGCCCTGGGCGCTGAATTCTTCGGCAATGCGGTTCACCAGGTTGAGCTCGGTACCCACCAGCCAGCGCGACCCGGGGGCGCTGGCGGCGATGGTCTTGATGATGTAGTCGGTGGAACCGACGTAATCCGACAGCTTGCACACCTCGAAATTGCATTCGGGATGGCTGATTACCATGCCGCTGGGATGCTGCTGGCGCCAGCGCAGGATGTGCTGCGCCTGGAACATCTGGTGCACGGAACAATGGCCTTTCCACAGCAGCACCTTGGCCATCTTGATCTGCTGCGGCGTGAGGCCGCCCATGGGTTCGTCGGGATCCCACACCAGCATTTCCGAGAGAGGGATGTCCATCAGGTAACCTGTCCAGCGTCCGAGGTGCTGGTCGGGGAAAAACAGCACTTTCTCGCGCCGCCCGAACGCCCAGCTGAGTATCTGCCGCGCATTCGAAGAGGTGCAGACGATGCCGCCGTGTTCACCGCAGAACGCCTTTAGGTCGGCCGCCGAATTGATGTAAGTCACGGGGGTCACCGCGGCATCCGGGTCGAGCACTTCGGACAGTTCGCGCCAAGCCCGCTCCACCTTGCTCAGGTTGGCCATGTCTGCCATCGAACAGCCGGCGCTGAGATCGGGTAATACGACCTTCTGCGACGGGCGCGACAGGACGTCAGCCACTTCCGCCATGAAATGCACGCCGCAGAACACGATGTATTCGGCATCCGTCTTCGCCGCGAGTTTGGACAGCTGCAGCGAATCGCCGGTCAGGTCGGCATGCTTGTAGACGTCGGCGCGCTGGTAATGGTGCCCCAGCAGCACGGCACGGTCTCCGAGTTTGCGGCGTGCCGCGACGATGCGTGCCTCGCAGTCAGCGTCGGCCAGCGGCTTGTAATCTTCAAATGCGATCGCCTGCATTTCCATATTCTGATCCTGCTCCTGATCATCCCCGACAGGGGAAAACTTCTACATTACAGGATTTTGACAGAAAAACCAGCCGGAAAATCCCGCGATTTCGTGGGGGATTTATGAAATTCCGCGCACACGCTGCGGAAGTTCCCGGATCACTTCGGCGTTGCTCCACGAGAACACGCAGTCGGCTGCCTTGCGCCACGGCAGCCAGCGCCATGCCAGATGTTCGCGCGGCGACAGTACCACGTCCTGGACAGCCGGCAGCATCAGTCCGAACACATGTTCCGTATTGTGGGTCACGCCCGGCGCATAACGGTTGCGCCAGTGCGGATAGATTTCATAACGGTTTTGCCGCTGCCAGTCGGTCAGTGCACCGGCAGCCGCGACAATGCCGGTCTCTTCGGCCAGTTCACGCTGCGCCGTCTGCGCCAGCGTCTCGCCTTCGTGCTGGCTGCCCGTGACCGACTGCCAGAAACCGGGGCGATCAGCGCGTTCAAGCAACAGCACCTGCAGGTCGGCGCTGTGCACCAGCACCAGCACCGATACCGGAATCTTGTAATTCACTTCCACGCGGGAAATTCCTGCAATGCGGAATTTCCGTCAACCAGCACGATGAATGCGCGCCCCTGCCGCCGCCAGTGTTCCGCAGCGGTGCCGAGGATGTCCAGCAACGCGGCCCGCTCTGCAGGCGCTGAAGCAGAAAAATCCGCGAAGTCCTGCAGATGCAGCAGGTGGCCGCGATCCGGCAGCCAGGACAGGTCCTGCAGGCAATCTGCCAGCGCGTCCCAGTTGTCGCCGAACGTCCTCGGAAAATTCATCGCAAGCGCCAGCGCTTTCAACAGGGCCCGCTTGCCGCGGATTCGCTTCAGTGAAACGGCAATCCACCGCAGATCCGGCGCCGCAGCGCGCAGTTCGTCCGTTGATTCCGGCGCGCGGTAGATACCATTGAGTTTCGACGCAATCGTTTTCATTTAACGATGCGCCGGAAGGAATTGTAATGATCTGCCGTGTAGTAGGCCACGCCGCCGTTGCGGCAGTAGGCCAGCCCCGGAACGCCGGACGGCGGCGGCGCCACCGGCTGCTGCCGCTCGCAACCCACCACGATGCGTCGCGCGCCCCGGTGATTCAGGCCCGGTGTCGCCACCGTGTATTCGCTGTAATAGCCGCGCCGCGCCGCCGGCAGCCGCTTTTCGTAGTTGCCGAAGGTGCTGCCGTCACGCTGATAGGGATAAGGGCCGTCGCGCCGGATCAGCTGCAGGGTGTGCCGCGCCTCGGGCGGCAGTTGCTGCACGCGGATCTCGCCGCTGCCCGGCAGATCCCCTCGCGCCAGCACGACCGCGGAACCCGCCACCACAGCGGCAATCGCCGCCCAGAGCACGATCCTGCTGCGCTGAGCCATGTCCGCAACTTCCAGTCAGGTCCAGATGCGGCGGAAGCTGCCGCCACTCATTCCGGCTTGGCGGTGTTGCGCAGCCTGATGTGCAGGTCGCGCAACTGGCGTTCGCTGACGGGACTGGGCGCCTCCACCATCAGGTCCTGACCGCGCTGCGTTTTCGGGAATGCGATGACTTCGCGTATCGATTCGGCACCGGTCATCAGCGTCACCAGACGGTCGAGGCCGAAGGCAATCCCGCCATGGGGCGGCGCACCGTAGGACAAGGCATCGAGCAGGAAGCCGAACTTGGCGCGCGCGTCCTCGGGACTGATGCCCAGCGCCGCGAACACCTGCGACTGCACCTCGGCACGGTGTATGCGCACCGAACCGCCGCCGATTTCCCAGCCGTTCAGCGCCACGTCGTAGGCTTTCGCCAGCACCTTGCCGGGATCGCTCGCCAGCAGTGCGACATGCTCGTCCTTGGGCGCGGTGAAGGGGTGATGCGCCGCGACCCAGCGCTTTTCCTCTTCGTCGTAATCGAAGGCCGGAAAGTCGACGATCCAGCACGGCCGCCAGCCGGCATCGGCATGTCCTTTTTCGTGGCCGATTTTGACGCGCAGCGCGCCGAGGGCATCGTACACCACCTTGCGACGGTCAGCGCCAAAAAAGATCACGTCGCCGTTGGCTGCGGCAGTGCGTTTGACGATCTCCGCCAGCACCGGTGGCGGCAGGAACTTGACGATCGGCGACTGCAGGCCTTCGTCGTTGAGTTTGGTGACATCGTTGACCTTGATATAGGCCAGACCCTTGGCACCGTAGATCGCGACAAACGTAGTGTAGTCGTCGATTTCCTTGCGCGTCAGCGCCGCGCCGCCCGGCACACGCAACGCAACCACTTTGCCATCCTTCAGCGCGATCGCCTGCTTGAACACCTTGAACTCGACCTGCTGCATCAGGTCGCTCAGATCGGTCAGTTCAAGCTTGACGCGCAGATCGGGCTTGTCCGAACCGAACCGCGACATCGCTTCGGCATAGCTCAACCGCGGAAATGCGCCGAGCTCCACATCCAGCACCGATTTGAACAAATGGCAAATCAATCCTTCCATCAGGTCCTGGATTTCGCGTTCGGTCAGGAAGGAGGTTTCGACGTCAATCTGGGTAAATTCAGGCTGGCGGTCGGCGCGAAGATCCTCGTCGCGGAAACATTTGACGATCTGGTAATAGCGGTCGTAGCCCGCCACCATCAGCAGCTGCTTGAACAGCTGCGGCGACTGCGGCAGCGCGTAGAACTGGCCGTCGTGCATGCGCGATGGCACCAGGAATTCGCGCGCACCTTCGGGCGTGGACTTGTAGAGCATGGGCGTTTCAATATCGATGAAGCCGTTTTCATCCAGGTAGTTCCGGATGGCGCGCGCAGCGCGGTGACGCAAACGCAGATGCGCCTGCATCTGCGGACGGCGCAGGTCGAGGAAACGGTACTGCAACCGCACGCTCTCCGAGAGCTGCTCCTCGTCCATCATGAACGGAGGGGTCTGCGCTGCATTGAGCACTTCAAGCGCGGTCGCCAGCACTTCGATCTCGCCGCTGACCAGGCTGGGATTGACGGTACCAGCCGGCCGCTCGCGCACCTTGCCTTCGACGCGCACGACGAATTCGTTGCGCAGGCTGTCAGCAGTGGCGAAGGTTTCGGCACGATCCGGATCGCAGACGATCTGCACCAGACCCTCACGGTCACGCAGGTCGATGAAAATCACGCCGCCATGATCACGGCGCCGGTGCACCCAGCCGAACAGCGTCACAGTTTGTCCGAGTAAAGTGCGGTCGATGAGCCCGCAGTAATTGCTGCGCATATATTTAATTATTGATTTTAAAAGTTAATTTGTCTTGCTGGGGATCTGCTGTAGTGACGCGCCATTACCACCGGGGGCCACCACGCCCATCGACACGATGTATTTGAAGGCCGCATCCACCGACATATCGATCTCTATCGCATCTTCCCGGCGCACATAAAAATAAAAACCGTTGACGGGGCTGGGCGTGGTCGGGATGAAAACCGCAACGTAATCTTCCGGCAAACACAGGCCGACTTCGACGGGCACGTTGGTCTGGAACGCCAGCGACCAGGCCTGCGGATGCGGATAACGCACCAGCAGCACCTTGCGGAAAGCATGCCCGGTGCCGGAGAACAGCGTATCGCTGACCTGCTTGACACTGTTGTAGATGGTGTTGACGACGGGTATGCGCGCCAGAATACCCTCCCAGAACTGCACCAGCCGCTGGCCCAGCATGTTGGCAGCCAGCACGCCGGTGGAAAATACGATCAACACCGTGAGAATCACACCCAGCCCCGGCACATGCACGCCCAGCCAGTTTTCGGTGAGGAACTCCTGCGGCAGCAGCTGCAGCGACTGGTCCATGATGCCGACCAGCAGGTCGAGCACCCAGAACGTGATCACCAGCGGCACCCAGATCAGCAGGCCGGTGATGATGTATCGCTTGATGGATGTTTTTCTGAACATGGATGAATGGCCGGGCAATGCCGGAAGGCATCGCAGGAAGAACTTCGCGCAGCCAGGCCGAAACGAGGATCGTAGCCGCGCGTCCGGGCTGCGCAAATAACTCAGTTACAGGCGGGACAAGCCCCTGCACCGCAAGCCGCTTCGGCCTTGGATTCGTCTTTTTTCGGCGCGTCCGCGGATTTGGCATCGTCCGCTTTCGGCTTGGCGCCCTTGTCCTTGAAATCGGTGGCGTACCAGCCGCTGCCCTTGAGCTGGAAACCCGCCGCGGTCACCATTTTGCTGAACGTCCCTTTGCCGCATTCCGGACATTCGGTCAGCGGCGCATCACTAATGCGCTGCAAAAACTCCTTCTGGAAACCACATGCCCCACATCTATATTCGTAAATTGGCATGGCAAACACCCGAAAAAACGAAAAAAGCATTATACCTTAGAAGGTTACAGCCACTTCCCGCGGATATAGGGCGGAAACAGGTGCTTTTCAAGTAGCCAACGGCGGCAAACGGTCGGCCGCAAATAGCGGCAACCCTGCCCATCGCCCCTGCGCCACCCCCGCACGGCCAAAGGATCTCTCCTATAATCAAGGAGTTGAATGGCGCGGCCACGATCACCGCGCCGCACGATCATCCGGAACCCGTTCCCATCATGAAAGATACGGCCCCACGCAGCCACGATCTCGTCGAACGCGCCCGCGCCGGCGGCCCCGCACCGACCGCCGTGGTCTACCCGTGCAGTGGAACGGCGCTGGCCGGGGCGCTGGAGGCGGCAGCGGCAGGCCTGATCGCGCCGATTCTGGTGGGCCCCCGCGACCGGATCGAAAAAATCGCGGATGAAGAACGACTCGACCTGCACGGTTGCATCATGCACGACGTCGAGGGTGAACATGCCAGCGCCGCCCATGCCGCCGCGCTGATACGCGACGGCAAGGCCGCGCTGCTGATGAAAGGCAGCCTGCATACCGAGGAACTGATGAGCGTGGTGGTCTCGCGCAGCGCAGGGCTGCGCACGGAGCGCCGGGTAAGCCACGTATTCGTGATGGATGTGGCGACGCATGACCGCCTGCTGCTGATCAGCGACGCTGCGGTGAACATCGCACCCGACCTCGAGGCCAAGCGCCACATCACCCAGAATGCGATCGATGTCGCCCACGCGCTCGGCATCACCCTCCCGCATATCGCCGTGCTCTCCGCCGTGGAAACAGTCAATCCGGCGATACCCTCCAGCCTGCATGCGGCCGCACTGCGCGACATGGCAAAGGAAGGTCACATTGTCGGGGGCGTCGTCGATGGTCCATTGGCATTCGACAACATGATGTCGGTGACGGCAGCACGCATCAAGGGCATTGAATCGCCGGTCAGCGGCGTTTCCGACATTCTCGTGATGCCAGGACTGGAAGCCGGAAACATCCTCTACAAGTCGCTGGTGTACATCAGCAAGGCCATCGCCGGGGGCGTGGTCATGGGTGCAAAAGCACCTGTCATCCTGACCAGTCGCGCCGACTCCGTACACAGCCGCCTGGCATCGGCCGCAGTGGCCTCGCTGGTTGCCCGGGCCCGCACGTTGCGCCGCTGAACGACGACAAGGTCAGCCCGGACGGGCGGGTTTCAGAACGGTATATCGTCGTCCATGTCGTCAAAGCTGCCGCCACCCTTCTTGGCCGGCACCTTGCCGCCGCCCGCCGCTGCCGCGGCAGGTTCGCGGGTGCCGCCGCCTTCGCCGCCGCTACCACCACCGCGACTGCCCAGCAACTGCATGCGGTCGGCAACGACCTCGGTCGTATAACGGTCCTGCCCTTCCTTGTCCTGCCATTTCCGCGTACGAATCCTGCCTTCGACGTAGCATGGGGAACCTTTTTTGAGATACTCGCCGGCGATTTCGGCGAGCCGTCCGAAGAAAGAAATCCTGTGCCACTCCGTGTGCTCCTGCTTGTCGCCCGATTTCTTGTCTTTCCATGCCTCGGTGGTCGCAAGAGTGATGTTCGTCACCGCCTCACCGCTGGGCAGGTATCGCGTCTCGGGGTCCTTCCCGAGGTTGCCGATCAGAATTACCTTGTTCACTGATGCCATGACAGATTATTCCTCTATTTGTTTGCCCGCACAGGCACAACAACGCGCCGGGGCCGCAGGCGTTTACAAAGCCGCTTGCGCAGTGGCCGTCGTGCGCATGCTGAAAGCGAGTATAAGCCAGATCAGCAGCAGCAAGACGTTGAAGGCGATTACCGCCGTCGCACCCCAGTGCTGATACAGGAAACCGCCGGCCGCAGCCCCCAGGAAAGTGCCGAAAAACTGGATGCTGCTGTAGAGGCCGATGGCCGTGCCCCGGGCCTGCAGTGGAGCCAACCGCGTGGTCAGCGTCGGCAGCATGGCTTCCAGCACGTTGAACGGCGTAAAAAAAACCAGCAGGAACAGCGACAGCAGCCAGAGGTCGCCGGTGAGCCAGGGCAGCGCAACATGGGCTGCCAGCAGCAGGGCTACAGAGACGATGAACCAGCGGCGCAGCATCGCCGGATTGCCGGCGCGCATGATCGGCGGCAACATCAGCACGAATGAGCCCAGCATCACGGGCAGGTACACCTTCCAGTGTTCAGCCAGCGGCAGGCCGGCGTCGCGCAGCGCAAACGGCACCACGATGAACAGCGCCATCAGCGCAGCATGCAGGGCGAATATGCCCCAGTTCAGCCGCGCCAGCTGTGGATCGATCAGCACGCTCCAGAAATCTTTCAGCGCGCGCCCGCGAACCGGGGCCTGTTCGGGGGCATCGGGTATGAAGCGCCACATGACCACGATTGCCGCCGCTGCCAGCACGCCGGTCATCGCGAATATCCCGGGCACGCCGATCACGCGGTTTAACCACGGGCTCACGACCAGGGACAATGCAAACGACACCCCGATGGTCGAACCGATCATCGCCATCGCCTTTGCGCGCTGTTCTTCACGCGTGAGGTCCGCAGTCATCGCGATGACCGCGGCGGAAATCGCTCCCGCACCCTGCAGCACGCGGCCGAGTATGACCATGTGGATGTCCGGTGCCAGGGCGGCGATAAAACTGCCGATGACAAATATCACCAGCCCGGCATAAACCACGGGTTTGCGCCCGTAACGGTCGGACCACCAGCCGAACGGGATCTGCAGCACGGCCTGCGTCAGGCCGTAGGCGCCGATGGCGATGCCCACCAGCGTCAGATTGTCGCCCCCGGGCAGTTGCTCCGCATAAATCGCAAATACGGGAAGGATCACGAACATGCCGAGCATGCGCAGTCCGAAGATCCCGGACAAGCCTATGCTTGCCCGCAGCTCGAGCGGGGTCATTTTGCTGCTGGACGACATCAATGGGAGCCTGCGGGAAACCTGAGCGTAGCAGTTGGGCGGAACAATTTATGAGCGTATATTAGCAGGTTTACCTTCTCGGCCCGACATGCCTGCTCGCTCCACGCCGCCCAAACTGGTCACGCTGCCCAAGCCGGCGCAGCAGGACCTGCCTGCACCTCCCCCCGGCGCCGGGATGATACGGGTGCGCGGCGCGCGCACGCACAACCTGCGCAACGTCAGCCTCGACCTGCCGCGCAACCGGCTGATCGTGATCACCGGACTCTCCGGTTCCGGCAAATCATCTCTCGCATTCGACACGTTGTACGCGGAAGGCCAGCGGCGTTACGTTGAATCGCTGTCCGCATACGCTCGCCAGTTCCTGCAATTGATGGAAAAACCCGATGTCGACCTGATCGAAGGTCTGTCCCCGGCCATCGCCATCGAGCAGAAAGCGTCCAGCCACAATCCCCGCTCCACCGTCGGCACGGTCACCGAAATCCACGATTACCTGCGGCTGCTCTACGCACGCATCGGCGAGCCGCAGTGCCCGGAGCACGGCACAGTGCTCGCCGCGCAGTCGGTCGCGCAGATGGTGGACCATGTCCTCGAACTTCCGGAAGACACGCGGCTGATGATACTGGCGCCGGTAATCAGCGACCGCAAGGGCGAACAGTCCGCGGTGATCGACGAATTGCGCGCCCAGGGCTTCGTCAGGGCCCGGGTCGACGGCACGGTACACGACATCGATGCGCTGCCGCCGCTGAAGAAAAACGCCAAGCACACGATAGACGTGGTCGTCGACCGCGTGAAAGTCCGCCCCGACATCAGGCAGCGCCTCGCGGAATCCTTCGAAACGGCATTGCGCCACGCCGATGGACGTGCGCTGGCGGTGGACATGGACAACGGGCGTGAATACGCGTTCTCCGCCCGTCTTGCCTGCCCGCAATGCGGCTACGCCTCGCCGGAACTGGAACCGCGACTGTTCTCGTTCAACAATCCCGCCGGCGCCTGCCAGCGCTGCGACGGGCTGGGCTCCATCGAATTCTTCGACCCCCGGCGCATCGCCGCATTCCCCGAAATGTCGCTGGCTTCTGGCGCCATCAAGGGCTGGGACCGCCGCAACCAGTTCTATTTCCAGATGCTGCAGAGCCTGGCGGCACACTATGGCTTCGACATCGAAACCCCGTTCAACGAGCTGCCGGAAGAAGCGCGCCAGGCGGTGCTGCATGGCTCGGGCAAGACGCTGATCCAGTTCACTTACACCGGGGAACGCGGGAAATCGTACGTGCGGGAACATGCATTTGAAGGGGTGATACCCAACCTCGAAAGACGCCACCGCGAAACCGATTCCCCCGTCGTGCGCGAAGAACTCGCCAAGTACCTGAACACCCAGCAATGCCCCGACTGCCACGGCACCCGTCTGCGGCGCGAGGCACGGCACGTGATGGTCGCCGGCCGGCCGATCTACGCCCTGTCAGCGCTGCAACTGGGCGATGCGATGCGTTTCTTCGAGGAACTGGCCTTGAGCGGGGCAAAAAAAACGATCGCCGAGAAAATTGCCGGCGAAATCCGCAACCGCCTGCGTTTCCTGGTCGATGTCGGACTGGACTATCTGTCACTGGACCGCTCAGCCGACACGCTGTCCGGCGGCGAAGCGCAGCGCATACGCCTGGCCAGCCAGATCGGTTCCGGCTTGACCGGGGTCATGTACGTGCTCGACGAACCGTCGATCGGCCTGCACCAGCGCGACAACACGCGCCTGCTCGACATGCTGAAGAGGCTGCGCGACATCGGCAATACGGTCATCGTTGTCGAGCACGATACCGACGCGATCATGAGTGCGGACCACGTGATCGACATGGGCCTGGGCGCCGGGGATCATGGCGGCAACGTCATCGCCCACGGTGCTCCAGCCGAAATCTCGGCCCATGCCGAATCACTGACCGGCCAGTACCTGTCGGGCCGCCGGCGCATCGACGTGCCGGCGCTGCGCCACCGCATCAATCCGCAGCGGCAGCTGGTGATCAGCGGCGCCACCGGCAACAATCTGAAGAACGTCTCCGTCGGCATACCCGTCGGTCTGTTTACCTGTGTGACCGGAGTTTCCGGTTCGGGGAAGTCAACGCTGGTCAACGATACGCTGTACCAGGCGGCCGCCCGCGATCTTTATGGCAGCAATGTCGAACCCGCGCCCTGCACCGCGATTGAGGGCATGGATCATTTCGACAAGGTGGTCAATGTCGACCAGAGCCCCATCGGACGCACACCGCGCTCCAACCCGGCGACTTACACTGGGCTGTTCACGCCCATCCGCGAACTGTTTGCCGGGGTTCCCGAGGCGCGTGCGCGCGGCTACGGCGCCGGCCGCTTTTCGTTCAACGTCAAGGGAGGGCGCTGCGAATCCTGCCAGGGCGACGGCGTGCTCAAGGTCGAAATGCATTTTCTGCCCGACATCTACGTCCCCTGCGACGTCTGCAACGGCCGGCGCTACAACCGGGAAACGCTGGATATCCGCTACAAGGGCCGCGCCATACACGAAGTGCTGGCGATGACCGTGGAGCAGGCTGTGGAATTTTTCAGCGCGGTTCCCTCGCTGGCCCGCAAGCTGCAGACCCTGATGGACGTCGGCCTCGGCTACATCACGCTCGGACAGAGCGCGACCACACTGTCGGGCGGCGAAGCGCAACGCGTAAAACTTGCCCTGGAGCTGTCGAAACGCGATACCGGGCGCACGCTGTACATACTCGACGAACCCACCACCGGCCTGCATTTCCACGACATCGAACTGCTGCTGCGCGTGCTGCACCGGCTGCGCGACCACGGCAACACCATCGTCGTCATCGAGCACAACCTCGACGTGATCAAGACCGCCGACTGGGTCATCGACCTCGGGCCCGAGGGCGGCGATGGCGGCGGGCGCGTCATTGCCGAAGGGCCGCCGGAGAACATCGCGGCCAGCGCGCAGAGCCATACCGGCGCCTACCTGCAGAAGGTCCTGTCGTGACACCTGGGGCGACGCGCGAACTGCTGACCGGCAGTTTCACCGCTGCGCTGGCTGCGGCAGATCCCTTGCGCATCGTCCCGGAACACCTGCCGCAGCCACCGCAGGGGCGCACGCTGGTGGTGGGAGCGGGCAAGGCCGCGGCGGCCATGGCGCTGGCTGTCGAGCAGCACTGGCCCGCAACAGCAGCGCTGGAAGGACTGGTAATCACGCGTTACCGGCACGGCCTGCTGACCAACCGCATCGCTGTTATCGAAGCCGGGCATCCGGTGCCTGACGCCGCCGGCGAGCAGGCCGCCGCCGATATCCTCAAGCGCGTCAGGATGCTGACTCCGCGCGATCTGCTGCTGGTGTTGGTGTCCGGCGGCGGATCCAGCCTGCTGTCACTGCCGGCGGCAGGGATCACCATGTCCGACCTGAAGCAGGTCACCCGGCAGTTGCTGCTGTCGGGTGCGCCGATCCAGGCCATGAACACGGTACGCAAGCACCTGTCCGCGATCCAGGGCGGCCAGCTGGCGGCGGCCTCGCGCGCACCGGTGCTGGCCCTGGTGATCTCGGATGTCACCGGCGACGATCCCACGCATATTGCTTCGGGACCCTGCGCACCCGATCCGACCACCTACCGTGACGCGCTGTCGATACTGAAACAGTATTCGGTGGATGCCCCTGCCACGGTTGCAGCACATCTTGAGCGCGGCGCCAGCGGTGCCCTCGCCGAAACACCGAAACCCGGAGATCGCGTGTTCGCGAAGACTGAGAATCGCGTCATAGCGACGGCACAGCAGTCGCTGCAATCCGCTGCAGATTTTTTTCGGGAACATGGCATCACTCCGGCAATACTCGGCGATTCGGTCACCGGCGAGGCCCGTGAAGTCGCCAAGGTCTATGCCGCGCTGACACGTCAGGTACGACAGCATCAGTCGCCGTGGAAACCGCCGGTCGCGCTGATTTCGGGAGGTGAATGCACGGTCACCGTGCACGGCAAGGGGCGCGGCGGGCGTTGTGCCGAGTTTCTGCTTTCGCTGGCGCTGGACCTGAAAGGCGCGGAAAACATTCACGCGCTGGCTTGCGATACCGACGGCATCGACGGTTCCGAGGATAACGCCGGAGCCGTGCTGACGCCGGATGCCTTGCGTCGCGCGGAGCAACAGGGGCTGGACGCCGCAGCGCTCCTGGAACAGAACGATGCCTATCGTTTCTTCGAGGCAACAGGCGATCTGATCGTTACCGGACCGACGCGCACCAACGTTAACGATTACCGCGCCATTCTGGTGACCTGAGAAGTCTGGCAATATTATATAACTACTTGATTTTGAACAATATTTAATTGATATGGCGACGTAAAAAACCGGGCAAGGCCCGGTTTTTTCATGCAGCTGAGCCCGCTCTTTCAGGCCGCGTCCGTCTTGGCCTCACCGGCGGCTTCAGCAGGGCGGTCCAGCAATTCGACATAGGCCATCGGCGCATTGTCGCCCTTGCGGAAACCGAACTTCAGTATCCGCAAGTATCCGCCGTTGCGCTTGGCATAACGCGGGCCCAGCAATTCGAACAGCTTGACCACGTTCTCGCGATCGCGAAGACGGTCGAATGCCAGCCGGCGGTTGGCCAGCGTGGGTTTCTTGCCCAGCGTGATGATCGGCTCGACCACGCGGCGCAGTTCCTTGGCCTTGGGCAGCGTGGTCTTGATCGCTTCATGGCGCAGCAGCGAATTCGCCATGTTGCGCAGCATCGCCAAGCGATGGCTGCTGGTGCGATTGAGTTTTCTTAAACCGTGACGATGACGCATGATGCCCTCTTAGACCTTTTCGAGGCCGGCAGGCGGCCAGTTTTCCAGCTTCATTCCCAGAGTCAGACCGCGGGAAGCCAGCACTTCCTTGATTTCGTTCAGCGACTTGCGTCCCAGATTCGGGGTTTTCAGCAGCTCTGTTTCGGTGCGCTGGATCAGGTCGCCGATGTAATAGATGTTCTCGGCCTTCAGGCAGTTCGCCGAACGCACGGTCAGTTCCAAGTCATCCACCGGGCGTAGCAGCACAGGGTCGATCTGGGTCGCCTTCTTCTCTTCGATCAGCGCCGGCGTTCCCTTGAGATCCGCGAATACAGACAGCTGCTCGACCAGCACGCGAGCGGCGTAACGAACCGCCTCTTCAGGGTCGATCACGCCATTGGTCTCGATGTCGATCACCAGCTTGTCGAGGTCGGTGCGCTGTTCGACGCGGGCGGACTCGACGGCGTAGCTCACGCGGCGTACCGGGCCGTAGGATGCATCCAGCATCAGGCCGCCGACACTGCGAGTGTCATCCACGCCGCGGCGGGTCACTGCGGCCACGTAGCCGCGGCCCTTTTCAACCTTGATCTGCACGTCCAGCTTGCCGCCGGCGGTCAAGTGGGCGATCACGTGCTCGGGATTGATGATCTCGACGTCGTGCATCGGTTCGATGTCGGCAGCAGTCACTACGCCTTCGCCCGACTTCTTCAGCGTCAGTATCGCCTCGTCGCGGTTGTGCAGGCGCAGGACGATGCCCTTCAGGTTGAGCAGGATGTCGACCACGTCCTCCTGGACGCCGTCAATCGTGGAATATTCATGCAGCACGCCCTCGATCTTGACTTCCGTAGCCGCGAAACCCGGCATGGAAGAAAGCAGCGTGCGGCGCAGTGCGTTGCCGAGCGTATGGCCGTAACCACGCTCGAACGGCTCCATCGTGACCTTGGCGTGAAACGGGGAAATTCCCTGCACGTCGATGATCCGGGGCTTGAGGAAAGCGCTGCTGGACATGACTGGTTTACCTCTCGGGGATTATTTCGAGTACAACTCGACGATGAGCGACTCGTTGATGGTTGAAGGCAGTTCGGAGCGCTGGGGACGTGCCTTGAAAGTACCTTTGAGCGACTTGGCGTCCACTTCGATCCATTCCGGATAACCGCGCGACTCGGCGGCTTCTGAGGCACCCTTGATCCGCAACTGTGCCTTGGCGGGCTGCGCAACCTCGACGACATCACCGGGACGGCACTGGAAGGACGGAATGTTCACCCGCTTGCCATTGACCAGTATGCCGTTGTGACGCACCACCTGGCGCGCTTCAGTGCGTGAGGCGCCGAAACCCATGCGATAAACGACGCTGTCGAGCCTGCTTTCCAGGTTCTGCAGCAACGCTTCGCCGGTCACGCCCTTGCTTGCCGACGCTTCCTTGTAGGTCTTGCGGAACTGGCGCTCCAGGATGCCATAGATCCGGCGCACCTTCTGCTTTTCACGCAATTGCACGCCATAACCGGAAAGGCGCGTGTTCTTCTGGCCGTGCTGCCCCGGCGGGTAGTTGCGGCGCTCGATCGCGCACTTGTCAGTGAAACACTTCTCCCCTTTCAGGAAGAGCTTTTCACCCTCGCGGCGGCATTGCCGGCATTTTGCATCGAGATTCCTGGCCACTGTGGGATCTCCCTTAAATTCTGCGTTTCTTCGGCGGACGGCAGCCATTGTGCGGCACGGGCGTCACGTCGGAGATACTGGTGATCTTGAAACCAACGGCATTCAGGGCGCGCACCGCGGACTCGCGTCCAGGCCCCGGGCCCTTGATCAGCACTTCAATGTTCTTCACGCCGCATTCCTGCGCCAGCCGGCCAGCCTTCTCGGCGGCAATCTGCGCGGCAAACGGCGTCGACTTGCGCGATCCCTTGAAACCGTTGCTGCCCGAGGTCGCCCAGGCCAGCGCATTGCCCTGGCGGTCGGTAATGGTAACGATGGTGTTGTTGAACGACGCGTGCACGTGCGCCACGCCTTCCGCCACGTTTTTCTTGACCTTCTTGCGAACCCTGGTGCTTGCCTTAGCCATATATGGTCACTCTCTGTTACGCAGCGGTCGGCCGCTGGATTTTCACTGCTGCTTTACGCGGACCCTTGCGCGTACGCGCATTGGTACGGGTCCGCTGCCCGCGCATGGGCAGGCCGGCGCGATGGCGCTTGCCGCGCCAGGTGCCGAGATCCATCAGCCGCTTGATGTTCATGGAAATCTCGCGGCGCAGGTCGCCTTCGGTGGTGAACTTCGCCACCTGCTCGCGCAGCTTGTCCATATCCGAGTCGGACAGGTCCTTCATTTTGGTCGCGGTATTGATGCCAGCCGCCACGCAGATCGCGCGCGCGCGGCTGCGACCGACACCGAAGATCGCAGTCAGCGCGACTTCAGCGTGCTGATGATTTGGTATGTTGACGCCGCCTATGCGAGCCATAGCTCACCCCACCAATGGAAAACTGGAAATTATAACTTTTGACAGGTTCATATTCAATGAACCGTCAACCCTGGCGCTGCTTGTGGCGGGGGTCCTTGCAGATCACCCTGACCACGCCGTTGCGCTTCACAACCTTGCAGTTGCGGCACATGCGCTTAACCGATGCCAATACTTTCATGTCCCTTACCTCTTTCGCTTGCTGCCTATTTCGCCCGGAAAATGATGCGTCCCTTGGTCAAATCGTAGGGGGTCAGTTCCACCGTTACTTTGTCGCCGGGCAATATGCGGATGTAATGCATTCGCATCTTCCCCGAAATATGACCCAGAACTATGTGACCGTTCTCCAGCTTCACCCGAAACGTTGCATTGGGCAGGTTTTCCACGACCTCCCCCTGCATCTCTATCGTGTCTTCTTTCGCCATTACCGCGACGGAAACACACCGCCCTTAAAGTTTGCCTTCTTCAGCAGACTTTCATACTGGTGCGACATTACGTAAGCCTGCACTTGCGCCATGAAATCCAGTGTAACCACCACGATGATCAGCAGCGATGTTCCGCCAAAATAAAACGGCACGTTTTTCCACACGATCAGCAGTTCCGGTATCAGGCAGACCAGCGTGATGTATATGGCGCCCGCCAGCGTCAGCCGCATGGTCACCTTTTCGACATAACGCGCGGTCTGGTCTCCCGGCCGGATACCCGGAACAAAAGCGCCGCTTTTCTTCAGGTTCTCCGCGGTTTCCTTGGGATTGAACACCAGCGCAGTGTAGAAAAAGCAGAAGAATATGATTGCCGCCGAATAGAACACCGTGTAAATCGGCTGTCCCGGATGCAGAACAGCAGCCACATTTTTCAGCCACACCATGCCTTCGCTCTCACCCAGCCAGCCGGCGATGGTGCCCGGAAAAAGGATGATGCTCGAAGCAAAGATCGGCGGAATGACACCCGACATGTTCAGCTTCAGCGGCAGGTGCGAAGACTGGCCGCCGTAGATTTTCCGTCCGACCTGTCGTTTGGCATAGTTCACCAGTATCTTGCGCTGCCCCTTCTCCACAAAACACACGAATGCGGTAACCGCCACCACCAACACGAAAATGAACAGCACGAACGGGATCGAGAAGGCGCCGGTACGAGCCAATTCCAGCGTGCCGCCGACGGCCTGCGGAAAACCTGCGGCTATTCCTGCGAAAATGATCAGCGAAATGCCGTTGCCGATGCCCCGTTCGGTGATCTGCTCGCCCAGCCACATCAAAAACATCGTGCCGGTCACCAGCGTGATCATTGCCGTCATGCGGAACATCAGGCCCGGATCAAGCGCCACCTTTTGCTGCTCGAAGGCAATGGCAATGGCCAGCCCCTGAACGATCGCCAGTGCAGCGGTTCCGTATCGCGTGTACTGGGTGATCTTCCTCCTGCCGGACTCACCTTCCTTTTTCAGCGCCTCAAGGGTAGGTGACACCACGCTCATCAACTGCATGATGATCGAGGCCGATATATAGGGCATGATGCCCAGCGTAAAAATCGAGAATCGGGACAGCGCCCCGCCCGAAAACATGTTGAACATGTCGAGTATGCCGCCGCGCTGTGACCGGAACAGCTCCGCGAGTTGCTCTTGGTCGATGCCCGGTACAGGGATGAACGATCCGATGCGGAATACGATCAGCGCGCCGATGAGGAACAGCAGGCGACGCTTGAGATCACCGAACTTTCCCGCCCCCGACAGTGCAGCACCTACGGCCAACGCTTAGCTCCCGGCCTTTTCAGCAGTTTGTTCGACGCTGCCACCGGCTTTTTCAATGGCCACCTTCGCGCCCTTGCTGACCAGTACGCCCTTCAGATTGATCTTGCGCTTGATCTCACCGGCCAGGATAACTTTGGCCTGCGCGGCAAGCCGCGGCACCGCCCCCGACTCTTTCAGCACGGCAAGATCAATGGCATCGGCTTTGAGCTTCTGCAACGTATCCAGACGCACTTCCGCGGTATTCCCGGCGCTCAGCGACCGGAATCCGCGTTTCGGCAAACGCCGGTGCAGCGGCATCTGCCCGCCTTCGAAGCCGACCTTGTGGAATCCGCCTGCGCGTGCCTTCTGGCCCTTGTGACCGCGACCGGCCGTCTTGCCGAGGCCGCTGCCAATACCCCGCCCTACGCGTTTCTTGGCGTGCTTCGAACCGGTAGCCGGTTTGATGTTGTTCAGTTCCATCTATCCCTCGCAACGAACGAGATATGACACTTTTTTGATCATGCCGCGGACCGCCGGGTTGTCGGCCAGTTCAACGGTGTGATTGATGCGCCGCAGGCCCAGCCCGCGCACGGATGCGCGATGCTCGGGTCGCGTTCCGATCAGGCTGCGCACCAGGGTGATCTTCACGGTTTTTCCCGCGGTTTTGGCTGCTGTTTTTGCCATGGCTTATCCCAGGATGTCTTCCACCGACTTGCCGCGCTTGGCGGCGATTTCAGCCGGCGTGTTCATTTCTGTCAGACCGTTGATTGTGGCGCGAACGATGTTGTAGGGATTCGTCGACCCCAGGCATTTCGCGAGAATGTTCGATACGCCCATCACTTCCAGTACAGCGCGCACCGGACCGCCGGCGATGATGCCCGTGCCTTCCGAAGCCGGCTGCATGTAAACCTTGGAGGCACCGTGACGACCCATGACGGCATGCTGCAGGGTGCCGTTCTTCAGTTGCACCTTGACCATTTTCCGCCGCGCCTCTTCCATGGCTTTCTGCACGGCAACCGGAACCTCGCGCGCCTTGCCCTTGCCCATGCCGATGCTGCCGTCGCCGTCACCGACCACGGTCAGCGCAGCGAAACCGAGAACCCGGCCGCCCTTGACGACCTTGGTCACCCGGTTGATCGCGACCATCTTCTCGCGCAGCCCGTCGCCGCGCTCTTCGCCGGTCTGCATTTTCGATGCCTGCATTTTTGCCATGCGCCGCTCCGTCAGAACTTGAGACCGGCTTCACGCGCAGCTTCCGCCAGCGCCTTCACCCGACCATGATATTTATACCCGGAGCGGTCAAATGCGACCTTCTCCACGCCTGCCTGCCTCGCCCGCTCCGCAATGCGCTTGCCGATAGCTGCTGCTGCGGCCGCGCTTCCGCCCTTGGGAGTAGCCGCCCGCATTTCCTTTTCGGAAGTCGAAGCACTGGCCAGCACCTTCGATCCACTGGCATCAATCACCTGCGCATAGATGTGGCCGTTGGAACGATAAACGGTAAGACGTACCGCCTTGAGTTCCGCAATTTTGGCCCGCGCACTGCGCGCGCGCCGGAGACGTGCCTGTTTTTTTTCAAACATGATGTGTCCGCCTACTTCTTCTTCGTTTCCTTGAGCACGATCTGCTCATCGGCATAACGCACGCCCTTGCCCTTGTAAGGCTCGGGCGGCCGGTAATTCCGCACGTCGGCAGCAACCTGCCCGACCACCTGCTTGTCGACGCCCTTGATGATGATTTCAGTCTGCGTCGGAGTCTCAGCCTTCACCCCTTTAGGCAGTTGATGCGCGACCGGGTGGGAAAAACCCAGCGTCAGGTTCAGCTTGTCGCCCTGGGCCTGCGCCCGGTATCCGACGCCGACCAGATTGAGCTTTTTCTCGAAGCCGCGGCTAACCCCGTGCACCATGTTGGCGACCAGGGCACGCAGGGTTCCGCTGATGGCATTGGCCTGCCGGGAGTTGTCATTAACCTTGATCTCCAGGCGATTTTCGACCTTTACCACCTTGACGTTCGGTGTAATGCGCTGCGTCAAGACGCCGAGTGGGCCCTTGACCGAGATCTGATCGGCACCAATCGTCACTTCCACTTTTTCCGGTAACGTGACCGGACTATTTCCGACTCGCGACATCGATAGTCTCCGTTACGCCACGATACAAAGAACTTCGCCGCCTATGCCCATGCCCCGGGCCTTGCGGTCGGTCATCACGCCCTGCGGCGTCGACACGATGGCCACGCCGAGGCCGTTCATGACGCGGGGAATGTCGCGGCTGGGTTTATAGATGCGCAATCCGGGCCGGCTTACGCGCTCGATTTTCTCGATTACCGGGCGTCCCGCGTAATACTTGAGGCTCACCTCAAGTTCGGGCTTCGACGTTTCGCCGCGAACGGCGAAATCCTCGATGTAACCCTCGTCCTTGAGGACTTTCGCAATAGCCGCCTTCAGCTTGCTTGACGGCATCGACACGGACTCCCTCTCCGCCTGCTGCGCATTGCGGATGCGGGTCAGCATGTCGGAAATCGGATCATTCATGCTCATGCAAATCTCTCCTGCGGCCCTGTCTTACCAGCTAGCCTTGATTACACCCGGGATTTCGCCACGCATGGCGATTTCGCGTAACTTGCCTCGGGCAAGCCCGAACTTGCGATACACACCGCGCGGCCTTCCGGTCAAAGCGCACCGGTTACGCAGCCTGACGGGGCTGGAATTGCGCGGCAGCTTTTGCAGCTTGAGACGCGCTTCGTAACGATCTTCCGGCGCGAGTTTCTGGTCGTCGATCACGGCCTGTAACTCGGCACGTTTTGCCGCAAACTTTTTCACCGCCTTGCGGCGTTTCTGTTCACGGTTCACCAATGCAAGCTTGGACATGCGGTCTTCCTCAATTCCTGAAAGGAAATTTGAATGCCGAAAGCAATGCCCGCGCTTCTTCATCGGACTTTGCCGTCGTCGAAATGGTGATGTTCATGCCGCGAAGGGCATCGATCTTGTCATACTCGATTTCGGGGAAAATGATCTGCTCTTTGATGCCCATGTTGTAGTTGCCGCGGCCGTCAAAACTGCGCCCGGAAATTCCACGAAAGTCGCGCACGCGAGGCAGCGCAATGTTGACCAGGCGGTCGAGGAACTCGTACATCCGTCCGCCGCGCAGGGTCACCTTGCAGCCGACCGGATAGCCTTCGCGGATTTTGAAATTGGCAATCGCCTTGCGTGACTTGGTCACCAGCGGCTTCTGCCCGGCAATCTTGGTCATGTCACCGACGGCGTTGTCCATGATTTTCTTGTCGGCTACCGCTTCACCAACGCCCATGTTGAGGACGATCTTCTCTATACGCGGCACCTGCATCGGGCTGGAATAACCGAATTTCTTGGTCAGCTCCTTGGCAACCGTTTCCCTGTAGTAGGCGCCCAGGCGAGCCGGTACCGCCGGACGTGCCGGCTTGCCCTGCTTCGGAGCCGCTGCGGCAACAGCCTTGGGTTCCTTGGCAGCCTTTTTGGCCGGCGCTGCCTTGGCAGCAACTGCCTTGGCGTCTTTTGCCGGTTTTGCCTTCTTGGCGTCTTTATCAGCGCTCATACATCAACCACTTCACCGTTGGACTTGTAAAACCGTACGCGGCGCCCGTCTTCCAGTTGCCTGATGCCGATGCGATCGGCCTTCTTGGTTACCGGATTGAACAAGGCCACGTTCGACAGATGAATCGGCATTTCCTTGTCGATGATGCCGCCGGTCTCGCCCTTTGCCGGATTCGGCCGCTGGTGTTTCTTGACGCGATTGGCGCCCTCAACCAGCAGATGGTCGGCATCGACGATCCGCAGCACGGTACCCCGTTTGCCGCGATCCCGACCGGTCAGCACAACAACATCATCGCCTTTCCTGATCTTGCGCATGTGAGTATTCGTCCTTCGTTACAGCACTTCGGGTGCCAGAGAAACGATCTTCATGAAGCGTTCGGTACGCAACTCGCGCGTAACCGGTCCGAAAATCCGCGTGCCGATGGGCTCCAGTTTCTGGTTGAGCAATACCGCGGCATTCCCGTCAAACTTGAGAAGCGAGCCGTCGTTGCGGCGCACGCCCTTGGCTGTCCGCACGACCACTGCGTTGTAGACTTCGCCCTTTTTCACGCGTCCGCGCGGCGCCGCTTCCTTGACGCTGACCTTGATTACGTCACCGATGCCGGCATACCGGCGTTTAGAACCGCCAAGGACCTTGATGCACATGACCGCGCGCGCACCGGTGTTGTCAGCAACGTCCAGGATGGATTGCATCTGAATCATGATTTTTCCTGCTTATCTTTCCCCAACTTGACCCCCCGAAAAAACCGGAAGGTCAGTCTTGGAGCCCGTTCGGGCAAAGTCGCCGTCCTGCTGAAGCAAGACGGAAAATAAAGCCAGTTATTATATACCGTGTAATGCCTGTCGCGCAACTCGAGTGCGGTTAAACACCCTTGGATTTCTCTACCAGCTTGATGACCCGCCAAGCCTTGGTTTTTGCCAGGGGGCGACATTCCTCGATGAGCACCGTATCGCCTTCCTTGTACTCGTCGTTGGCATCATGGGCATGGTACTTCTTTGACCGCGTGACGATCTTGCCCATCAACGGATGCTTGACCCGTCGCTCGACCAGAACCGTTACCGTCTTGTCCATCTTGTCACTCACCACGCGCCCGGTCAGGGTACGCTTGTTTGCTTCGCTCATATTGTCCGCATCCCGCCCGTTAGGCTTTTGAACCCAGCACAGTACGCACGCGCGCGATATCGCGACGCACCTTGCGCAGCTGGCTGGTATTGGAAAGTTGCTGCGTTGCCTTTTGCATGCGCAGCGAAAATTGCGCCTTGAGCAGGGATTCGAGTTCCTTGCGCAGCTCGTCGGATCCCTTGGCCGCCAGTTCATTTGCCTTCATGTCTTAGCCTCCCACCAGACGGTGCACGAAAGTCGTCGCAATCGGCAGCTTGGCTGCGGCAAGGCGGAAAGCCTCCTTGGCGATGACTTCATTGACGCCGTCCATTTCATAAAGAACCTTGCCCGGCTGGATCTCGGCGACCCAGTATTCCGGGTTTCCCTTGCCGTTACCCATACGCACCTCGGCCGGTTTGCGGGAAATCGGCTTGTCGGGAAATATCCTGATCCAGATCCGGCCGCCTCTCTTGATATGACGCGTCATCGCGCGCCGGGCAGCTTCGATCTGGCGGGCAGTCAGACGGCCGCGCCCCGTCGCCTTCAGGCCGTACTCGCCGAAACTCACCTTGTTGCCGCGGGTCGCAACGCCGGTATTCCGGCCCTTTTGCTCCTTGCGGTATTTACGCCTGGCTGGCTGTAGCACGTTTCGCTCCTGTTTTTGCAGTTGTCCGTCGCGGCTTGCGCGCCGGTGCCGGTGCGGGCTCCTCGGCCGGCGCGGCGGCTGGCGCTGCGAGTGCCGGCTGATCGTTCTTGCCGATCACTTCACCCTTGAACACCCAGACCTTGACCCCGATGACTCCGTAGCTGGTCTTGGCTTCCGAAAAGCCGTAGTCGATGTCCGCACGCAGGGTATGCAGCGGCACACGTCCCTCGCGGTACCACTCGGTACGCGCAATCTCGATTCCGTTCAGGCGGCCCGCGCTCATGATCTTGATACCCTGGGCACCCAGCCGCATGGCGTTGGTGATCGCGCGCTTCATGGCGCGGCGGAACATGATCCGCTTCTGCAACTGTTGCACGATCGAATCCGCGATCAGTTGCGCATCGAGTTCCGGCTTGCGCACTTCCTCGATATTGACATGTACCGGTACGCCCAGCATTTTCTGAAGATCGGACTTCAGGCGCTCGATATCCTCGCCTTTCTTACCGATCACCATGCCGGGACGGGCGCTGAATACGGTGATGCGCGCATTTTTTGCCGGCCGCTCGATCACCACTCGTGATACGGCAGCCTGCGCGAGCCGCTGTTTCAGGTAATCGCGAACCTTGATGTCCTCGAGCAGCATGCCGGCAAAATTCTTGTTGTTGGCATACCAGCGCGAAGCCCAATTGCGGTTGAACGCCAAGCGGAATCCGGTGGGATGTATTTTCTGACCCATGTCTATTTCCTTCCGTCGCCGACAGTGACATACACGTGGCATGTCGGCTTCAAAATGCGCACACCCCGCCCTTTGGCACGGGAGGAAAAACGTTTCATCACCGGCCCCTTTTCAACGTAGATCCGGGTTATTTTCAGTTCGTCGATATCGGCGCCATCATTGTGCTCGGCATTGGCAATCGCCGACTCCAGAACCTTGCGGATGATGACTGCGCCCTTTTTCGGCGAAAAACTCAGGATGTTCAGCGCGTTCTCGACCGATTTGCCGCGAATCAGATCCGCGACGAGTCGCCCTTTTTGCGGTGAAAGCCTGACGCCGTGCAATTTTGCTGTGGTATCCATTTGTTTACCTTACTTGGCCGCCGGAGTGGGGCTGGCTTTCTTGTCAGCCGGTGAAGAGCCGCCGGCTTTCGAGTGCCCCTTGAAGACGCGTGTATGCGCGAATTCACCCAGTTTGTGCCCGACCATGTTCTCGGTCACGTAGACAGGAACATGCTGCTTGCCGTTGTGCACGGCAATGGTCAGCCCCACGAAGTCAGGCAATATCGTTGAACGGCGCGACCAGGTCTTGATCGGACGCTTGTCTGAACCCGCCCGCGCGGTTTCCACCTTCTGCATCAGGTGATGATCGACGAACGGGCCTTTTTTGATCGAACGTGACATCGTTACCCCTTACGCCGTAGCTTTTGAATTGCGGCGACGGATGATCATGCCGCTGGTGCGTTTGTTCTTGCGCGTCTTGTAACCCTTGCACATGACGCCCCAAGGGCTCACCGGCGCCTGCGCAGCCGCAGTTCGTCCTTCGCCGCCGCCGTGCGGATGGTCGATCGGGTTCATCGCCACGCCACGCACGGTAG
Organism: Burkholderiales bacterium; assembly: GCA_049433545.1. Lineage (GTDB taxonomy): Bacteria > Pseudomonadota > Gammaproteobacteria > Burkholderiales > SG8-41. Next base: position 2,768 of record JBMTEY010000007.1, on the reverse strand, counting down.
GACGGATGCCGCGCCAGCGCACGCGCCCTGCCTTGCCAATGGATTCCAGCGAATGCTCTTCATTGCCGACCTCGCCGACCGTGGCGCGGCAGTTGACATGGACCTTGCGGATCTCGCCGGAACGCAACCGCAGCTGTGCATACTCGCCTTCGCGCGCCAGCAACTGCGCCGAGGTACCGGCCGCACGTGCCAGTTGTGCACCCTTGCCCGGAAGCATTTCGATGCAGCAAACCGTAGTTCCGACCGGGATGTTCCTCAACGGCAGGGCATTGCCCGGCTTGATCGGCGCTTCTGCACCGGACACCAGCTGCATGCCGGCGCTGATACCGCGGGCCGCGATAATATAGCGGCGCTCGCCGTCAGCGTAGCAAAGCAGGGCCAGATGCGCGCTGCGGTTCGGATCGTATTCAATCCGCTCCACCTTGGCCGGGATTGCGTCCTTGTCGCGCCGGAAATCGACCGTCCGGTAATGCTGTTTGTGGCCACCGCCCTTGTGGCGCATGGTGACGCGCCCATGCGCATTGCGGCCGGATTTTTTGGTCTGCCGCTCCACGAGATTGGCGACCGGCTTGCCCTTATGCAGGCCTGGGGTAACGACCTTGACCAAGCCGCGACGGCCCGGAGAAGTTGGTTTGACTTTGATCAACATTACTTCACCTCCCCTTCAGCAAAGGTGATTTCCTGGCCCGCCTTGAGGCAGACATAGGCTTTTTTCCATGAACTGCGACGGCCGGTGAACTTGCCGAAGCGCTTTTCCTTGCCACGGACATTGACGATCCGGACATCCTGGACCTCAAGTTTCTCGTCCTTCTTGCTCAGCATGGTTTCCACCGCGGCCTTGATTTCAGGCTTGGTCGCATCACGCGCGACGCGAAAAACCACCTGGTTGTGCTTTTCGCCGACAAACGTGCTTTTCTCCGAAATCACCGGAGCCAGCAGTATTTGCGCCAGGCGCTCGGTATTGAATGCGCTCATGCCAGCAACTCCTCTATCTTGCCCACCGCCGCCTTGGTCATCAGCACCTTGCCGTGACGGATCAGACTGACCGGGTCGGCATGCCCTACTTCGACAATCATGACGTGAGGCAGGTTGCGCGAAGACAGCCGCAGGTTATCGTCAAGGTTGTCGGTAATGACCAGCACGTCATCCATACCCATGCCCTGCAGTTTCTGGGCGAGGAGCTTGGTCTTGGGAGCATCGACGGTGAAGGTATCAACCACCACCAGCCGCTCTTCACGCGCGAGTTGCGACAGGATCGACAGCATGCCTGCGCGGTACATCTTGCGATTAAGCTTGTGTGAATAGTTCTCGTCCGGCGAGTTCGGGAAAGTCCGTCCACCGCCACGCCACAGCGGGCTCGAGGTCATACCGGCGCGCGCCCTGCCTGTGCCCTTCTGACGCCAGGGCTTCTTTGTCGAATGCTTGACCGTGCCGCGGTCCTTCTGCCCCCGGGTAGCCAACCGCGCATTCGCGAGATAGGCCGTCACCACCTGGTGCACCAGGGATTCGTTGAATTCACGGCCGAACGCCGCGTCGGAAGCCGCCAGCTTGGCTGTCGGCTTGCCCTGCTCGTTGATTACATTGAGTTCCATGCGCGCCCCTTACTTCGCAGCAGCGGCTTTGCCGCCCTGTTTAACTGCCGCCGGCCGCCGTGCACGTACCGCCGGGCGAACCATCACGTCGCCGCCGCGCGAGCCGGGAATTGCCCCGCGGATCAGCAGGAGGTTGCGTTCGGCATCAATGCGCACGATTCTCAACGATTGCTGGGTCCGCTTTACAGCGCCCATGTGGCCGGGCATTTTCTTGCCGGGAAACACGCGACCGGGATCCTGCGCCATGCTGATCGAGCCAGGCTTGTTGTGCGATACCGAGTTACCATGGCTGGCGCGGTTCGACGAAAAATTGTGGCGCTTGATGACACCGGCAAAACCCTTGCCCTGCGACACGCCGGTCACATCGACGTACTGACCGACCTCGAATATGGTCGCGGCCACGGCAGCACCAACCTTCATATCGGCGAGTTTCTCAGGCGCGACCGGGAATTCTCGTAGCACCCGTCCGGCCTCGACGCCCGCTTTCGCAAAATGCCCAGCTGCCGGCTTGCGTACGCGCGAAGCGCGGCGTTTGCCAAAGGCAACCTGCACGGCGGAGTAGCCGTCAGCCTCAGGGGTTTTGATCTGTGAGACACGGTTGTTCGACACGTCAACGACGGTCACGGGAATGCTGTCCCCGTCATCGGTGAAGATCCGCGTCATGCCGACTTTGCGGCCGACTAATCCTAAGCTCATGTTTTGTACCTTTATTAAAAAGGCGCCGACTGCAATTGGCCGGCACTTCTGTTTTACTACCGGGCACCACAGCGCCCGTTTGAATCGTTACAACTTGATTTCGACGTCCACACCCGCGGGCAAATCCAGCTTCATCAGTGCATCGACGGTCTTGTCCGTCGGGTCAATGATGTCCATCAACCGCAGATGGCTGCGGATTTCCAGCTGTTCGCGCGAAGTCTTGTTGACATGCGGCGAGCGCAGCAGATCAAAACGCTGCTTGCGCGTCGGCAGCGGAATCGGGCCCTTGACCACGGCTCCGGTGCGTTTTGCCGTATCCACGATCTCCAGCGCCGACTGGTCGATCAGACGATAGTCGAACGCCTTCAGGCGAATGCGGATTTTCTGACTTTTCAAAGCGGCCATGTTTTTACTCGATCACTTTCGCGACGACGCCGGCGCCGACGGTCCTGCCACCCTCGCGGATGGCGAAGCGCAGCC